>JAKFCH010000161.1:0-17241 GCA_036676765.1 Deltaproteobacteria bacterium
GCCCGGGTAGCCGAATCCAATCGCGCCGCCGACACCAATCGCGCCGCCGACAACAATCGCGCCGCCGACACCAATCGCGCCGCCGATCCCACCCGTTCCGCTGACACCACGCGCGCCGCCCGTGCCGACGCCGCTCGCGCCGTCGAGGCCGCCCGAGTTGCCGAGGCGGCCCGCCTCGCGGAGACCGCCCGCGCCGCCGAGGCCGCCCGCGCCGCCGAAGCCGCTCATGATGGCGAGGCCACCCGGACCGGGGGGTTTCCCCAGCGGGCCGAGGGGATCCGTGTCCCCGAAGGCGTGCGCTTCCTCTCCACGCCGGAGGCGCTCCCGGGCCTGGACCCCGAGGCGCCGCACGAGCACAGCGTCCTCGACTTCGGACGCCCGGCGCTCACGCCCGCCAAGGCCCGTGCCGCGGCGCCGGCCCCCCACCTCGCCCCCGAGGAGGAGGAGGAGGCCGAGATCGAGGCCGACGAGCCCTCCCAGCCAGCCATGCCGAACCCCCGGTCCTCCCAGGAGGCGAGCCGCGTGGGCGCCCTGCTCGGCGCGCGCATCCCCGCGTCCAAGACCACCCGGGTCGTCGACGACGCGACCGACCTCCCCGCGGGGGACGAGGGCAGCGAAGAGATCCAGATCGGCACCGGGCACACCGTGCGCGGAAGCCTCTCGGTGATGCGGGACAACAACAAGGCCCAAAATCCCGCGCCACCCCGGAACGCGCCCCGCCTCACGGACGACGATGCGTCGGACCACACCCAACCCGCCGCCGTGGCGCCCCCGACGCGCGGGCCCGCCGTTCCCGACGAGAAGTACGTCCAGGAGCTCCTCGCCGAAGGCCACGATCACGCCCGGCGGGGAGACTTCCAGAAGGCCATCCAGCTCTACACCGACGCGCTGGACATGCGCTACAACCTCGTCGACGCGCACATCGGGCGCGGTCGGTGCTACCTCGAGCTGGGCGACTACTCGAGCGCGATGAGCGACTTCGCGCGCGCGGAGGACCACGCGCCGGATCGCCCCGACTCCCACGTCGCCATGGGTGACCTCTACTTCGCCCGCAAGGAGTACAAGCGCGCCATCGAGTTCTACGACCAGGCGGTCGAGATCGACGGCGGGCACGCGATGGCCCGCTGCCGCCGCGGCATCTCCCACTACTACCGGAAGAACTACCGGCAGGCGCACCAGGACCTGCAGCGCGCCCTCGCGCTCGATCCGGAGATCCCGAACATCCGGAAGTACGTCCAGATGGCCCAGAAGAAGCTCGATTCGGGCGAGAAGTGAGCCCCCCGGCGCCCCTGGCTCTGTTGGGGGCGCTCCTCGCCGCGTGCAGCGACTACGAGGTGAAGCCGTTCATCGACGAGCCCGAGGAGCCGATCCCACCGGAGGAGTGCCCGGAGGTCGAGCGGCCCTGGAGCGTCTCCACCGACGCGAGCTGCCTCGTCGATCCGCCGGTCGGCGGGTTCACGCCCGTGGTGGAGTGGCAGTGGACCACCAACGCCACCTACCCCGACTACGACGACATCATGTCGACCCCCGCCGTCGCCAACCTCACCGACGACAACGGGGACGGCCGGATCGACAGCGACGACATCCCCGACATCGTGTTCACGAGCTTCGCCAACGGCGGCTACACCACCGCCGGCACGCTCACCGCCATCAGCGGCGACGGATCGGGCACCTGGTGGTCGATCTACGATCCCGGCGGCTACCACATCTTCGCCAGCGGGGGCGTCGCCATCGGTGACATCGACGCCGACGGCCTCCCCGAGGTGTGCACCTCCGGCGTCGAGGTGGCGGTCGTCTGTGTCAATGCGGACGGCTCGTTGAAGTGGGGCGGCGGCACGGAGATCTACGGCTACGGCGCGCCCGCGCTCGCCGACATCGACGGGGACGGCCTGTCCGAGGTCGTGTACGGGCGCCAGCTCCTCGACCACCGCGGCGCCCTCCTGTGGACCGGCACCGGCGGCGCGGGCTGGTGGCTCTCCTTCGCGGTCGACCTCGATGACGACGGCCGCCTCGAGGTCATCGCCGGCAACACCGTGTACCGCGGCAACGGCGAGGTGCTCTGGACCGACGCGACCACCGACGGGCCCGGCGCCGTTGGTGACTTCGACCTCGACGGCATCCCCGAGGTGGTCCACACGACCGCCGGCACGGTGGTCGTCACCAACGTCGACGGCACCGTCCGCTGGCAGGCGATCCACCCCGGCGGGGGGAACGGCGGGCCGCCCACCGTGGCCGACTTCGACAACGACGGCCTGCCCGAGGTGGGGGTCGCCGGCGCGGCGGCGTACTCCGTCTTCGACACCGACGGCACCGTGCTCTGGAGCATGCCGGTGTCGGACTACTCCTCCACCGTTACCGGCAGCTCGGTGTTCGACTTCGAGGGGGATGGCGCGGCCGACGTCGTCTACGCCGACGAGCTCACCCTCTGGGTGTTCGACGGGGCCACGGGCATGGTGAAGCTGCAGGACGAGGGCCACGCGAGCGGCACGCTCTACGAATACCCCCTCATCGTCGACGTCGACAACGACGGCTCCACCGAGATCGTTCTCCCCTCGAACAACTACGCCTACACCGGCTACAACGGCATCACCATCATCGGAGACGCCACCAATTCCTGGCGCCCCTCCCGGCCGGTGTGGAACCAATTCGCGTACCACATCACCAACGTGGGTGACGACGGGGACATCCCCGCCGATCAGGAGCCCAACTGGGATCGCTGGAACAACTTCCGCGCCGGCGGCACCCTCTACGGGCTCTCGACCGACCTCGCCGACCTGTCCCCCGGCACCCCCGAGATCTGCTCGCTCCGGTGTGACGCGGGGGTGGTCGAGGTGATCATCCCGGTCCAGAACACCGGGCTCGCCGATACCCCCGACTTCAACGTCGGCATCTACCGGGGGGCCACCTTCGTGGCCGGCGCCACGTTGACCCTCCCACCCGGCGAGGCCGAGCACATCGGTCCGTTCGAGCTCACCGAAGCCGACTGGGACCGCGGCATGATCGTCCGCGTCGACGACGCCGAGGTGGTCGAGGAGTGCGACGAGGCGGACAACACGGTCGAGCTCGGCCGGTGGCCGTGCGGGCGCGAGTGAGGACGTAGCCTCGGCGCCCGTGGGCGATTCACGCACCGGAAGCTCCACCGAGCGGCCGCCGGTTCCTACCTTGCACGCGGGGGGAACAGGGATGACGTGGCTCGTGGTGGGGGCGATGGCCCTCCTTGCGGCGTGCGTAGGCGGTCCGCCGGTCCCGACGCACGGGGACCCCTCGGACGGCGTGCCCGACTACGCCGCGGTGTTCGGCACCGACCGTGTCCACGCCCTCGCGCTCCGGATGGACGGGGCCGTGCACGCGACGATGATGCGCGAGATGGAGGCGCTCCAGGGCGCGCCGTTCGGGGGCGGCGGATCCCACGAGAGCCCGTCGGTGAAGGGCCCCGTCGAGGTCTCGCCGAGCTGGTACCCGGTGACGGTGGCGGTCGGCACGCGAACGTGGGAGGGCGTCGGCTTCCGGCTCAAGGGCAACTCCTCCCTCCGGGCGGCCTGGCAGGGCGGCATCCGCAAGCTCCCCTTCCGCCTCGACGTCGATCGCCTGGTCACGGACGGCGTCGGGCGGGAGGGCCAAGGCTTCTTCGGCTTCGGGGAGCTCTCCTTCGCGAACGGCTTCGGCGATCCGACGCTGATGCGCGACGTGCTCGCCAGCGAGATCCTGGAGGACCGCGGCGTCCCCGCGGCGCGCGCCGCATATTGGAAGGTGACCCTCGACACCGGCGCCGGCCCCGAGCCCCTTGGCCTGTACGTGGCGCTGGAGGTCCCCGAGGACACGCTCCTCGCGCGGATCTGGGGGGACGACGCCGGCAACCTCTACAAGCCCGACGGCCCCTGCGCCTCCGTGACGTGTTTCGACGAGGCGAGCTTCGAGAAGGAGACCAACACCGCCGAGGCCGACTGGTCGGACGTGCGCGCGCTGCACGCCGCGCTGAACGGCGACCGGAGCGACTCCGCCACCTGGCGCGCCGCTCTCGCGGCCGAGTTGGACGTGGACGGATTCCTGCGCTGGCTCGCGGTCAACACCGCGCTGCACAATTGGGATGCCTACGGTGCCATCGCGCACAACTACCACCTCTACGGCCCCCCGGCGGACGGGGGCCGCCTCGCGTGGATCCCCTGGGACCACAACGAGGTGCTCACGGACAAGCCGGCCCCGGGCGACGACCCGTTGCTGGCCGGCGTCGATGCCAGTTGGCCGCTCATCCGCTTCCTCCTCGACGATCCGGCGTACGCCGCGACCTACCGGGCGCACCTCCTCGACGCGCTCGAAGGCGCCTACGCCGCCGAGGCGTTCGAGGCCCGCGTGGAGTCGTTGGCCGAGCTCCTCCGCCCCGCCCTCTACGGCAAGGACGGCGAGCCGCAGGGCGCCACGTTCGTCGGCACCGAGGCGGAGTTCGACGAGGCCGTGCGGGCCGGGCTCGTCGAATTCGCGGCCCTCCAACGGGCGCGGGTCACGGCCGCGGTCGGAGCGGAGTGACCGTTCAGCCCGCGTACAACGTGATGTCGGTGGCCGCGGCCTGGGCCATCTCCAGCGTGGCGCCGAGGTCCGGGTGCCGTACACACACGAATCCGTCGCTCACGAGCGTCTGGAGCCAGTCGCGGCGGGGGGTGCCCGGGCGGAGGAACTGCTCGGCGACGACGTGCGGGCCGAAGCGGGCGAGGTAGCGCTCCAGCCCGTCGATGCGCTGGATCCGGCCCTGGCCCAACGCGCGCTTGAACACGATGGCGACATTGTACTTGCGGGTCGTGTCCCCCTCGAAGGACTTCCAACACACGGCGCGCGCCCACTCGCGGTAGATGTCGATGTCGCCCGTCCAATTCATCTGATCGACGAGGTGGCCGCCGGCGGAGCGGGCGCCGATCTCGCCGAACACGACCTCTCCGTTGGCCTTCAGGTACCACTCCATGTGGGTGAACCCGGAGCCCATGTTCAGCGCGCGGAGAACGCCGAGCCCGAGCTCGATGCCCGGTTTGTACCTGGGCGCCCACATGTCACGGAGGGTGACGACGATGGGGCTGATCCACTCGTGGGAGCGCGCGAGCAGCGGGCGGGGGTGGTACTGCGCGATGTTGGCGTAGGCGGGCTTTCCGTCGATGCAGACGGTGTCGAAGGTGAACTCCTCGCCGTCCACGAACTCCTCGACGCTCACCTCGGGCACGTGCGCCGTGCGCGCCAAGGCCACTTCGAGCTCCTTGGCGTCGTTCACCCGGAACGTGTCCGCGCTGCCCGCCCCCGCGATGGGCTTGAGGATGAGCGGGTACCCGAAACGTTCGGCGGCGGCCCACACCTCCTCGCGCGAGGAGGCGCGGGTGTGGTGCGGCACCCGGAGGCCCGCGGCCTCGACCCGCTGCTTCATGAGCTCCTTGTCCCGGAAGGCGCGCGCGGTGTCGAGGGACATCCCGGGCACGTCGAGCCGCTCGCGAAGCCACGCGGCCAGCTCCACGAAGGGCTCCCAGAGGCACTCCACGCGGTCGAACCGCACGCCCGTGGCCCGCACCGCCGCGAGCACGGCCTCGCTGTTCTGGAGCGAGACGTGGAGGTAGCCGGCGAGGTGCGCCTTGACCTTGGGCGAGAGGCCGTCCCGCGGGGTGTCCCCGATGCCCACCACGTCGGCGCCCACCTCGGCGAGGCCCCGCGTGAAGTCCTGCATCTCGGCGGGGTAGTTCGGAGAGAGGAAGAGGACCTTCACGACCGCACCTCCCGACGCGCGCCGGCGAGCCCGACCAGCGCGAGCGCGGCGAGGGCGAACCCGTCGGGTCTGGGGGAGGAGGCGCAGCCGCACGCGGCGGCCGCCTCGCCCTCTCCGTCGTCCTTGCAGCAGTCGACGGTGTCGGTGTCTTCGGCCTCCCCCGTGTCGAGCGGCTCCCCCCACGTGGGGGCGGTGGAGTTGCCGAGGGTGGTGTCGAGGTCGGCCCGGTACCCCACGTCCTCCTCCCAATCGGCCTCGAACGTGCGGCGCACGCCGTCGATGGCGGTGATCTCGGCGTCACCGAAGGTGTCCTCCGAGAGCACCAGCACCAGGAATGCCATGCGGAAGTCCTTGGGGCTGTCCGCCGCGGAGGGTACACGTTCGCCCTCGGCCGCGATGATGTCGTCGACCGTGAAGGTAATCGGCGTGGCGGGAAGCGTGACGTTGGTTCCGCCGCTGTACCGGTCGAGGAACTCGGGGGTGGAGGCGGGCTCGACGACGGCGGCGGCGGCATCGGCCTCGTCGACGAGGAGGAGCGTCTGCTCGCCGACCTCCTCGGGGCCGACGAGCCCCATGAGGTACAGGTCGAGGTCACTGTAGGTGGACACGCCCTCGTTCTCGGTGGTCCAGGTCCCGTCGGCGTTGTCGAGCCAGGTGTTGCCCTCCATCGGCGAGTTGGGCGTGTGCAGGTAGTAGGACCAATGCGCGGTGTCACGTCCGAGGAGGGCGTCGGTGGCGAGCCCCTCCTTGTCGATGTTGGTGAACGACCCCCACCGGTGCATGAATTCCTGGCCGAAGACGTAGCGCCCGACCGCGGGGTTCTCCGCCCAGAGCCCGTAGTAGTTCATGAAGATGAACCCATCGAGCTGGTTGCCGGAGGTGTCGAACACCTCGTTCGCGAACATGCTGTCGTAGCCGATGCCCCGCACGTCGTTCGCCATCGGCGAGTAGAACGCGAAGAAGAAGCCGAGGTCCATCACCATCAGCACCGTGAGGTACTGGTAGTCGTCCTCGAACTTCTTGTAGAACGCGGTCTCGAGCGAGCCGAGGATCCAAGGCATCGGATCCCCGCCCTGCGCGAGGGCCTCTGCCAACCACTCCCCGTCGGCGTCGTGCAGGATCGCGAGATCGCCCGACTTGTACACGTCGAGGTAGCGCGCGCCGGACCCGGCGAGGGCCACCGGCTCCCGCCCGTGCGCCCCGTGTGCAAGGGGCCCGAACACGGCGGCCGCGTCGATCGGGGCGTAAGAGGCGGGCGCCGCGAGGGCGGCCGGGAGGAGGAGGGCAATCAGGGGGGACCTCACGATCCACCGCGCTCTAACCCATCGCGGGCGCGCGGCCCGCGGAGCCGAGACTCGGGGAAACGGTAGCCCCGCGGCCGATTCGGCGATAGGGACCGACGCCATGCGCACCGTCCTGTTCGTCGCCCCGTTCCTCCTCGACGCCACCCTCAAGTTCGTCCAGGCGGCCAACGCCGTGCCCGGCACGCGGCTCGTGGTCCTCACCCAGGACGACGCCCACCGCCTGCCCGCCGGGGCCCTCCACTGGAAGGTGTCCGACGCGACGCGTACGGACACGATCGTGGACGCCGCGCGGCAGATCATGGCCCGCTTCGGCGGCGCGCACTGCATCATCGGGATCCTCGAGAACATCCAGGACCAGCTCGCGGAGGCGCGGGTGGCCCTCGGGCTCCCGGGCATCACGCCGGACGTGGCGCGCCGCTTCCGCGACAAGGGCGTGATGAAGTCCGCGCTCCGCGCCGCCGGGCTCCCCACCGCCCGACACGCGCGCTTGCGGAGCAAGCAGGACGCCTGGCGCTTCATCGAGGAGGTCGGCTACCCCATCGTGGTCAAGCCGCCCGACGGCGCCGGCTGCCGCGCCACCTACAAGATCGACTCTCCCGACGATCTCTCCGCGGCCCTCGCCGAGCTGCGCCCGGCCCCCGATCGCGAGGCCCTGGCCGAGGAGTTCGTGAAGGGAGAGGAGTACTCCTTCGACACCATCATGATCGACGGGCGCCCGGTGTTCCACAACATCGGCCGCTACCTGCCCGGCCCGCTCGACGTGATGCGCAACGATTGGATCCAGTGGTGCGTGTACCTGCCGCGCGAGATCGGCCCCGAGTTCGACCCCATCCGGAAGGTGGGCTTCGAGGCCAACCGCGCGCTCGGCCTCGGCACCGCCATGACCCACATGGAGTGGTTCCGCCGCGCCGACGGCTCGCCCGTGATCTCCGAGGTGGGCGCGCGCCCGCCGGGCGCCCAATTCACGTCGCTCATGTCCTGGGCGCACGACCGCAGCCTCTACGCCGCGTGGGCCCACGCCATGATCGACGGCCGGGTCGAGGGCTCTTTCCATCGCAAGTACAGCGCGGGGGTCGCGTTCCTGCGGGGGGATGGCCACGGCAAGGTGGCCCGCGTCGAGAACCTGGAGGCGGCCCAACGCAAGGTGGGGCACCTCGTGGTCGAGGCCCGCCTCCCCGTGGTCGGGCGCGAGCGCGCCGCCGGCTACGAGGGCGAGGGCTACGTCATCGTGCGCCACCCCGACACCAACGTCGTGACCGACGCGCTCGCCACGTTGATCGACACCATCCGCGTCCAGTACACCTGACACCCCGGGCGCGGCGAATCGCGCCCCCACCCCGACGCCAACCCTCCCGGAGCGCCCCATGCACGTCCTCTTCATGGCCCCCAACTTTCCCGCGAACCAGCGGCAGTTCGTGCGCGCCCTCCACGCGGTGGGGGCCAGGGTCACCGGCATCGGGGACGTTCCGACCGACCACCTCGACCCCGAGCTGAAGAGCTGGCTGCACGGCTACGAGCACATCCCCTCGCTCGCCGACGAGGGCGCGTTGACCAACGCCGTGCGTCGCGTGCAGAAGCGCGAGTGGGTCGACCGCCTGGAGTGCACTGTCGAGGCCATGATGCTCACCACCGCGCGCGTGCGCGAGGCGACGAGCATCCCTGGCCTGTCCGTCGAGAAGGTGCTGCTCTGTCGCGACAAGTTCATCATGAAGCAGTACCTCCGCGAGCGCGGCGTGCCGTGCGCGCGCAACGCCGCGGTCGACACCGCGGAGGACGCCCGCCGCTTCGTGCGTTCGGTCGGCTACCCGGTGGTCGTCAAGCCGCGGGACGGCGCGGGCGCCGCCGGCACCTTCCGGGTCGATGACGACGCCGGCCTGGAGCGCGCCCTCGTGGCCAACGGGCTCGGGCAGGCCCGGCGCTTCATCACCATCGAGGAGTTCGTGTCCGGGCACGAGGGCTTCTACGACACGCTCGTCTGCAACGGCGAGGTCGTGTTCGAGGCCGTCTCCCACTACTACCCCAACGTGCTCGACGCGATGCGGAACCGCTGGATCAGCCCCTACATCGTGACCACCAACCGCATCGACTCGCCGGGGTACGACGAGCTCAAGTCGATGGGCCGCAAGGTCGTCCGCGAGCTCGGCATCGGCACCGCGCCGACCCACATGGAGTGGTTCTTCGGGCCGAAGGGGCTCACCTTCAGCGAGATCGGCGCCCGCCCGCCGGGGGTCCGGTTCTGGGACCTCTACTGTTGGGCCAACGACATGGACCTCTACGTGGAGTGGGCGCGCGCGCTCACCCTCGGGCACGCCCGCCCGCGGCCGACGCGCAACTACAGCGCGGGCCTCATCAGCCTCCGCCCCACGCAGGACGGCCGGATCACCGGCTACTCGGGCCTCGACGCCGTCCAGGAGCGCTACGGCCGCTGGCTGGGAGAGGTCCACCTCCCCGCCGTGGGCCAACGCACCGCCGACGTCGGCTCCGGCTACATGGGCCACGGCTGGATGCACGTCCGCCACCCGGACTACGACGAGTGCAGGCGGATCCTCGACTTCATCGGGGAGACGGTCAAGATCTGGGCGGCGTAGTCGGACGCCCGCGGCGAAGAGGGTTCACCACAGAGGCACAGAGGACACAGAGAAGAGCGGAAATGGAAGAAGGATGAAGGGAGACGAGGCGCGAGCCAATTGCGTTTCCCCCTTACCTTCTTAGCCTCTCCCTGCCTTTTCCTTCCTCTGTGCTCTCTGTGCCTCTGTGGTGCAATTCCGGATTCCTGATCCAGTCTCGCCCTAGATCTCCGCCCACCGGATCGAGAAGAACCCGCTCTCCGCCGTGGTGGAGCTGTTCTCGTTGCACTCTTCCTGGCCGTTGCCCTCGTAGTAGGTCTCGACGACGAGCTTGATGACGCGCCCGTCCTCCAGCTGGAGGAGCATGGGGGTGCCCGTGGTCTGGACGCAGCCGTCGTACGACCACCACGCGCCCATCGCCACCTGGGGGCTGCCGGGAAGCCCCGACGAGTCGTTGATGATCGTGCAGTCGTCGGTGTAGTAGTCGTCCTGGAGGTAGGTGATGCCCTCGGGGACGGCGGTCACGTCGGCGTAGGAGGAGCCGATCATCGCGGCGGCGCCGACGCAGGACGGGCCGCTGTCGCCGCTGTTGACACGCACGATGAAGCGGCGGAGCGCGAGGTGCCAGGTCATGTCCTCGAGCGCGGACTCGTCGTCGATCTCGAGCTTCTCGGCCCCGTCGGCTCCGAAGCGGACGTACACCCAAGCGTTGTTGGCCGCCTGGCTGTAACCTCCGGCGCTGGCGTCGATGGCGGTGACGAAGTCGGCGCCGTCGGTGGTCGTGGTGACATCCCCACGGCTCGTCTTGTCGTCGTGGAGGGAGAGGTCGAGGATCATCTCGTCGACGCACGCCGGCGCGACCGGCTCGGTGCACACGGGGTCGAGCCCGGCCGCGGTGTCGTCCGCGGACTTGTCGTCGTCGGTGGAGGTCCCGCAACCGAGCACCAGGAGGACGGAGAGAAAGCGCATGCACACCTCGTCGCCGCTCGCTATCCTGTCCGCATGCTGCTCGGCACGTTGTCCCTCGTGATGGCCTCGACACTGATGGCCTCGACACCGGGAGCGGCCGCGTCACCGCTCCGCTTCGACCCCTCGGCCCCTCCCCTCCACGTGGGTGTGTCGGCCGGGCGCCCGGTCTACCGCTTCGCGCCCGGCGTCGACCTCCCGGTGCGGCCCGGGGTCGTGTTCACGGTGGCCGAGGGCGTGGAGCCCCCCGAGGGCGCCGAGTGGCTGGGAGGCCCGTCGTGGCTGCTTCCCGCGTCGGACCCCATCGCCACCGCCACGCTGCTCGCGGGCATCCCGGGGGTCGCCCACGTGTTCCCCGACGTGCTCCTGCCCCAAGCCCCGACCGCAGTGTCGTTCGACGACCCGAGCTACGGCGGCCAGTGGTACCTCGAGGCGTTGGAGATGGAGCGCCTGTTCGAGCGCTCCATGGGCGGCGCGGAGACCCGCGTGGCGGTCATCGACTCCGCGATCGACATCGACCACGTCGACCTCGCGGCGGCCGTGCTCTCGCCGTACGACGCCTGGAGTGACGACGAGGATCCCTCTCCCGATCCCGGCGAGTACTGCGCCGATGGCGGGGATGCGATCTGCGACGAGCACGGGACCTCCGTGAGCGGCGTCATCGTCGCGCGCGCGAACAACGGGGCGGGCATCGTCGGGATGTGTGCCACCTGCACGCTCGTCCCCATCAAGCTGCTCGGCGAGGGCGAGGGCACCCCGCTCTCCGCCGACATACGGGCGTTCGAGCACGCCATCGCGCTGGACGTGGCGGTCATCAACAACTCGTGGGGCTTCACCACGAGCATGCCGGTCCCGGAGACGCTCGCCGAGGTCATCCACCGCGCCGCCACGGAGCCCCGTGACGGACTGGGCGCCCTCGTCGTGTTCGCGGCCGGAAACGACGATCGCACCATCCGTAACAACGAGATGCAGGCGTTGGAGGACGTGCTTTGTGTCTCCGCGAGTGACAGCTACGGCTATCCGACCAACTACACCAACATCGGCCCCGCGGTCGACGTGGCGGCGCCGAGCGCCACGGTGACCCTCGCCCCGGAGGACGGCGTGACCACCACCTTCGGTGGCACGAGCGCCGCCGCGCCGGTGGCCAGCGGCCTCGCGGCGTGGGCCGCCGCGCAGGATCCCACGCTCTCCGCGGCCGACCTGATGGAGCTGTTGGAGACCACCGCCGTGGCCTCCCCGTACATCGCGGTCGACGAGACCGGACGCAACGACACCTACGGGTGGGGCGGCATCTCCGCGGTGGGCGTGCTCGAGGCGCTCTACCCCGTCGACGATCCCGCGCCCGTCGACGAGGAGGTGCCCGCCGCGTGCGGATGCGCGACCCCCACGCCGCCCTCCTTCTGGCTCGCGCTCGCCCCCCTGGCGCTGCTCGCCCCCTCGATCCTCCGTGCGAGGCGCCCGTGACCCTCCTGCTCGCCGGCCTGCTCCTCCCGGGCCTCGCCCACGCCGAGCGCCCCACCACCGGCGGCCTCTTCCAATTCGATCCCACCGACGTCGTCACCTCGATCGACAGCCCGAACGGCGGCGTGCGCGTGTGGTACAGCGTCGAGGGTCCGAACCTCGTCAAGCAGGGCGATGACGACGGGGACGGCGTGCCCGACTTCGCCGCCGAGGTGGGCCTCACCGCCGAGGATGTGCTCGCGGTGTACGAAGCGAACGGCTTCCGCGCCCCGCTCCCGGACGAGGGCCGCGGCGGCAACGACGCCATGGACGTGTACCTCGTCGACTTCGGCGGCAACGCCGACGGCAACTACTCCGCCGAGGCGTGCACGTCGGCTCCGCGCCAGTGTTCGGGCTTCTTCGTGATGGAGAACGACTTCGTCGGCTACGGCTACGGTGACCTCTCCACCGCCATCCGCGTGCTCACCTCCCACGAGCTGTTCCACGCCGTGCAGGCCGCCTACGACGCCGACGAGGAGGTCTGGTTCTCCGAGGGCACCGCCGTCTGGGCGGAGAACCTCTACGAGGCCGAGAGCAACGACTTCCTCTCGTTCTGTGACGCGTACCTCGACGATCCCGGGCGCTCGCTCGACGAGCCGCCGACCGGGCCGGTCCCCACCTTCGCGTACGCCACCGCGCTGTGGTGGTGGTACCTCTCCGATCGCTACGGCGACGACGTGATCATCGAGCTCCTCGAGGCCGCGGAGTCCGGTGACGACGTCCTGCTCGACATGGAGGCCATCCAGCTCGCCCGAGGTGGCTCGCTCGCGGAGGACTTCCACATCTTCGCCAGTTGGAACCTCGCGACGGGGCGCAACTCCGGGGTCGCGGAGAGCTATCCGTTCGCCACGCGCATCGGACCGCCGAGGGCCGAGGACGTCGGCGCCGCCATCGTCGACGACAACCGCTACTACCCGCTCGCCACCACCTACTACACGCTCCAGCACACCGGTGGCGAGGTCTGGTTCGCCACCGCGGCGGACGCGCCGGAGCTCGCCTTCACCCTGCACGGAACGACCGCCGAGGGCGACGTGACGGACGCCCTCGCGGCCTTCCCCGGCAGCGCCACGGCGACCTCGCTCGGCGAGCTCCCCGCGGGCGACTATTGGCTCGTCGGCACCAACCCGACGTTGGCCGAGGACTCGACCAAGGTGCTCACCTGCCTCGGCAGCGCCGAGGACGTGGCGGCGTGCGCGCCCGTCGACGCCGACACCGGCGAGCCCTCGGACACCGGCGAGGACGATCCCGGGCCCGGTTGCGCGTGCCAGAGCGGCGCCGCCGGCGGCGACACCCCGATGCGTTGGGCGCTCGGGCTCGTGGGGTTGGTGACACTCGTCCGTCGAACGGCTACTTCGGGGGTGGCCGGTGCAGGAGCGGCGCGGTCCCGTCGCGGAGGGACTCGCTAGCGAAGCGGGTGCCATCCGGGCGATCGACCACCCAACTCCCGTCGGTCATCGCGGTGAGCGTGCCACGGAGCGAGGCAGTGGCGAGATCCCAGAGACGGATGCGACCGTCGGCACCCGCGGTGACATAGGTGCTGGCGTCCGGCGTCGCGACGGCGGCGGTGACGGGGGAGAGGCCCTCGGCGAGCGCCCGGACGGTCGCGATGGCGGGGAGCGCGGGCGGCGGGACGGCTTCGTCGCCGAGCGACGTGACGGGCCGCTGATTGGCGGCGCCGGTTTCGGGGTCGAGCACCCAGCGGGTCCCGTCATCGAGGGTGACACCGAGGCGCTCCCCCGCGGCGCCGAGATCGAGCGTGGACGCGGGCCCGGAGCCGACCCGCCACCGTCGTAACGCGCGGCCACTGGCACCGTCCCAGGTGCGCAGCACGCCGCCGTCGCCGAGGGCGGCGAACACCCAGCCGTCCCCGCTGACCGCGACGCGCCGCACCGGGTCGGCGAAGGTGTTGACCGCCACCTTCTCGAGGGCGCTCGACACATCCCACCCACGCACGGTGCCGTCCTCGCTGCCGGTCACGAGGCGCTTGCCGCCAGCGGCCACGGCGAGCGAGGTGATCCGCGCCGCGTGGCCCCAGTAGAAGGCGGTCTGCTCGCCGGTGGAGAGGTCCCAGGCGCGGGCGTTGGCGTCGCCATGGGCGCTGAAGAGGGTGCGCCCGTCGGACGTGACGGCGAGCGTGGTCACGTCGGTGCTCGGCAGGACGGGCCCGGCGCCGGAGCCGGCCTGGGGCGCCTCCATCGGGATTCGCCAGTCGAACAGCCGGGGGTAGCCCGTCGTGTCGCGGGCGAGCACGAGCTCTCCGGCCGCGTCGAACGCGAGGGAGCCGACCGGGGCCGGTGGGCCGCGCCCGATGAGCCTGGCGTCCGCGCCGAGGCTGGCCACGACGACGTTGTGCTGCAGATCCCAGACGCGGATGAGCCCGCCCGCGTAGGCGACGGCGAGCAGCTCCCCGTCCACGGACACGGCGGCCGCCACGCCCGGCTCCGCGCCGTCGACGCGCAGGACGGGGCCCACGCGGCGCGAGGTGACGGGATCCAACCGCGCGACGCCGCCCTCCGTCGCGACGAAGATGACCTTCCGGGTGGGGTTCACCGCCACGGGACGGAAGTTTGCCGACGCGAGGGAGAGGCGGAGGGGGGAGGTGGTGTAGGTGTCGAGCCAGGCCTCGGTCGCGCCGCCCGTGCCGGCGTCCGCGAGGCGGACGAAGCGGGCGGACGCGAGGTTGTCGTCGCCCCGGAGCGGGCCCTCGCCCGGCACCACGTGGCGCTCGTGTGCCAGCCCTGTCGCGATCGACCAGCCGACGACCTCGCGCGGCCCGGCGAAGGTCCAGAGCAACGCGCCGTCCTCGCTGAACCGGGCCCAGTCGCCCGTCTCGACCGGCGGCCCGGGGAGGTTGCGGAGCACCTCGCCGGTCACGACCTCGTACACCTCGATCGATCGGTCGGTGTAGAGGACCGCCACGCGGTCGCCGGTGTCGTCGAACACGCAGCGCACGGCGGCCTGGCCGGCGGGCGGGAGCTCGCGGAGGAGGCGACCGGTGCGGTCGTTCCACACGGACACGCGGTCGCCGTCCGCGGTCACGGAGAAGCGGCCGTCGGCCGAGGTGGCGAAGGGCCGGCCCCGGGGCACGGGCGGGAGGGCCGCGGCCCCGATCGCGACGCGCCGGACGGCGCCGAGGGGGTCCACCCATCGGATGGCGCCGTCGGAGACGAAGGCGGCGTCGAGGCTCGGCGCGGAGAGCTCGACCACCGCCCCGACCTCGCGGCGGACGACGGTGACCCCGTGGGGGGAGACGGCGATCACGCCGGCGCCGCCGGGCTCGAACGCGACGCGGGTGGGGAGGGCGTCGACCACGGCGGTCCAGGGGTCGGTCACGTCGTCCGGGAGCGCGGCGAGCACGGTCACCGCCGCGCTCTCGCCGCCCGCGCGCAGACCGGCCGTCGCGAGGAAGCGGCCGTCCGCGGAGAAGGCCACGGCGCCGACGCGGCCCGCGTGGATGCCCCACTGGCCGATGGCGGTGCCCTTGCGCACGTCGAGGATGCGCACGCCGCCGTCGCCGGTGCCGATGGCGACCCGATCGGCGTGGATGGGGTCGAGCGCGACCGTGGTGGCGCCGGTCACGCCGGGGATGGCGCGGAGGCGGTCGAGCGTGCCGACGTACACCTTGCCGTCCGCGCCGACGAACGCGAGGCGCTCGTCGAGCAGCGCCGCGGCACGCGGATCCTGGATGCCCACCCGGCCGAGGAGCGCGCCGGTGGCGGTGTCCCAGAGCTGCGGCGCCCCGCGGACGACCGCGGCCACGCGCCCGCCGTCGGGCGAGAACACGAACGGCCCGACGGCGTCGGCGGAGCCGGCGAGCGGGCGGGCGGCGCCGGTGGCGACGTCGATGATGGCGAGGCTCTCGGGGCCGGTGGGGGGCGGGGCTACCGGGGGCGTGGCGACCGGGGGCAGGGCAGTCGCGGTCCGGACGAGGAGGTGGGCGCCGTCGGGCGCGATCGCCACGGCGCCGGGGGCGACGCGGTCGGCAGCCACCGTCGTGAGCGCGGCGAACGCCACGGCCTCTCCGAGCGGCCGGTGGTGCGGCGGCTCGTCGGAGGGCAACGCGCGGGGGATCTGGCGCGCGCCGGGCTTGCTCCACATGCGCGAGGCGCCGGGGCCCTCCCCCGTCGTGAGCCGCGCGGGCCCGTTGCCGGCGAGGAGGCGGTCCCCGATGGTGTCGAAGCGCGCGCGCGTCGGGCCGGGGCCGACCGGGGCCGCCTCGCGGAACACGAGCTCGCCGACGCCGAAGTCCCACACCTCGAGGGTCACGACGCGGGCGGCGCCGACGCCGGTGACCGTGGCCGCGGCGAGCTGCGTGCCGTCGGGGGAGAAGTCGACGTCGATCACGTCGCCGCTGGCGAACCGCACCGTCTCCCCCACGCTCCAACGCTTCGTGCTCCAGACCTCCACCCGCCCGTTCGCGCGGCCCACCGCAAGCCGCTCGCCCGCGACGTCGAACGCGGCCGACCACGCGGGCGCGCCGCGGAGCCCCCGGACGAGCCGCCCGAAGCGCGTGTCCACGACCGCCACGCCGTTGGCGCTGCTCGCGGCCAGGAGCGGCCCCTGCGGCTGGAAGCGGAGGTGCACGATGGGCCCGAGATCGGGGTTCCTCGTCCACCGGCGCGCGCCCGAGCGCGCGTTTCGGCCCTCGAGCTTCCCGTCGGCGTAGCCGTACACGAGCGTGTCACGGTCCCGGAGCGCCATCGCGGCGATCGCCCGCCCCTTGGACGAGAGCACGGCCTGGCTCGCGGTGTCCCACACGCACGCGCGCCCGTTCGCGAACAGGGCGGCCACCACGGTGCCGTCGCGCCCGTGGCTCATGTCGACTGCGGCCGCGCCCTCCGCCTGGGTGCAGACGAGCCGCGCCCGGATCTGTCCGCGCACGTCGAGCAGCGTGGGGCCCTCGGCGTCGACCCCGAGGATCCGCGCCCCGTCGTGGTTGTAGCCGAACACTCGCGCCGCGAGGTCGCGGAGCGGGAGCGTCCGGGCCACCTCCTGGCCTTCGAGGAGGGTGAAGGGGGCGGCGGCGGGGGCGAGGGCGGCGGCGGGGGTGGCCGTGGGGGCGGTGGCGGGGGTCGCCATGGGGGCGGCGAGCGCCAACTTGGTTACGACGAAGAGGCCACCCGCCAGGATCAACGATCTGCGCACGTGCTGCTCCGCCGAAGGCGCG
>JAKFCH010000162.1:0-22155 GCA_036676765.1 Deltaproteobacteria bacterium
CGTTCGTCGAGGATGGCGCCACATCCCGGGCGAACGGCCGCCCTACGCGGCCGTTCGTCGAGGATGGCGCCACATCCCGGGCGAACGGCCGCCCTACGCGGCCGTTCGTCGAGGATGGCGCCACATCACGGGCGAACGGCCGCCCTACGCGGCCGTTCGTCGAGGATGGCGCCGCATCCCGGGCGAACGGCCGCGGAGCGGCCCTGCGCGAGCCGGCCGGAAGGCGCGCGCCCGCCTCGGGCGCGCGGTCCGGCGCCGTCGCCCCGGAGCTCAGCCACCGCACATGCGACGGCGCCGACCGGAGGCCGAAGGCCGGAGCCTGCAGGACGGCGACGGCGTCAGCCGGCGCGCCCCCATCACCGCGACGGCAACGCCACGTCCGACCCCGGCGGCACCACCATCACCTGCGCCTTGGGGCCGATCTTCGCCCACAGCTCTTCCCGCAGCTGGATGCGCGTGGCCACCGGGTCGCTGCGCCACGCCGGGAGGAGCGCCTGGAACCGCGCGATGTCGCCGTCGGCACGCGCCGACTGCTCGGCGGCGCCCGCGAGCGCCTCCTGTTCGAGCTGCGCCGCCTTGCCGCGCACCTCGGGGAGCACCTTCGACGCGTAGGAGTCGGCGGCGAGGCGCATGGTCTCCTGGTCGCCCTTGGCGCTCGACACGTCGTTGAAGGCGTTGACCACCGCGGCGGGCGGCACGAGGTCGCGCACGTCGATCGCGACGAGCCGCACGCCGGTGCCGAGGGCGTCGAGCGAGGCCTGCCCGGCGTCCATGAGCACCTGCTGGAGTTCGGTGCGGCCGGTGGTGAGCAGCGCGTCCACCGCGACGGCGGCCACGCGCGCGTTGAGCGCGGAGGCGACCTCGGCGGCGACGACCTTCTCGGGGTCCTCGTGCACGAGCGCGAACAGCACCGGGTCGGAGACGCTGAACTGCACGACGATCTCGAGCTCGACGAGGTTCGTGTCCTCGGTGAGCAGGCGCCGGCGCGGCAGCTCGATGCGCCGCACCTCGGTGACGCGGATGCGCTCGGCCCGCTCGACGATCGGGAGGCGGAACCCGAGGCCGGCGCCGACGACGCGGTCCACCGCGCCGAAGCGGTACACGACGGCGACCTCCGCCGGGTCGACCATCATCACGCTCGATCCGAGCGCCGCGATCCCGACGAGCACCGCCGCCACCGCGCCGACGCGCTGGAGCGCCGCGCCGCCCGCGGGGCCACCCGCCCAGCCGCTCGCCCAGCCGGGGAGGTTCACCGCGGCCCCTTGTCGAGCGCCTCGAAGAACCCCCCGTCGGAGGGGAGCACGAGCACGGTGTCGGAGCGGACGACCTTCTCGTAGCTCTCCAGCGCCCCGAGGAGCTCGTAGAGGGCGGGGTCGGCGCGGTAGGCCTCGGCGTAGCGACGCGCGGCGTCCTCGGCGGCCTTCGCGTCGACGAAGGCGGCCTCGCGCTGGGCGTTGGCGAGGATCTCGGCGGCCTCGCGGTCGGCCTTGGCGCGGATTGTCGTCGCCTGCTCCTCGCCCTCCGAGCGGTAGGCGTTCGCGATGCGGAGGCGCTCGGCCCGCATGCGCTCGTAGATGGACTGCTCGTTCTGGAGCGGGAGGCCGACGTGACGCAGCCGCACGTCCAGCACCTCGACGCCGAAGCGCGCGGTGGCGGTGCTCGCCACGTCGGTGCGGACGGCGCCGGGGAGGAGATCGCCGGTAGTGGCGTCGATGGCGAGCACGTCGTTGAGGGCGACCTTGCCGATGGCCGCGGCGACACGGCTCGTCACGAGGTCACCGAGCTGGGCCTCGGCGGCGGCGGGGCTGCCGACCGCCTCGAGGAAGCGCTGCGGATCGGCGACGCGCCAGATGGCGAAGGCCTCGACGACGAGGTTCTTCTTGTCGCTCGTGAGCAGCTCGGTCGGGGCGACCTCGAGCACGCGCGCGCGGGCGTCGAAACGGACGACCTCGTGGAGCGGCCACGGCGCGCGGAGGTAGAGGCCGGGCTCGACGATCGTGCGCACGGGGGCGCCGAACGAGGTCACCACGGCCACCTCGCGGGCGTCGAGCGTGAACACGGACGCGCCGGCGAGCAGGAGGGGCACGAGGCCGATCGCGGCGAGGCGGAGGCTACCCATGGGGCTTTCCGGCGTTGGAGGGGCGGGCGGGCGATGCCGGGGGCGCGGACCGGGGCGTGATCGGGTCGCCGCCCAGCCACACGCGGATCGAGCGCGGCACGAGGACGAGCGAGGTGCCGTCGAGCGCGGCCGCCACCCGCTCGCGCCAGAGGCGGACCCGCGTGAGGCCCGGCGCGGCGGCGCCCCCCGAGCTCACGGCCGAGATCCAGGCGGACGATCCTTCGGCGTCGGCGGCGCGACCGGCGGCGCCCCCGATGGCGTGCTCGAGGACGGCGGCGGCATCCCCCCGGGCCTTCGGCACCACCTGGGCGGCGTAGGCCTCGGCGCTGTTCACGAGCCCGCGCTTGTGCTCCTCGGCCGAGATGACGTCGAGGAACGCGGCCTGCACGGAGGCGGGCACCGCCACCTTCGAGAGCTGCACGGCCTGGACCTGCAGCCCGAGCCCGACCCGGTCGGCGCCCGCCTGGGTGGCCGCCGCGACGCGCTCCTCGACCTCGCGCCGCCCCGTGGTGAGCACGCTGTCGAGCGGAAAGCGGGCCACCGTCTCGGTCACCGCGCCGCGCCCGAGCGCGCGGAGGGCCACCTCGGGCTCCAGGGCGCGGAAGGCGTACGCGACGGGCCCGGAGACCGTGTAGTAGAGGGTGACCTGGGCGGTGACGAGCGACTGATCGCCCGTCAGGAGCGCGGTGTCGGCGCCGGTCAGCTCGATCGAGCGGACGGTGGACACGTCGACCAGGGTGATCGTCTCGATCGGCGGGGGGAAGCGCAGCAGGAGCCCGGCAGGCGCGGGCGTGGCGAGCGGGGCGCCGAAGCGCTCGATCACGGCGACGCTCCCCGCGGGCACCGCGCGCAGGCCGCCGGTCGCGACGACGAGGACGGCGAGGATCACGAGGCGGCGCGGCTGACCGAGCCAGGCCGGCAGCGCGTCGAGGCCGCGCAGGTTCCGCGGATCGGCGTCGCGGAGCGCGGCGAGGAACACGCCCAGCGCGGCGAAGGCGACGAGCAGCGCGCTCCCGCGCAGCACCCAGGGGCCCAGCGGATGGCCGACGGCGGTGAGTCCGATCCCCGCGGCGGCGGCCAGCAGCGCGGCGGAGGCGAGCGGGTCGGTGTCGAGATCGGCGGGGGCCTCGCGGGGCGCCAGGGCGCGATCCACGAGCCACACCAGCGCGGCGAGCACGGCGCCGCCGATGCTCGGCGCGGTCACGTCCCAGCCGCCGTGGACGCCGAGCCCGACGACCACCGCGACGGCCAGCGCGGCCACGCCCCACCGGACCGCCCCCGCGGCCCGCCCGGTGACGAGCTCGGCGGTGGGCGCTCGCCCGAGGCGGACGACCGAGACGAGCGCGACCCACACGAGCAGCGCCCCGGCGCTGTCCCCGGTGAGCAGCACGAGCCCGGCACCGACGTTGAACAGGAGCAGGCGGAGCCCGAGGCGGGCCCACCGGAACGGCAGGGTGGCCTCGGAGAGCGCGCCGACCGGCGCGGTGTCCTCCCCTTCCCCACCGGAGAAGAACGGGTAGGCGATGCCGAGGGCGATGAGCGCCCCGCCGACGAACCCGATGGGCGCGAGCGACTCGCCGTACAGCGCGAGCCCGAGGATCGTGGCGAACACGACCTCCGCCATCGAGAGCAGCGAGGTCATGCCCGCCGGCACCTGTCGCATCGCGACGTTCAACAGGTAGAAAGGGATGTTCGTCGAGACGATCGCGAGCGCGAGCACCCACGGCACGGCGGCGAGCGGCATCGCGAGGGTGCCGAACACGAGCGCCACGAGGCAGAGGAGCACGGCCGCGACCGCCCACGCCACGGTGAGGAGCGGGAGGATCGGCGCCTGCCGGGCGCGCGCGGCGCGGGTGGCGACGAGGACCGCGCCGTACCCGAGGGCGGAGAGGAACGCGAGGATGTCCCCCGCGAGGAACCGGGGATCCGCGTAGTGGGTGAACCGGAAGATGGACGCGCCGGAGAGCAGCGCCACGCCGAACACCGCGATGCCGGTGCCCGCGAGCGCGCGCGGGGAGGGCTGCTCCTTGAACAGCCACCACGCGAGCGGGAACACCGCCAGCGGCGAGAGGCTGTGGAAGAAGATGGTGTTCGCGACGGTGGTGAGGGCGTAGCCCCCCACGAAGGTCGAGGACGCGAAGGCGAGCGCGAGCCCGTAGACGACGCCGAGCTTCAAGGTCGGGCGGTCGGGGACGAGGCTGGCGACGCCCGCGCCCGTGGTCACGCCGCCGGCCGCCACCGTCCACGCGGCGAACACCAGCGCCACGAACACCGCGCGCCACGCCGCCACTGTGAGGATCGGAGCCGACGCGCCGCGCGTGAACACCGCCATCAGGGCGAACGCGAACGTCGCGGCGATGATCAGGCCGTAGTCACGGCCCGGGCGGAGCACGGTGAGGGGGCCGGAGGGCATGGAGGCTCGCACCTTAGTAAACGGCCCGGCGGATGTCCACCTCGCACGGTGGGGCGCGTCCTACCGACGAGATCGGCGTCCGCGCCCCACCTCGCGGTCGCGCGCGTCATGCCGAGGCGCCCGAACGTGCCCGAACGGGGGTAGGAGGGCGCGTGTCCCGCTCCTTGTTCCTCGGCAGCCTCCTCGCGGTCGCGGTGTTCCTCGCGTCGGCGTGGCCGACCCTCCCCTCGATGGTGGACGACGCCTACGTCTCCCTGCGCTACGCGCGGCACCTCGCGCTCGGCAACGGGCTCGTGTTCAACGCCGGCGAGCCGCCGGTCGAGGGCTACACGAACCTCCTGTGGGTGCTCTGGATGGCCCCGGGGACCGTGCTCCCCCTCCACCCCTCGACGTGGGCCACCGGGTGGGGCCTGTTCTTCGGCGCCCTCGCGCTCGTCAACGCCACCGGGCTCGCGACGGTGCTCTGTGGGCGCGGCTCCGCCTGGGCGCTGCTCCCCGCCGCGATCCTCGCCCCCCTCCCCGTCTTCGCCATCGCCGCCACCAACGGGCTGGAGACGGCGCTCTACGTCGCCCTCCTCCTCGGCGCCGCGTGGGCCGCGCTGGACGGGCGCCGGCCGGCCATGGCGGGCCTGCTCGCCGGGCTGCTCTACCTCGTGCGCCCCGAGGGCCTCGTCGCCGGCGGGGCCCTCGCGGCGTTCCTGTCCGCGCGCCGCCTTGCCGAGCTCCACGCCGCGCGCGCCCCGGACGCCCGCCTCCGCTCGGGGGTGGACGGCAGGGGCGCCATCGCCCGCGACGCCGCGATCCCGCTGCTCGCCTTCGCCGCCGTGGTCCTCCCCTATTTCCTCGCGCGGTCCGCGTACTTCGGCACCCTCGTCCCCAACACGTACGCCGCGCAGGCCCGCGAGCCGTTCTTCGAGATGTTCTCGATGAACGCCGCCTACTACCGCCGCTCGGCGGGCCTCTACGTCGGCGCGCTCGGGCTCCTCCTCGTCGCGATTGTCGTCCCGTTCGTCGCGGGGCGCGGGGCCCCCCTGCGCGAGCCGGCGGCCCCCCTGCGCGAGCGGGCGGCCCCGTTCGCCCTCCTCGCCATCGCCGTGGGGCTCACCCTCGTCTCGATGCGGGTCTACAACTGGATGCCCGGCGCGCGGCTGTTCCTCGCGCCGATCGCCCTCGTCGCGTGCGCCGCCGCCCCGGCGTTCCAGGCGATGGGCCGATGGGCTCGAGCGGGCACCCTCCCCCTGCTCGCCGGCGGCCTCCTCTGGCTCGCGCTCGGCCCGCCCCGCGCCGCGGAGGCCCGCTACGATCTGCGCAACACCGCCCTCCCCGGGAACGAGGCGGAGAAGATGGGGCTGCGCATCGCCGCCCTCGCCGGACCGGGTGACTGGCTGCTCGCGCGGGACGCCGGGGTCGTGCCGTACTTCGCGGGCCCGACCGTCAACGTCATCGACATCCACCCGTATTCGCTCACGGATCCGCGCCTCACCGGCAAGCGCTTCGACCTCGACTACGTCCTCGGCCGCGACCCCGCGTTCCTCGTGACCACCGCGTTCACCACCGAGGAGCTCCCGACGGTCTACGCCCCCGAGCGGACGCTCCTGCGGGATCGCCGCGTGGCCGGTCGCTACACCCGGACCGAGGTGGCCCGCCAGCACCACCGCCGCTTCTACGCCCTCTGGGTGCGGGACGATCGCGCGCGGGGGACCGACTCCGCGCGGGACGAGACGGCGCCGCCGTGATGGGCGGGGCCACGCCCGCCCCCGACTACTCCCCGAACGTCGCGGCGCAGTCGATCGGCGCGGTCACCACGCACGTCGTCCCGACGAGCGGCCCGCCCGCGGCCGCCTCCTGCGCCCACGCGAGCTGGTAGGGCAGGCTGTCGACCACGCCGGCCACGTGCCCGACGCCGCCGCATTCCACGTGCTCGACCCGGTAGCCCTGCGCGCAGAGCGCGGGCACGTCGTCGCGGACGGGCGCGGGCCAGGCGAGGTCGTCCGCCTCGGCGGTCACGACGAGCACCGGGGCGTCGCTCCCGCGGGGGATGTCGCTGTCGCGGAGGATGCCGTCCTCCACGAAGCAGCCCCAGGGCGCGAAGGCGTCCCACTCGCCATCCACCGCGGCGCTCCGCACCGCCTCGGTGAAGATCGCCTCGACCGTGCTCGCGCCGTCGAGCGGGTTCGACTCGACGCACCCGGTCTCGAGCGCCGCGGGCACGGTGGTGTCGTAGGGCGGGACGAGCACGTCGGACAGCGGCGCCTCCGTCCGGTACCAGTCGGCCATGGTCGCGAACGCGCCGGCGATGCCGCCCGAGGTGGCGGACAAGGTGGTGACCCCGCGGGCGGCGAGGGCGGCCGGGTCGGTCACCGGAACTGCGGCGACGACGCCGCGGATGTGGAGCTCGGGCGCGTAGGCGCCGGCGTAACGATCGGACCAGAGCGCCGCGAACCCACCCTCGCTCGCGCCCCACACGATCGTGCGGGCGGGATCCGGCCGGGCGAGGAGCCCGAACGCGTCCGCGCCGTCATCGGAGAACGCGAGGAGCGCCCGCGCGGCGTCGAGGCTCGCGATGGCGGTCGGCTCGGCCACCACCCAGGGGTGGATGCGGCCCGAGGGGGCGCCCCACCCGGCCATCCCGAGGTAGTCGGGGGCGGCCACGGCGAAGCCCTGGGAGGCCAACAACAGCGCGTAGGCGCCGCCGAGCAGCGGGTCGGCGCTCGGCGCGCAGGCGTCGTTGAAGCCGGTGGTGGGGTGCTCCCAGAGCAGGAGCGGCACGTCCGCCGCGGTGTCGAGCGCCGGGAAGGCGAACAGCCCGGTGGCCTCGACGGCGTCGCCGCGGTCCTGGGTCAGGTACCGCACGCGGAACATCCGGACGCCGTTGGCGGCGGGCGGGAGGGTCTCGAGGCCGGCGACGGCGAGCAGATTGTCGACCGCCGCCGCGGAGAGCGCGAGCGCGTCGACCTCCTCGACGGCGAGCACCGCCCCGGTCTCGGCGGACGTACGCCACGCGTAGGGGTCGAGCCCGCAGCCGCGCGCGGGGAGGTCGGGGACGAAGGGGGGCGCGGCGACCGATGCGCTGTCCTCGGGTTCGAGGGACGAGGCGCAGGCGAGCAACAGGAGCATGGGCCATCATACGCGCGGCGCCGCCGATCCCGACCCCAGGCGTCCGCGGGGCGGTTGCCTCGACCGCCGCCGGTATAGGAGATCCCATGCTTCTCGCGCTGCTCGGGGCCTGCCGCGGCGGGGTCGAGGCCCCCGCCTACACCGCCACGGATCTCGCCGCGGACCTGGCGGGCCACGTCCAGTGGTCGCACCCCGCCGACTGGCCGGGCGTCCAACCCTCGTGCGAGGCCTCGCACGGCGAGTACGTGCAGATCTGGCAGAACGCCGCGGTCGACGCCGACCTCGCCGCCGGGCGCGCGTTCTCGACGGGGGCGATCTTCGTGGCGCAGGCGTACCAGGACTCCTCCGGCACGCCGAAGATGGAGGTGGCCATGCGCAAGCAGGCCGACGGCACGTGGTTCTGGGGCCACTACGACGAGTCCGGCACCCAGGTCGAAGCCGGGAGCATCGCCGCGTGCGCCGCCTGCCACGCCTCGGGGTCCGACCACGTGCGCCACGTGGGCGTGACCCCGCCGCTCACGTCGACGGAGTGCGGCGGGCCGGACACCGGCGGGTGGGACTCCGGCCGGGACGACACCGGCTTGCATTTCCGGTAGACGGGGCCGCGCCGCGAGTCGCGTTCTCCCGTGGACGCGCGGGAGGTGCGCCAGAACCCGGCGCACGTCCGCTCCGCGACAACGGACCGTGATAGCGGCCCCCATGCTGCTCGCGCTCGCGCTCACCGCCCTCGCCGCGCCCGACGCGCCCGACGCGCCCGCCTCCGACACGATCGCCGTGACGGCGCCCTCCCCCGCGCCCGTGCCGGACGCCCGGGTCTGGATCGGCGTCGGCATCGGCGGGGGCGTGGGCGCCGACGTGACGCCCGGTGGAGGCGGCGGCGCGGGGTTCGAGCTCGGCGCGCGCCTCGGTCGGGAGCCGCGGCGGGCGCTCGCCGTCGCGGTCCGGGTGCGCGAGCTGATGATGGACGGCCCCCTCCGCAACATCGGCAACATCGGCGTCCTCGTGCAGTACCCCACCGGCACGGGCCCCCACCTGAACGTGGGCTTCAGCCACAGCCACGAGTCGCTGTTCGCCGACTACATCGCGCACCCGGTCGCCGTGACCGCCGGCATCCACGACACGCTCACCCATCGCAGCGGGTTCGAGATCGGCGGCGGGTGGGACTTTCCGCCGCCCTTCCCGAAGCACCCGGTGACCGCCGGGCTCCGGCCCACCGCGGCGCTCTCCGCGTTCGTGTTCCCCGACGCCGGCGGCCCCCACGCCTACGTCGTGGCCGAGGTGGGCGCGCGCTTCGGGCTCGACGCCGTGTTCGGAGGCGGTCAGCGCGACCGGTAGGCGGTGCGCTCGGGGGTTCGCGCGTCGGGAGGCTCAGGCCCTTCGGTAGCTCGAACGTGCGGAGCTACCGAGAGGCCTCACTCCGTCTCGTACTCCGAGATGTCCCGGCTCACCCGCGACGCCTCGACGCTCCCGTCGAGGTACACGAAGCCGTACACGTCCTGGGCGAAGCTGAGGGTGGCCTCGCCGTCGTCGGTGATCGCGCCGGTGGCGTCGATGTCGAGCTGGTAGAAGGACAGGTCGAGCGCGGCGATGCCGGCGAGATCGCCCGCGTCGTTCTCGAGGTCGAAGACGTAGGACGTGTCGAGCTCGTAGCCGAGCAGCGAGAGGAGGCAGCCGGCATCCCCCGCGGCGGTCTCGCCGTAGGCGTCCACGACGAGGGTGATGGCACCCGAGCAGCCCGCCGAGTAGGCGGTGCCGTCGTACTCGGCGGTGGCCTCGACCGAGAGCGTGCCGGTGTAGATGCCGGTGTAGGCGCTCTGCACGAGCACGCCGCCGATGGTGTAGGCGAGGCGATCCCCGTTGGGGAGCGCGGCGATGGCGGTGAGGGCGTGGGTGCCGACGTCGAGGCCGTCATCCGCGACGGAGGCGCCGGCGAGGAGCCAGGTACCGTCGATGTCGCTGGTCCAGGCGATGTCGTCGAAGGCGAGGACGTTGCCCGATGCGTCGCGAACCTCGGCGGCGAACGTGGCGGACTCGCCGTAGGGGAGGAAGGCGCCGCTCGCGGGCTCGAGGATGACCAGCGAGGCGCCGTCGAATTGCGAGTAGTCGGGCTCGACCTCGGCGGTGTCCCCCGAGGCGGTGTCGGCCTCGACCGGGTCGTCCGAGCCGGTGGCGTCGGCCTTGTCCTCGACGATGAACTGGCCCTCGCAGGCGAACAGGGACAGGAGGAGGATGGAGGCGACCATGGGCTTCCCGATGAGCGCAGCAGCTTAGCACCGGGCGCGTCCGACGGCGCGCGACGGGATAATGCCGCGCCATGTCCGCGATGATCGAGGTCCACGACCTCGCCAGACAGTACGGCACCTTTCGAGCCCTGGCCGGGGTGTCGTTCACCATCAACTCGGGTGAGATCGTGGGTTTCCTGGGGCCGAACGGCGCCGGGAAGACGACAACCATGAAGATCCTCACCGGCTTTCTGTCGCCCACCGGCGGCGAGGCGCGGGTGGCCGGCTTCGACGTGGTGACCGAGTCGCTCGAGGTGCGGCGGCGCATCGGGTACCTGCCCGAGTCGGCCCCGATCTACGCGGAGATGCGCGTGATCGACTACCTCGACTTCATCGGGCGGGTCCGCGGCATGGCCCAGGCGGAGCGGGTCACCGCGATCGAGCGGGCCGCGACCGAGTGCGACATCACCGACCGCCTCCACCAGCCGGTCGGAACCTTGTCAAAAGGGTATCGGCAGCGCGTGGGCCTCGCGCAGGCGCTCCTCCACCAGCCGCCCATCCTCATCCTCGACGAGCCCACGAGCGGCCTCGATCCGAACCAGATCCTCGCCATCCGGAACCTGATCCGGCGCATCGGGCGCTCGCGCACGGTCATCCTGTCGACCCACATCCTCCAGGAGGTCCAGGCCACCTGCGATCGGGTGTTGATCCTCAACCGCGGTCAGATCGTCGCCGACGCGCCGACCGAGGAGATCCAGTCCCGCCAGGCCGGCGGCGCGCTGGTCAAGGTGGTGTTCGGCGCCGGGACCGTCCGGCTCGGAACGCCCGCGCTGAAGGCGCTCGTGGCGGGCCTCCCCGGGGTCACCCGGGTGACCGAGCAGACCGCCGAGGAGCCCGATCAGCAGTCGTTCGAGGTGCTCGCGGCGCACGACGTGCGCAAGCAGCTCTTCGATCTGGCGGTCGCGCAGGGGCTCCGCGTGTGGGAGCTCACGAAGGAGCGCTCGACCCTCGAGGAGGTGTTCCGGCGGCTCACCGGCTCACCGGAGGAGAAGCGCGCCGAGGATCAGGGCGGCGAGGACCACGCCACCGACCAGGTAGAGCGCCCCTGAGGCGTCGGTCGGCCCGGGGCGCGGGGCGGTGGGCGCCTTCGGTACGGTGGTGCCGCGGACGGGCGCGGGCGGTGTAGCGAGGCCGGGCGGCAGGGCGGCGGGCGGCGTCGGCGCGGCAACGGCGGGCTCGACCGGGGGCCGCTCCCCGTTCACCTCGAACGAGACTGGGGGCAGGCGCGGGCTCGACGTGTCGGGGGAGGCGCCGGCGCGCTTCCAGCCGGCGAGCTTGCGGGTTCCGGCCATGGGCGCGAGATCCTCTCCGAGGAGCCGGAACACCGCGGCGAACTCGGGGTAGCCGCCGATGAGCTCCCACTTGCCGCCGCCGTGGCGGACCTTCGTCGCGGGCGTGAACCGCCCGACGTAGATCGCCTCCCGGATCGCGTGCCGTGACACGTCGTGGAGCACGGCCTCTCCGGCGGGTTGCACGTCGAAGGCACGGACCGCCTTTGCACCCGACGGGACGAGGAACGGCGTCATGCACGCGGGGCAGACCACCTCCGCGCCGGAGGTTCCCTCCAGGCCCGCGCCGCACTCCGGACACTCCAACCACATGCCCGAATGGTAGCGCAGCATGGGGGGCGGAGGCGCAATAGGCTCCGGCGATGTCGATCGCGCCCCTCCCCGCCTCGCGTAGCGCCGACATCACGGTCGGCACCGCGGGGCACGTGGACCACGGCAAGACCTCGCTGGTGAAGGCGCTGACCGGCGTCGACCTCGACCGCCTCCCCGAGGAGAAGCAGCGGGGCATCACCATCGCGCTCGGGTTCACGCCGCTCACCTTGCCGAGCGGCCGCGTCGCGGGGCTCGTCGACGTGCCGGGCCACGAGCGGCTCGTGCGGACGATGATCGGCGGCGCGAGCGGGCTCGACGCGGTGGTGTTGTGCGTGAGCGGCGTCGAGGGGGTGATGCCGCAGACCCGCGAGCACCTCGACATCCTCGGCCTCCTCGGCGTCCGCACGGGGATCGTGGCGGTCACGATGTCCGACCTCGTCGACCCCGAGCTGCTCGCGCTCTGCGTCGAGGAGATCGGGGAGCAGGTCCGCGGCACCTTCCTCGAGGGCGCGCCCGTCCTGCCGATCAGCGCCGTGACCGGCGCGGGCCTCCCCGCCCTCCTCGCGGCCCTCGACGCCATCGTGCCGCCGCCGCGCCCCACCGACCGCCCCTTCCGGTTGCCGGTCGACCGCGCGTTCGCGCGCAAGGGCTTCGGCACCGTCGTGACCGGCACCGCGTGGGCCGGCCGCCTCGCCGACGGCGCCGAGGTGGAGATCCAGCCGGGGGGGCGGCGCGCGCGGGTCCGGGGGGTCCAGGTGCACGGCGCCTCCGTCGGCGAGGTGCTCGCGGGCGCGCGCACCGCGCTCAACCTCGCGGGCGTCGAGCTCGACGAGGTGGGCCGGGGGAGCTGGATCGCCGCGCCGGGCTCGCTCCCGACGCCGTTCGTCGTCGACGCGCGCTACACCCACCTGCCCGACGCCCCGCTGTTCGCCGGGGAGGCGCGCCTGACGATCCTCCTCGGCACCCGCGAGGTGGAGGCGCGCGTGGTGCCGCTGGACGCCGACGGGCTCGTGCCCGGCGAGACCTGCCACGTGCAGCTCCGCCTCGGGGAGCCCCTCCCCTGCCTGCCCGGGGATCGTTTCGTCGCCCGCCGCGCCTCGCCGGCCAACACGGTGGGCGGCGGCGTCGTGATCGACCCCTACGCCGGCGTGGCCCGCCGCCGGGACGCCGCGCGCGCCGCCGCCATCCTCGATCGGATCGAGGCGGGGGACGAGGAGGCGTGGCTCCAACGCGCCGGCGCGGCCGGGCTCTCCGAGGCGGAGGTGGTCGCGCGGCTCGGCGCCGACGCCGACGTCGGGACGCGCATCGGCGATCGGTGGTTCGCCACAGAGGTCGCCGAGGCTCACCGCGCCGCGCTCCACGAGGCGGTCGCCCGCTTCCACCGCGCGCAGCCGCTCGCGAGCGGCGCCAACCGCAAGTCGCTCCGCGCCGGCGTCCTGCTCGCGCTCTCCGAGCGGGACTACCTCGCCCTGCTCGACGACGAGGTCGCCGCGGGGCGGCTCCTCGCGGAGGGCGGCCGGGTGCGGGCGCCGGGGCACGCCGCCCAGCTCTCGCCCGCGCAGGAGGCGTGGCGCGCGCGCGCCCTCGCCCACCTCGACGCCGCGGGCCTCGAAGGGGTCGCGGACCTGCGCGAATTCGCGCCCGACCCCGCCTACGACGCGCTGCTCTACCTGCTCCGCGAGCGGGGCGAGGCCGAGCCCATCGGGGATCGCCTCTGGTCGGGCGCGGCCCTGGCGGGGCTCGTGGCGAAGGTCGGCGCGTTCTTCGAGACGCACGCGGCCCTCGACCCCGCCGCGTTCAAGGAGCTCACCGGGCTCTCCCGCCGCACGGCCATCCCGCTGCTCGAGTGGCTCGACGCGCGCGGCGTCACGAAGCGCGTGGGGGACGCCCGGGTCCGCGGCGGGTCCCGGTAGGGGCGAGGCCCCGGCAGGGGGGCGCCCGCGCGGCGTTCCGGCCTACTTCTCGTCGTCGGCGAGCGGCCCCTCGGCCTGCCCCTTCTCGTAGTCGCGCTCGGCCTTCCGGATGGTCTCCTCCTTGGCCTCGCCGTGCTCCGGCGGCGGCAGATCCGTGCCCGCCCGGCGCGCCTTCGAGAGCCCGATGGCGACGGCCTGCTCCCGCGACCTGATGTCGGGATCGCCCGCCTTGAACTTCTCCATCTCCTCGCGAACGAACTCGCCGGCCTGCGTCGAGGGTGCCTTCCCCTCCTCCTTGTCCGCGCGGGCGCGTTCGAGGGTCTCCTTCTTCGGCATGGTGCCTCCTCCGCGGAACGTAGGCACGCACGATCGAACTGTGACGCGGGCTCGTCCGATCGTCCCCTCCCCCCCCACACGCGCGGATAGCTTCGCGAATGCCCGTCATCCTCCACGGTTTCCCGTTCTCGACCTACACCTTGTCCGCGCGCCTCGCGCTCCACGAAAAGGGTGTCGCCCACGCGCTCGTCAAGCCGGACGTGCGCTCGGACGCATACGCGGGGCTGCACCCGTTCCGGAAGATGCCCGTGCTCGAGCACGACGGCTTCCGGGTCTTCGAGGCCGCCGCCGTGCTCCGCTACGTCGACGAGGCGTTCGACGGCCCCTCGCTCCAGCCGGCCGACGTGCGCGCCCGCGCGCGGATGACGCAGTGGATGAGCGCGTTCAACGACTACGTCGCGCCGACGGCGGTGCGCGGCGTGCTCATCCCCCGGTTGGTGCTCGCACCGCGGGGCGTACCGGCGGACGACGCCGCCGTGCAGGCCGCGGCGACCAAGGCGCGGCGGGCCTTGGGGGTGTTCGACGCGGCGCTGGCCTCGTCCCCCTGGCTCGCGGGGGACGACCTGTCCCTCGCGGATCTGCTCCTGGCGCCGGCCTACGCCACCGGCGCGATGCTGGCCGGCACCGACCGGTACACCGACGACCTCCCGAACATCGAGGCGTGGTTCGCGCGGCTGTCGGCGCGGCCCTCGTACGCCGCGGCGCACGCCGGATAGCCGGAGGACCCGCGCGCGGCGCCGATCCCCGCGGTTGCTCCCGCTAGACGCGGCGAGGTAGAACGCAGCGGAGGAGGCGTCATCTCGCCGAGCTCCCCGCCCGCACGCCCCCGCTTCCCGCTCTACGCCGCCATCCTCGTCGCGATGGTGCTCGGCCTGGTGGTGGGGCCGTTGCTCGGGAAGGACGCCGCGCCCCTCGGCGAGCTCGGCAAGCTGGTCATCCAGGTGATCAAGGCGGTCGCGACGCCGCTCCTGTTCCTCTCGATCGTGAACGCCATCCTGAAGACCGAGATCGGCGGCCGCGCCGGGGCCCGGATGCTCGCGTTCGCGTCGATCAACGCGACCATCGCGGTGGCGGTGGGCCTCCTGCTCTCCAACACCCTGAAGCCGGGCGCGCACCTCCTGACGGCGATCCCCGCCCCGAGCGAGGCGGCGCTCGCGACCTACCGCGGCAAGAAGGTCGAGCTCGTCGACACCCTGGCGAGCTACGTCCCGGCCGACTTCGTCTCACCGTTCGCCGACAACGCGATCATCTCCATCGTCCTCCTGGCGCTGCTCCTGGGCTTCGGGCTCCGTCGCGTGCGCGCGCAGCAGGTGCTCGCCGGCGAGACCGGCTGGCGCCCCATCGAGGAGGGCGTCGCCACGCTGCTCCAGCTCATGGAGGTCGTGCTCGGCTGGGTCCTCCTGCTCATCCCGCTCGCCGTGTTCGGCGTGGTGGCGAAGACCGTCGGCGAGCACGGCTACGCCCCGCTCCGGGGCCTGGCCGCCTACGTCGGCGTCGGGCTCCTCGGCCTCTTCCTCCACGCCGCCGTGACCTACCAGGCGTGGCTCGTGTTCTGGGCCAAGGTCCCCCTCGCGCGCTTCTGGCGGGCGGCGCGCGAGCCGGTGATCTACGCCATGGGCACCAACAGCAGCCTCGCGACGCTCCCGCTGACGTTGCGCGCGCTCGACCGCCTCGGGGTGTCCCGGTCGGCCTCCGCCCTCGGCGCGTGCGTCGGCACCAACCTGAACAACGACGGGATCATCCTCTACGAGGGCATGGCCGTCCTGTTCGTGGCCCAGGCCTACGGGATCGATCTCTCGATCGGACAACAATTGCTCGCCGCGGTGACCTGCCTCGTGGCCGCGATGGGCGTCGCCGGCGTGCCGGAGGCCGGGTTCATCTCGCTCGCCCTCGTGGTGAACACCGTCGGCCTGCCCATCGAGATCCTGCCGCTCCTGCTCACGGTCGACTGGGTGATCGCCCGGGGCCGCTCCGTCAACAACGTGCTGAGCGACATGGTGCTCTCCATCCTCGTCGACACCGAGCGGGGCGCCGACGCCGGGCAGACCGAGGGGATCTCCGTCCTGCGCTCGTGAGCGGGCGCCCCGAACGGGAACTGACAAACGGCGACCCCCCGACCACCCCCTCGGGGCCCACCCTCTCGGCGTGGAGGGCGAGATCATGGGCGGTTTTCTCTCCCCGCTGCTCCTGCTCGCCGGGTGCATCGAGAGCGACCTCGCCCGCTCGGAGGCGGAGGCGCGCGATCCGGCACGGCCGGCCCCGGCCCGGGGCGAGCCGCCCGCCGCGGTCACCGCGCCGGGGGCCCTCCGCGAGGAGCTCCCCGACGAGACCCCCTACGTGGCGCGCGCCGGCTTCCTGTTCGCGCCGGACACCCTCCACCGCTTCGACCTCACGGTGGCCGAGGACGACCTCGAGCTCCTCCGGAAGGACCCGCGCACGGACGTACCGGCCACGCTCCGCCACCTCGACCAGCAATGGGAGGTCGGCCTCCGCCTGAAGGGCAGCTACTCGATGCGGAGCCTCTCGGAGAAGGCGGCGTTCAAGATCGACATGGGGCACTTCGTGGACGACCAGACGTTCCACGGCCTCCGGCGCCTCACCCTGAACAACCTCGTGCAGGACCCCACGATGATCCGGGAGCACACGGTGTACCGGGCCTACGCGGACCAGGGCGTGCCCGCGCCGCGCCACGGCTACGTGGAGGTGTGGGTGAACGACGCGCCGTTCGGGCTCTACGGCCTGCTCGACACCCTCGACGCCCCGTTCGCCCGTTGGGCCTTCCCCGAGGACGGCGACGGGTGGCTCTACGAGGGCGGGGACGGCGCGGACCTGCTCGACGGGCGCGCGGATCGGTTCCGGGTGCAGGCCACGGGCGCGGGCGAGCCCCACGTCGACCTCGAGGCGCTCGTCGTCGCGCTCGACGAGGCCACGGACGTGATGGACATCCTGGAGGCGCGCTTCGACCCCTCGGTGTTCCACATGTGGGCCACGGACATCGCGGCGGGCCACCGGGACGGGTACGTGCGGCGTCGCAACAACTACCTGCTCTACCACGGCACCACGACCGACCGGTGGTGGATGATCCCGTGGGGGAACGACCAGACCTTCCGCGAGGAGAGCGATCCGCACGAGGGCTACTTCGGGCGGCTGCTGGCGGACTGCGAACGTTCGGCCCGCTGCATGGCGCGCCTCGACGAGGCGCTCCGGGAGGTCGCGGACGCCTGGGAGGCGCGGGATCTCGTGGGCTTCGCCGACGCGACGGGCCGGTTCGTCGCGGAGGCCTGCGAGCGGGATCCACGGCGGGAGGACGCCTGCGGGCACGAGAGCGTAGTCGAGTTCATCGGGGCGCGACCCGATCGCATCCGCGGGGCGATCGAGTAGCGCCCGACGGTTAGACATCGGGACGCAAGGAAGGTCCCCATGTCCCAGCACCCCACCGACTTCAAGGGTTCGGTCACCGACGCGCTCCGCGAGGTGATCGAGCGGGAGATCCCCGACTCGAAGGCCGACGTGACGGGCGGCGGCGGCCACTACTCCATCGTCGTCACCTCGCCGGCGTTCGCCGGGAAGGGCATGCTGGCCAGCCAGCGGATGGTCTACAGCGCGATCACGCACCTGATGAAGGGGGACAACGCGCCGGTCCACGCGGTCGACAGCCTCGTCACCCGCACGCCGCCGACGGCCTAGGAGCCTGTAGGGCATAGCTCCCGTCGCCCGCTGGCCCCCGCTGGGCGCGGCTGCACGGCCTCCTCGGTCACAGGTCTCGACCTGCTCTCTCGTCGGCCGCGCAGCCGCGCCTCAGCGGGGGCTCAGCGAGCTCGGTCCGCTATGCCCTACAGGCTCTTAGCGGGCGCTACTCCGGGCCCTCGGGCCGCCCCTCGCCCCGGGGCTCCTCGACGATCCACTCGTGCCCGTGCTCGCACCGGTGGCGGTGGCGCGCCACGCCCGCCACCGTCCGGCTCCCGATGTGGTACGTCCGGCTCGGGACGACGCACACGGGGCAGTCTTCGTTCGGCGGGTTGTATCCGGGGGCGGACATGTACCCCCATCGGCCCTGGCTACGGCTCATGGTGCCTCGGTGTAGACTCCGCACGCGATGGATCTAACCCGCCTCAAGTCCCTGCTTCCCCCCTCCGTCTCCGGGCAAGCGGACGTGGCGTGGCGACGCTTCGCGGCGCGCAACCGCGAGGGGGACGTGAACGACTTCGTCGCCGCGCTCCACGCCGACGGCCACATCGACGCCGACCAGCTCCGCGAGATCCTCGCCTCGCTCGACGTGACCCTCACGCTCTCCGAGGGGCTGGCCTCGCCCGCCGTTCCGAGCCGCCACCGGCTCCTCGGGCTCCTCGGCAAGGGCGCGATGGGCGAGGTCTACATCGGGCGCGACGCCAACCTCCGCCGCAACGTCGCCATCAAGCGGATGGACGCGCGGCTGACGAAGAACCCGGTGCTCACCTCGCGCTTCGCCCACGAGGTGCAGATCACCGCGCAGCTCGACCACCCCGCGATCATCCCGGTGTACGGGCTCGAGCCGCAAGACGACGGCACGCTCGCCTACTCGATGAAGCTCATCCGCGGGCGCACCCTCAAGCAGGTGCTCAACGAGGCCCGCGCCCTCGTGGAGAAGCGGCGGCGCATCCCGCCCGAGCTCGCCCTGCCCGCGCGCCTCGACATCTTCCTGCAGGTCTGCAACGCCGTGGCGCACGCGCACACGCGCGGGGTGATCCACCGCGACCTGAAGCCCGACAACATCATGGTCGGGGCGTTCCAGGAGGTCATCGTGATGGACTGGGGCATCGCCCGGCTCGTCGGCGGTACCGAGGCGATCACCGACGTGGACGCGCCGCAGGGCCGCGCCGAGCGCACCCAGACGGGGCTCGCCATCGGCACCCCCCGGTACATGTCGCCCGAGCAGGCCCAGGGCCGGAACGACACCCTCGACGGGCGGAGCGACCAGTACGCGCTCGGCCTCCTCCTCTCCGAGCTCGTGAGCCTCAAGCAGGCCCGCTCCGGGAAGGGCGCCGCGATGGTCCTCCTCCGCGCCGCGGCCGGCGAGAAGGACCCGCTCACCCACCTCGATCCGCGCGACCGGGTCCCGCGCGAGCTCGCCGCCATCGTGCGCCGCGCGACCCAGCTCGACCCCGCCCGCCGCTACGCCGACGTGGCCGCCCTCGCCGAGGACGTGCGGCGCTACCTCCGCGACGACGCCGTGCTCGCCGAGCCCGACACCCTCGCGCAGGGGCTGGCGCGCCGGGTGAGCCACCATCGGCAGACCGCGCTCGCCATCGGCGTCGGCCTCGCGCTGCTCGTCCTCCTCACCGGCGCCATCGGCATCCTCGCCGCGCTCGGCGTGCGCGAGGTCTCCCGCGAGGCCGCGCTGGAACGCGAGGCGCGCCTCGGCACGGTCCTCGGGGCGACGAGCGGGCAGTCCCGACGCATGGAGTCGTCCCTCCTCCGCTACGAGGGGCTGCTCCAGGGCCTCGCCACGGCCGCCGAGGGCCGCCTCGGCGATCCCGCGGTGCGACGCCCGTTCTACCTCGCCGACCTCTTCACCCTGCCCGGCCAGGGCCCGCCCGATCTCGTCCCCTCCCCCTACTACGACGGCCGGATCAGCCTCGATCACCCCGACGTCGTGCTGGCCCCCGGGGTGGACGCCTCGGCGGTGGCCGAACGCATCGCGCAGGTCGTGGCGCTCACCCCGGTGTTCCAGGACGTGCACCGCCGGAGCGCGGACGAGCAGTCCGACTGGAAGGAGCGCCTGAAGGCCACGGGCGTGCCCATCGTGTGGTCCTACGTCGCCACGGAGGAGGGCATCCTCGTCGGCTACCCCGGCAGCGGCGTCTACCCCGAGGCCTACGATCCGCGGGCCCAGGCGTGGTACCGGGCGTCCACCGACGCGATCGGCCCGCACTGGGAGCCCGCGACCCTCGACGAGAGCGGCATGGGGCTGCTCGTCACGGCCACGCGGGCGTTGCGGCGGCCCGACGGATCCCTGATCGGCGTGGCCGCCGTCGACATCACCGTCGGCTACCTCATCGACACCCTGCTGGCCCCGACCGGCCTGTCCACACCCGTCGAGGCGTGGCTCGTCAACGGCGACGGCCGGATCGTCGTCCGCTCGAGCCTGAAGGACCACGCGCGGAGGATGCGGGAGTGGAACCAACAGCCGTTCGGCTACCCCGACGTGCTCGGGGCGGTCGCGGCGAGCCCCGAGTCCGGCCACCTGGTCTCGGAGGGCACGTTGTGGGCGTGGAGCGCCCTCCCCACCCTCGGGTGGACCTACCTCGTGAGCGGCGACGAAGCGGCGCTCCTCGGGGGGTAGGTGCCGTAGACCTGGCGGTGACACGACCTCCCGCGGACCACGGCTACGCTTCGAAGACCCGCCAGGAGCTTCGATGTTCGACACCGTCGGCCGCGTCACCGCCCGCTCCCCCCGCCGCCGCGTGGGCGCGCTCCTCCTCGCCCTCGTCCTCAACGGCGGCTCCCTCGGCATCCTCACCTGGATCGGCGCGGGCGCGGTCGAGGCCGTGGAGGAGGTCGAGGCGATGATCGAGCGGCCCATCGAGCTGGTGCTCCCCGCGCGGGGCGCCCCGGGTCCGGCGGCTGCGCCCGCGCCACGTTCCCCGGCCCGCGCCCGTGCCTCGACCCCCATCGCCGCGATCGCCGCGGTCGCCCCGCCCGAGATCGTCCCCTCGGTGGTCCCGGCCGACGTCCCGCCGCCCGCTCCGCTCGCGGGGGGCTCGAGCGATGACGGCGTGGCGGACGGCGCCCTCGACGGGGACGGCACGGGTGGCGGCGGCGGCGGTGGCGACGCAGGCCCGGGGTCGGGCGGCGGCGGGCCGGGCGGCGGCATCAAGACCGTCCACTGGAGCGAGGTCGCCGTGAAGGTGCGCCCGACGATCCGGCCGTCCGACTATCCGGAGGGGGCCGCGGCGCTGAACCTCGCCGACACCCGCTGTGTCGTGCGCATCCACATCGACGAGCGCGGCGCGCCCTACGAGGTGGTGCCCACCATCTGCCCGACGGTGTTCCGCACGGCCGCCCGGGACATCGCCTTGCGCTATCGTTTCCACCCCCTGCGCGAAGAGGGCCGGGCGGTGCGGGCCGTGTTCGACCTCACGATCCACTTCCGGGAGTAGGCGCTCCGGCACTGGCCGGGGTCGCGCCGCTACTCGCCGGCGAGCGTGAAGAACAGCGACGCGCCGAGGTCGACCGAGCCCTCGGCGTGTACCCGTCCGCCGTGCCGCTCGACGATGCGGCGGACCGTCGCGAGCCCGACCCCGGTGCCGGGAAACTCGTCGTCCCGGTGGAGGCGGCTGAATGGCCGGAACAGGGTGTCGACGTAAGCCATCTCGAAGCCCGCGCCGTCGTCCCGGACGCAGAAGGTCGCCCCCGTCCGCGTGAGCGAGATGTGCGCATCCGCGCGTCGGCTGGTGAACTTCCAGGCGTTCCCCAACAGGTTCTCGAGCAGGAGCCGGGTGAGCCGCGGGTCCGCCGACACTTCGAGCGCGCTCCCCACGTCGAACCGGACCCGTCGGAGCGGCTCCTCGCGCCGGAGCTCGTCCATCACCTCCTCGGCGAGCGCGGCGAGATCGAACGTCTCGCGGTGCAGGGGCGTGCGCGACACCCGGGAGAGCTGGAGCAGATCGTCGATGAGCTGGGCCATGCGTTGGGCGTTCGTCCGCACCCGGTCGAGGCAGTGGCGACCGGTCGCGTCGAGCCGCTCCGCATGCTCGCGCTGCAGCAGGCTGCTGAACCCGTCGATGGCGCGCAGCGGCGCGCGGAGGTCGTGCGAGACGGAGTGGCAGAAGCCCTCCAGCTCCCGGTTCGCGGCGCGGAGGCTCGCCTCGGCGGCGGCGTGCTGGCGCACCTCGGCCGCGAGCTGCTCGTTGCGCTGGCGCAGATCGTCCTCGGCGCGCTTGAGCCGGCTGATGTCGTGGATGATCCCGACGAGGTGGGTCACGTCCCCGGAAACGCCCCGGAGCGGGACCTTGGTGGTGGCCAGCCAGTGCACCTCGCCGCTCGCGTCGGTGATGGGCTCCTCCTCCACGATCACCGTGCTCCCCGACCCGAACATCTCCACGTCCTTGCCCCGGAAGAAGTCCGCCTGCTCCTTCGGGAAGAAGTCCGGGTCGGACTTGCCGATCATGTCCGCGGGCGAGAACCCGCTCAAGGCTCCGAACGCGCGGTTGAGGACCACCCAGCGGAACGCGCGGTCCTTGACGAAGATCGGATCGCCCACGTGGTCGATGACGGCGCGGAAGAACGCCTCCCGCGACTTCGCGCGCTCCCGCTCCACGACGCGCCCGAGCAACGCGCCGACCTGCACGACCACGTCGATGAGAACGTCGTCCGGCGGCGGACGCTCGCCGGC
>JAKFCH010000163.1:0-109043 GCA_036676765.1 Deltaproteobacteria bacterium
CGTCGAGCAGCCCGTCGTCGTCGGTGTCCTCGTCGAACGGATCGGTGCCGAGCCGGTCGACCTCGAGCTCGTCGTCGAGGCCGTCGCCATCGCTGTCCACGCCGGAGTCGACGCCGTTGCAGTCCTGGTCGATCGTGTCCTCGAACACCTCGGGCGCGCCGTCGTAGACGGTCGGGTCGGTGTCGACGCAGTCGGCGCCGCCGTAGCGATCGCTGTCCTGCCCGTCCCCGTCGGCGTCGTAGTCGGAGTCCCCCGCGCAGTCGGCGTCGACCCCGTCGTACCAGGTGTCCGCCGCCCCGGCGTAGGTCGTGGCCGTCGTGTCGTCGCAGTCGATCCCGCCGTAGGCGCCGCCGTCCTGCCCGTCCCCGTCGGCGTCGTAGTCGGAGTTGCCGGCGCAGTCGGCGTCCACGCCGTCGTACCAGGCATCGGGAGCGCCGCTGTAGATCAGGGCGGACGTGTCGTCACAATCGGCGCCGTCGGCGGTGTAGGCGGCGCTGTCCTGCCCGTCCCCGTCGGCGTCGTAGTCGGAGCCGCCGCCGCAGTCGGCGTCCACGCCGTCGTACCAGGCGTCGCGCGCCCCCGGGTAGGTCGAGGACACGGCGTCGTCGCAGTCGTCGCCGCCGCACGCGGGCGCGAGGTAGCCGTCGCGATCGTCGTCGTCCGTGCAGGCGCTCCCGAACGAGGCCCACTCCACCGCGTTGACGTAGAGGCGCTGGATGTCGGGGTCCGCGAGCACTTCGTACGCGGCGTAGTTTCCGGCGTGGTGGAAGCCGACGATCCGCCCGACGCCCCACTCCCGTACGACGACGGCGTCGTTGCCGCCGGTGTCCTGCATGAGGACCTGCACCGGATCGGAGGAGAACGCGCGGGCGTAGCCGATGTTCTGGCCGCCCGTGACCTCGAAGCCGTCCGTCACGCCGGCGAGGACGGGGTGGTCCTCCATCCCCGACACCGTCTCGACGGTGATCGAGCCCTGGGATCCGCTCGTGCGCTCGAGCAGCGTGAGGTCGGCCATCGCGAGCATGCGGGACCGGGTGTCGATCTCGTAGGCGTTCCACTCGTGGTGGAGGAAGCCGCCGCCCGCCTCGACGAAGGCGACGAGCGCGTCCTGCCCCGCGTCCGGCATCTCGTACTCGTAGGTCGTCCCGTTCAGGTGGACGACGACGTCGAAGCCCGTCGGCGCGGGGTTGGTGCCGTCGTACGACGACTCCTCGGTGTCGCTGTAGGTGACGGTGTGGCCGCCGGCCTCCAACGCCGCGACGAGCGCGGGGGTGGAGTCGCCGAGGGTGTCGTAGATCAGCAGGACGTCGGCCGCCATGGCGCGGGAGTCGAGACCGGCCACGGCGACCACGAGGAAGAGACCGGCGAGGGAACGGAAAGGACGACGCAAGCGGGGCTCCGGCTGAAGCGCCACCATGCCCGCTCGATGCGCGAGTCGCCACCGGCCCCGCGACCGATTCGCGGCGCACGGTAGCCGGCCCACCCGACCTCGCGGTCGGCTCACGCCGAGCGCACCCGAACCGGCGTGACCTTGTACTCCGGACAATCGGCGATCCGATCGAGCACGGGGCTCATCAGCTCGTTCGTGCCGGTCTCCGGGAAGTGGAAGCTGAGGAAGGCCGTCCCCTCCGCCACCCGGTCGGTGACCCGCGCGACGGGCCGGGCCTCGCCCCAGGGGCTCGTGACGACGACCGCGGCGCCGTCGGCCACGCCGAACCGCGCGGCATCGGCGGGGTGGAGCTCGAGGGCGTCGACGGGGGCGAGCTCCACGTTGGGAGAGCGCCGGGTCATCGAGCCGCAGTTGTAGTGCTCCAACACCCGCCCGGTGACGAGGCGCAGAGGGTATTCCTCCTCCCGGAGGTGGAGGAGCGAGGGCGAGGGCAGGTACGGGACCTCCGCGAAGCGGGCGCGGCCCCCGGTGGCCGGCAGGGGGAACGACGTGTCGTGGAGGCGGGGGGTTCCCGGGTGGTCGGGGGTGGGGACGGGCCACTGGAGGCCGTCGCCGTCGAGCCGATCGTGGTGCACGCCGGTGAACGCGGGGTTGACCCGCGCGACCTCGTCCAAAATGTCGGCGGGGCTCCGGAAGGCCTGGGGGTAGCCCGTGGCGGCCATCAGCGCGCAGAGCACCTCCCAGTCGGCGCGCGCGCCCGCCCCCTCGGAGCCGATGGGCGGTTCGAGGGCCTTGCGGACCCGCTGCACGCGCCGTTCGCCGTTGGTGAAGGTGCCGTCCTTCTCCAGGAAGCTCGCGCCGGGGAGCACGACGTGGGCGCGCTTCGCCGTCTCGGTGAGGAATAGCTCCTGCACCACGAGGAGCTCGAGGGCGTCGATCACCCCGTCGAGGTGGCGCGCGGGATCGGTCTGCACCACGTCCTCGCCGAGGATGAACAGCGCCTTCAGCGTGCCCGCGCGCGCGGCCTCGTACATGCGCGGGAGGGTGAGGCCCGCGTCGGTGGGGAGGGGCCGGCCCCAGACGCCCTCGAAGCGGGCCTTCACGGCCGGATCGTGGGGGTTGCCGTAGCCGGTGAGGAGATCGGGCTGGCACCCCATGTCCGCCGCGCCCTGGACGTTGTTCTGGCCGCGCAGGGGGTTGACCCCCACCCCCTCCCGCCCGATCGCGCCGACGAGGAGCGCGAGGTTGCAGAGGAGCATCACCGACTCGCTGCCCTGGTAGTGCTCGGTCATGCCGAGGCCGTGGGTCTGGAGGGGGCGCGCCGCGGTGCCGTAGAGGCGCGCGGCGTGCCACACCTTCGCGGCGGGTACGCCCGTGACGGCCTCCGTGGCCTCGGGTGCGTAGCCGTCGAGGAAGGCGACGTAGTCGGCGAAGCCCTCGGTGCGCGCGGCGACGAAGGCGTGGTCGACGTGACCGAGCTTCACCAGGGCGTGGGCGAAGCTGTGCAGGAGGGGCACGTTGGTGCCCGGCCGGAGCTGGAGGTGCACGTCCGCGAGCGCGGCGAGCTCGGTGCGGCGCGGATCGATGACCACGAGCGTTGCGGCGCCGGAGAGGACCCGCTGCTTGAGCCGCGCCCCGGTCACCGGGTGGGCCTCGGTGCTGTTGGACCCCGCCACGAGCAGGTGATCGGCGCGCTCGATGTCGTCGAGCGAGTTGGTCGCCGCCCCGGTCCCGAGCACCCGGCGCATGCCCGCCGCGGTGGGGCCGTGACACACCCGCGCGCAGCAGTCGACGTTGTTGGTACCGAGGCCGGCGCGCATCCACTTCTGGAGGAGGTAGTTCTCCTCGTTGGTGCACCGGCTCGACGAGAGGCCGCCCACCTTGCCGCGCAGGCGGACCAACTCGGCGGCGACGTAGGCGATCGCCTCGTCCCAGGAGACCGGCACGAGGACGCCGTCCTTGCGCAGGAGCGGCGTGGTGAGGCGATCGGGGTGCCGCGCGAAGGCGTGGCTGTAGCGCCCCTTCACGCAGAGGTGGCCGTGGTTCACGACGGCGTCCGCGGTGCCGTCGATGCGGAGCACGCGATCGCCGTCCGCGCCGGCGGACGGTCCGACGTGGACGTCGAGCTGGCAGCCCGCGCCGCAGTAGCCACAGGTGGTGCGCACGGTGCGCAGCTCGTCGGTGGTGGCCGCGCGGTCCCGGTCCCGGTCGCTCACCGCGCCGGTCGGGCACACGGCGGCGCACGCGCCGCACGCCACGCACGGCGACTCGGCGAAGGACGTGTCCCCCCACGAGAGCCGGGTGGTCGCGCCCCGCCCGGTGAAGGCGTAGACGAACTGGCCCTGGATGCCGTCGCAGGCGCGCTCGCAGAGGCGGCAGCCGATGCACGCGTCGAGGTCGAGCCGCAGGTAGGGATGGCTCGTGTCGGTGGGGGGGCCGCCGGGCGCCCGGCCGTAGCGCTCGCCGGTGACGCCCCAGCCGGCGAGCGTGGCGCCGACGACCCCGCCGGGGGTGGCCTCGACGGCCAGGAGCTCGCCGAGATCGCGTCGGTAGGCGCGGATGCGCGCGGTGTCGGTGCGGACGGTGCTCCCGGCGCGCGCGGGGGTGGTGCACGCGGCGACGTGCCGCCCATCCACCTCGACGAGGCAGGACCGGCAGTGGCCGCCGGACGACACGCGGTCGGAATGGCAGAAGTGGGGGACGTCGGCGCCGGCGGAGAGGCAGGCGTCGAGGACGGTGCCGGCGGCGGGGGCGGGGGCGCCGTTCACCGTGAGGACGTCGACAGCCACGCCGTCTCGGGGGTCCAGGGGGCCCGCGGCCCCCTCACGGCGGCCTTGCCGGCCGCCTCCGGGGGCGGGCTGCGCTCGCTCGGCGGCTTGCCGCCGCCGCCCCTCGCAGTGCTCGGGTCGCTCGCTACGCGAGCCCTCCGGGCTCCCCTGGCGGGGGCGTTGCGGGGGCGGAGCCCCCGCCCCAGGAGTCGGATCCGTGCTCATTCGACGCCTCCGAACAGCTCTTCCGGGTAGTACGCCAGCAGGTCCCGGATCGGCCGCGGGACGCCCTGGCCGAAACCGCACAGGCTGCCCATCTCGAGGGTGTCGAGGAGGCGCTCGAGCGCGTCGCGGCCGGGCGCCCGGGCGAGCTGGGCGGTGCCGATGCGGCAGGGGGCGCAGGTGCCGCAGGACTCGCCGGCGGCGAAGTCGTAGAGGTGGCGAGCGAGGGCGCGTGCCGACACGGTGTCGTCGAGGACCACGATGCCGCCGTGGCCGAGCCCGGGGAGGGTCTGGTAGGCGAGCGGCACGTCGAAGCGGGCGAGCGGCACGACGGTCCCCATCGGGCCGCCGACGAGCGCCATCTTCCAGCGGCGACCGGGGGCGGGGCCGCCACCGCCGCGGGCGAGCAGCATGTCGAGCGGGATGCCGAACGGCGCCTCGACCGCGCACGGGGTGGCGACCGCACCGGAGAGCGAGAATGCCTTGGTGACGGGCTTCGCGCCGGTGGCGAGCACCCACGGCACCACCGCCATCGTCTCGACGTTCTGGACGACGGTGGGGCGGCCGAAGAGCCCGCGCTCGACCGGGTACGGCGGCTTGGGCGTGGGCTCGCCGCGCTGGCCCTCGATGGCGCGGAGCAGCGCCGTCTCCTCGCCGACGACGTAGGAGCCGGCGCCGACGCGCACGGTGACGGTGAGCCCGGGGGTGAGGACACCGGCGGCCACCGCCTCGGCGATCGCGGTCCGGACGCGAAGGGCGGCGAGGGGGTACTCGCCGCGCACGTACACGATGCCGTGGACGGCGCCGATCGCGACCGCGCAGGCGTTGAGCCCCCCGAGCACGGCGTGCGGATCCCGCTCGAGGAGCAGGCGGTCGACGAAGGAGCCGGGATCCCCCTCGTCCCCGTTGACCACGACGTATTTCTCGGGCCCCGGCTGGCGTGCCGCGGCCCGCCACTTCAGCCCGGTCGGGTACGCGGCGCCGCCCCGGCCCCGGAGGCCCGAGGCCTCGATCCGCGCGAGGATGGCCTCCGCGTCGGGGAGCGCGTAGCGGGCACGCAGATCGGGGGGCGTGCCGTCGAGGTGCCGGAAGACGACCGGCGCGTCGACGAGCGTGCGCACGGGGATGGGGTGCTCCGCCGCGTCGATCGCCCCGGGGACGGTGGCGGCGGGGGCCTCGTAGCAGCGGCCGAGGCAGCGCACGGGGGCGGCTCCCGCGGGGAGCGGGTCGGCGGCGCCGCGCGCGGACCAGCACGCCGTGCCGGTGCAGACGTGGGGCCGGTCCGGGTGGGCCAGGAGCTCGTAGAAGCTCCGCACGCCCTCCACGCGAGCGGCCGGGAGCCCGCGGCGGGCGGCGACGACGTCGACCGGGAGGCCGTCGCGGAGGTCGTCGAGGGCGCTCGCACCGTCGTGGACGGTGGCGAGGCGCCGGGCGCGTTCGAGGATCTCCATGCGGGCGCTCCTACCGGCGAGTGGCGGCGGGCCGGAGCAGGGCCAGCCAGTAGACGGCGGCGACGAGCAGCGTGCCGCCGAGGATGTTTCCGACCGTGACCACCGCGAGGTTCCAGAGCCCGGCGACGGGGGAGACCCGCGCGGGATCGAGCAGCGCCGCGTACGGGAGGAAGAAGAGGTTGGCGATCGAGTGCTCGAACCCCATCGCGACGAACGCCGCCACGGGAAAGACGATCGCCACGACCTTGTCGACCACGCTGCGCCCGGCCATCGCCAGCCACACCGCGAGGCACACCAGCCCGTTGCAGAGCACGCCGAGGGCGAGCATCGACAGCGGCGCGAGGCCCGTCTTCGTCACGCCGATGGTCACCAGGGTATCGCCCACCGCGCCGTCGCCGAGGGTGTGGACGCCGCCGACGTACGCGAGCGCCACGGTGCCGAGCGCGCCCACGGCGTTGCCGAGGTAGACGAGCGCCCAGTTGTGGAGCACCTCGCGGGTGCTCACCAGGCGCGCGGCCCACGCCATCGCGAGCAGGTTGTTGCCGGTGAACAGCTCGGCGCCACCCACGACGACGAGGATGAGGCCGAGGCTGAACGACACGCCGCCGAGGAGGCGGGTCGGCCCGAACCCGAGCGTCGAGCCGCTGGTCACGACCGTCGCCAGCAGCGCGCCGAGGCCGATGAAGGCGCCGGCGAGCACCGCGAGGACGACCGTGGAGGTGGCGTCCCGGCGCGCCTTGGCGACCCCGATGTCGCGGACGCGGGCGGCGATCTCGGCGGGGCTGTAGGCGTCGAACCCGTGGACGTCGGACATGCGCGGAAAGTGGTAGCAACTCCCGTGCCGCCCGTGGAGGGCCGAGCGGGCGAAGTGGCGCGTCCCGGGGCGTGCGGACGCGCGGGGGCAGCCCTGGCATGCACCGTGCTAGGTGAGGCGGGCATGAACCTCACCCCCACCGAGCCCGCGGCCGAGGTTCGCGTCGCGAGTGACGATCTGCTCGCCATCGCGGCCCCGCGTCGGGGAGCCCCCTGGCGAGGCCGGATCGCGGCCGGCGCGTCCTTCGAGGTCTTCGGTCACGTGAAGGGCGCGGGCTGCGACGACTGGGGGGTCGTGGCCGGCGGCACCTATGCGTGCCTCGACGGCACCACGCCCGGAACGCGGCCGGCGGTCGTGATCCCGACCGACGGGCGCGACGGCCCTCCCCTCCTCTATGCCCGCCGCGCCAAGGGGCTCCCGGGGCCGATGTACGCGGACCTCGACGCCTGGCTCGCGGGCGACGCGCCGAAGGCGTGGATGCGCGACGGCTACAGCTACGCCTTCGTCGATCGCGTGGACACGCCGGGCGGGGCGGTGCTCGTCCGCGCCGACGGCCGCGTGGTCCCCGCCGCCCGGGTGCGGGCCTACGAGCCGAGCGCGTTCTCCGGTCGCGACCTCGTCGCGGAGCCGCTTCCCGAGGGGGCGGAGCTCGGTTGGTGCATCGCGCGCCAGGGGTGCGAGGGCACCGACGGGCGCCGGCTGGCGTTCCACGACGCCTTCACCTCGGACACGTTCGAGCCCACGGAGGGCGCCCTCGTGCGCACGTGGCGCCCCGCGGCCCCTCCGACCGGCGTCGGCCCGGACGACGTGTGGATCGACGTCGATACGGGCGAGCAGACGCTCGCCGTCCTACAGGGCGCGAACGCCCGGTTCGTCACCCTGGTCTCCACCGGCATCCACGGCCGCAACGCGACGCCGCACGGCGAGACGCGCGTGACGGACAAGCTCGTCCACAACGACATGGCGAGCCTCCCGGGGGCGGAGGAGCCTTACGTCGTCGAGACGGTGCCCTGGGTCGTGCACTTCCGCCCGCGCTACGCGCTGCACGGCGCCTACTGGCACGACAAGTTCGGGCTGCGGACCAGCCACGGCTGCGTGAACCTCTCCCCCACCGACGCCCGCGCGGTGTTCGACGCCGTGCTCCCGGCCCTGCCGCCCGGATGGAGCGTCGTCTACGCGGCCCCCGACACGCCCCCGACCCGGGTGCGGGTCCGCTGAGCGCGAACGCCCCCCGCCACGTCGGCGAGGGGCGCGGGCATCCGGTCGTGTCACCTCGCCCGCTCCCTGTGCGGAATGGCGCACGGGCCGAGCGCGTCAGCGCACGTCGATCGCCACGGGGACCCGGAGCTTGGCGGTCCGGACCGGCCAGGCGTACTCGGTGAGCACGCGCTCCAGGCAGGGCCGGTAGGCGGTGAGGCCGGGCTCCTCGGTCACGACGGACACGAGGGCGACGCGGCCCCGGCGCATCCGAACCTCGAAGATCAACGTGCCGGACTGCACGTCGTTCGCCGGCTGGATGGGCGCGGCGGCGCACGTGGTGAGGACGAGGCCCTCGGTCTCGACGGCGGCGAGGGTCGGGAGGACCACGACGGGACCGACGGCGATCGTGGGTTCGTCCGCGCGGGCGGGATTTGCGAGGAGGGCGAGGATCAGGGCGGGCAGGAGAAGCATTTGGTTTGCGCCTGTGGGTTGACGGGATCCAATTGCAAAGCTCGTACCGCGCCGGGATGGCTCGCCCTCCTCGACGACGCGCGTCAGACGACGGGAGCCCCGCGGATCACGCGGACGAGCACGATGATGACGGCGAGCACGAGGAGGACGTGGATGAACCCGCCCATCGTGTAGCTGCTGACGAGCCCGAGGAGCCAGAGGACGCAGAGGATGACGGCGATGGTCCAGAGCATGACATTTTCCTTGATCGAGTTGATTGCCACCGCGGAGCAGCGGCGGGTGGGAGGCGGCGGACTACGAGTGGAAGTGGGAGCGGGCCTGCACGACGCTGCGCTCGAGCTCGGTCCAGGCGGCCTCGAAGCCGAACTTGACCTCCTCCCACGCCTCGCTGGTCGAGTCCTTGAGCTCGGAGAGCCGGACGCGGGTGATGATGTCCCGGCTGCGGAACTCCTCGGCGATCCGATGGAGCTCCTCCTTGGCGTCTCCCGCGGCCTCGCTGACGCGCGTCTCGAGACGGGTCAGGAGGTCCCGCCAATCCGCGAGCTGCTTCTCGCGCGTCTTGGCGTACTCGTCTTTGTCGGCATGTTGCATGGCCTTGTCCTCCGTGACCGAACCCTAAGCCGACACACGGCGTTGTTTCTGCGCCCTCACGGGAGTTTGTATCGCCCTGTGTCACCGTCTGACGCGAACGCCCTCCGGTCGCTACCAAGTCGCACCCATGGAAGGCCCGCCCGCTTCCAGCGGGGGAATTGCGTTGCGAGCCGGCGTGCGCCGCCGCACAGAACAGGGGCATGCACGACGGTTCGTTACATTCGTCGCGACTCCGCGACGGTCGCGAGCGGACGCTTGCCATCCAGGCAGCCGCTGACAATTTGCCGATCACTCTGACCGGGCTTCGAAGCGCGAGCATGTGAAGAGAGGAGGTGTCGCCCACCCACCCGGAGCTCCTCATGGAACACACCTTCGATTCCGGCCGCACCCCCGCACGCTTCGCCATCCCCGCCGGTCGTCGGCGCTCCGACACGGCGGCGCCCGTGTTCGACGTGCTGGAGAAGGATCAGCGACACATCCTCCGCCTCTTCGCGGCCATCGAGCACTTCGCCGAGGGAGACGACGAACGGCTCGATCTGTTCGAGCAGCTCCGGTGCGAGCTGCTCGCCCACCTGCACGCCGAGGAGAACGCCACCTACCCCTACCTCGCCGCCGTGGGCGGAGTGTGCATGGCCCAGTCCTCGGAGGAGCACCGCGGCTTCGAGGCCGCCATCGGGCGGCTCGAACGGACGCCGATGGGGGAGGGTTGGAGAAACCAGTTCGCCGAGCTACAGGCGGGGCTCCTCGCTCACATGCAGCGAGAGCGGAAGTCCCTCCTGCCTCGAGTGAAGCTGGAGACCCCGATCGAGGAGCAGCTCGTGCTCGGTCGAGTGTTCGAAGCCCTCCGTGACCGCCACCTCGAGGAAAGAGGCCCCAGATGATGAGCCAGATGCCGCAACCGTCCAACGTGATCGCGCTACCGTCCGAGTCGGGCATGGACGCCGTGGAGCTCTCCAGCGGCGCCGACCCCACCCTCGACTGGCTCTGCCGGGAGGCCCCCCGGCTCCCCACCATCGGCGAGGTCCTGGAGGGGCTCTCCGTGCGCCTCCTCGCGGAGGGCGTGCCCGTCGTCCGCACTTGGCACGGCACCCTGCCGGTCCACCCCCTCGTCTTCGCCCGCGGCTGGTCGTGGGAGCGGGGCCAACGGGGCACCGAGGACGTGATCTCGCAAGAGGGCCGGTCGGTGCCGCTGGAACACTCCAGCCCGCAGCATCGCGTTCGCGACGCCGACACGCGCCTGCGCCTGCGCCTCGACAACCCGAAGGCGCCCGCGTACCCGATGCTCTCCCGCCTCTACGAGGCGGGCGCGACCGACTACGTCGTCTACGGGCTGCACGGCGGGCGCGTCCGGGCGTCGCTCTCGTTCACGACCAACGTCCCGGGCGGCTTCACCGACGCGCACCTCGCTCGCCTGGAGCGCGTGCGGTCGTACGCCGCCGTCACCCTGCAGTGCTTCCACCTGGAAGATCTCGCGTCGACGCTCCTCGTCACCTACCTCGGCAACGGCCCCGGCGAGCGCGTGCTCAACGGGCAGGTCCACCGCGGCGACGGAGAGACCATCCGCGCGGCCACCTGGTTCTGCGATCTGCGCGGGTTCACGTCCGCGAGCGAAAACCTGCCCATCAACGAGCTGCTCCTCCGCTTGAACGACTGGTTCGAGGCGATGGTCGGGGCGGTGGAGGCCCACGGCGGCGAGGTCCTCAAGTTCATGGGGGACGGCATGCTCGCCACCTTCACCGAGCCGGACGCCGCGGCGGCCTGTCGCTCGGCGCTCCGGGCCGCGAAGGACGGCGAGGCGCGGATCGCCGCCGTGAACCGACGGCGCGATCGTCGGGAGCGGCCCATCCTCTTCGGCCTCGCGCTCCACTACGGGGACGTCATGTACGGCAACATCGGCGCCCCCGCGCGCCTCGACTTCACGGTCATCGGGCCGGTCGTCAACCGCGCGGCGCGTCTCCAGGCCCTCACGGCCACCGTCGGCCACACCATCGTGGTCTCCGACACGTTCGCCAAGCTGTGCGACGTGCCGATGGTCTCGCTCGGGATGCACACGTTGAAGGGTGTGGCCGAGCCGCTCGAGGTCTTCACGCCCGCTACGGAGTAGCGCCCACGCCGAAGGTCTTCTTCGGCAGCGTGAACGTGAAGGTCGCGCCCTTCTCGAGCTCGGCGTACGCCGAGAGCTGCCCGCCGTGCCGCTCGATGACCCGCTTCACGGTGATGAGGCCGATGCCGTTGCCCTCGAACTCGTCCTGGCGGTGGAGCCGCTGGAACGCGCCGAACAGGGCGGACGCGTACGCCATGTCGAAGCCCGCGCCGTTGTCCCGGACGAAGTAGGCGCCCGTCTCGTCCTGGCCCACCTCGATTGTGGCGCTGGGCTTCTTCGAGGTGAATTTCCAGGCGTTGCGGAGCAGGTTGTCCAACGCGATGCGCAGGAGGCGGGAATCCCCCTCCGTGGTCAGCCCCGGCGCGATCCGCGTGGTCACGTGACGCTCCGGCGCGCTGCGGGCGAGCTCGGCGATGCAGCCCGCGGCCAGCTCGCTGAGGTTGACCGGCTCCCCCCGCATCGCGTCGTGCGAGCAATGGGAGAGGTGGAGGAGGTCGTCGATGAGGGTGCCCATCCAGCCGGCCGCCGTGTGGATCCGCGAGAGGAGGTCCTGGCCCTCCTCGTCGATCGAGTCGTGGTAGTCCTCCAGGAGGGTCGCGCTGAAGCCCGCGATGCCGCGCAGGGGTGCGCGGAGGTCGTGTGCCACGGCGGACGTGAAGGTCTCGAGCTCCCGGTTCGCGAACTCGATCCCCCGATTCGCGGTCAGGAGCTTGTCCGCCGTGGTGCGGAGCACGTCGTTCGCCTGCTCGAGGGCCTCCTGCGCGAGCCGACGTTCGGTCACGTCCTGGCGGGTGCCCTGCATGTGCTCGGGCTCGAGCCCCGCCTCGATGAGCACCGCCTCGTCGAGCACCCAGACGACCCGGTCGTCCGCGGTGAGCACGCGATATTCGTCCGTGAACGGCGCACGCTCGAAGATCGACCGCATGAAATGGGCCTGCACCCGGTCGCGATCGTCGGGGTGGACCCGCTTCGACCAGAGGTCGCGGTCCTCCGTGAACGCCTCCGCGGTGAAGCCGAAGACGCCCTCGATGTTGGGGCTGATGTAGCGGGTGACCCCGAACGCGTGGAGCTCTCCGCAATACACGGTGGCGGGCGTCTTCTCGACGAGCTGGCGATAGCGTGCCTCCGAAGCCGCGAGCCGGAGGGCCTGCTCCTCGATGAGCGCCCGCTTACGTGCCAGATCGACGAAGACGGAGACCTTGGCCCGGAGGGTCTCCGCGCGCACCGGCTTGAACAGGTAGTCGACCGCGCCGAGCTCGTAGCCGCGCGACACGTGCTCGTCCGCCTGGTTGTTGGCGGTCACGAAGATGATTGGGATGTCCCGCGTGCGAACACGGCGGCGGATGAGCTCGGCGGTCTCGAATCCCCCGAGGATCGGCATCTGCACGTCCATGAGGATCGCGCAGAATTCACGCTTCAGGAGGCATTTGAGCGCGTCCGCCCCGGACTGGGCCGTGACGATCTCGGTGCCGAGATTTTCCAACGCGGCCGACATTGCCAGGAGGTTGGCGGGATTGTCGTCGACGAGCAGCACGCCGATGTTCGGAGGGGCTTTCACGCTGTCACCGATACATCGAAACACGGAGCAAGGAAAGCAGCTGGTCGGTGTCGACGGGCTTCGGGATGTACTCGGAGGCGCCGCCCTCGATGCACTTCTCCCGATCGCCCTTCATCGCCTTCGCGGTGAGCGCGATGATCGGGAGGCTCGCGTAAGCGGACTCGGCGCGGATCCGACGCATCGCCTCGTAGCCATCCATCTCGGGCATCATGATGTCCATCAGCACGACCTCGACATCGGGCGTCTTCTCGAGGAGCTCGATGGCCTCTCGCCCGTTGGAGGCGTGGATCACGAGCATCTCCTCCCGCTCGAGCACGCTGGTCAGCGCGTAGAGGTTCCGGGGGTCGTCGTCCGCGAGGAGCACCTTGCGGCCCGCCAGGAACGGATCCGGCCGCTCGGCCAGGGGCTGGAGCGGGTCGGGCACGCTGGCCGACGCGCGGTGGAGGACGAGCGAGGTCTCCGCGAGGAGCCGCTCGGACGAGTGCAACCCCTTCACGATGATGGAGGACACCAGGCCCGCGAACGCCTGCTCCTGCTTCGCGGTCGGCTCCCTCCCCGTGTAGAGGATGATGGGCAGCTCCTTCAGGCCCATGTCCACCTTCACGCGGCTCAGGAGCTTCGCTCCGGACATGTCGGGGAGCCCGAGATCGAGCAGCATGCAGTCGAAGGCCTGCTCGGCCAACGCCGTCAGAGCCTCGGCTCCCGTCGCTACCGGCGTACACACGATGTCCGCGCCGGACATCATCGCGACGAGCGCACCGCGTTGGATCTCGTCGTCCTCGACGATGAGGAGGTGCTTCATCGGCTGGTTCAGGAACGCGCACAGGGCCGAGACGGACCCTTCGAGCTCCGCCTTGCCGTACGGCTGGCGGAGGAACGCGAAGGCGCCCACCTTCATCGCGCGCGCACCTACATCCTCGTCCGCCAGCACGTGGATGGGGACGTGGCGGGTGAGCGGATCGTGCTTCAGGCGATCGAGGATGTTCCAGCCGTCCGCGTCCGGCAGGTGGACGTTCAGGACGATCGCCACGGGGCGGTTTCGCCGAGCCTGGGCCAGCCCGGCGTCGCCGCGCGCGGCGCGGAGCACCTTGAACCCGTTGATGCGCCCCAGCTCGATGATCTGCGCGGCGCAGGTCGGGTCGGGCTCGATGACCAGCAGGATGCGATCGCTCGGCGTGATGCTGGCGCGATCGTCGTCCATCGGGGCCGGCCCCTCGGCGCGCTCCTCCAACACCGACGCCGACGGCGCGCCGAGCCGTGCCCCGTTCAGCCCGTTGTGCTGGGGACGCACCGCGTTGCCGGGCACCGACCCGGCGGGGACCCGGATGGGCGCCAACTGGACCGGCTGGGGGTGCTTGAAGTGCGGGGACGTGGGCTCCGACAGGGTCCCGAAGGGCTCGAGGGCGATGTAGAACGTGAACACGCTCCCCTCTTCGGGGATGGACTCGACGGAGAGCTCTCCGTGCAGGAGCTTCGCGATCTCGCGGCTGATGGACAACCCGAGGCCGGTGCCGCCGTACTTGCGGCTCGTCGTCATGTCGGCTTGTTGGAAGGCCTCGAAGATGATGCGGAGCTTGTCCTCGGGGATGCCGATCCCGGTGTCGGAGACGGAGAACGCGATCACCTGGCTCGCCTCGTTCAGGAACGTGTTGTCGGGCAACCAGCCGGAGGTCACGGGGCGCACCCGCAACACGACCTTGCCCGCGTCCGTGAACTTGAAGGCGTTGGACAGGAGGTTCTTGAGCACCTGCTGGAGCCGCGTGGCGTCCGTCTGGATGGCGTCGGGCAGGCTGTCCGAGAACTTCAACTCGAAGGTGAGCTTCTTCTGCTGTGCCACGTGCCGGAACGTGCGATCCACGTAGTCCTTGAGATCGGCGAACAAGAGCTCGGTCACGTCGAGGGACATCATCCCCGACTCGATCTTGGACAGGTCCAGGATGTCGTTGATGAGCGTGAGCAGGTCGCTGCCGGCGCCGTGGATCGACCGCGCGAACTCGATCTGGCGCGCGGAGAGGTTGGCCTCGTTGTTGTCCGCCAGCAGCTTCGCGAGGATGAGCAGGCTGTTGAGCGGCGTACGCAGCTCGTGTGACATGTTGGCGAGAAATTCGGACTTGTACCGCGACGTGAGCGAGAGCTGCTCGGCCTTCTCCTCGAGGCCGAACTTGGCGAGCTCGACCTCGCGGTTCTTGAGCTCCACCTCCGTCTTCTGCTCGGAGAGGAGCTGGGCCTTCTCCTCGAGCTGCTCGTTGGTCTGCTGCAGCTTGTCCTGCTGCGCGCGGAGGTTCTCCTCCGACTGCCGCAGCGAGCCCGCCTGCTGCTCGAGGCGCTCGTTGGTCTGCTTGAGCTCGTCCTGCTGCGTCTGCAGCTCCTGGGTCAGGGTCTGGGACTGCTTGAGGAGCTCCTCCGTCCGCATGTTGGCGGACAGCGTGTTGAGCACGATGCCGAGGCTCTCGGCGAGCTGATCGAGGAAGGTCTGGTGGATGTCGTTGAAGCGGCTGAACGACGCCAGCTCGACCACCGCCATCACCTTGCCCTCGAAGATCACCGGGAAGACGACGAGGTTGCCGGGAGCGGCCGATCCGAGGCCCGAGCTCACCTGCACGTAGTCCGCGGGCACGTCGGTGATGAGGATGCGCTCCTTCTCGAGCGCGCACTGTCCCACGAGGCCCTCGCCCGGGAGGAACCGGTTCGAGAGGGTCTTCCGCTTGGTGTAGGCGTACGTCGACAACAGTTGGTAGGTCGGCGTCTCCTGGCTCGTGTCGGCGATGTAGAAGACGCCGTGGTGGGCGGAGACGACGCGCGCGAGCTCGGAGAGCAGCAGGCGGGCAACCGCGTTCAGGTCGCGCTCGCCCTGCAGGAGGCGGGCGAACTTGGCGAGGTTGGTCTTGAGCCAGTCCTGCTCGGTGTTCTTCTGGGTGGTCTCCTTCAGGTTGCGGATCATCTCGTTGAGGTTGACCTTGAGGGACTCGACCTCCCCGCGGGCCTCGACGCTGATCATCCGCGTCAGGTCACCCTTGGTGACCGCCTTCGCGACCTCGGCGATGGCCCGGACCTGGGTAGACAGGTTGGCCGCGAGCGAGTTGACGTTGTCCTTGAGGTCGCGCCAGAGGCCGGCGGCGCCGGGCACGTCCGCTTGTCCACCGAGCTTGCCGTCGATGCCGACCTCGCGCGCCACGCGGGTGACCTCGGACGCGAAGGAGTTGAGCTGGTCCACCATCGTGTTGACGGTGTCCTTCAGCTCGAGGAATTCACCCTGGACGTCGACGGTGATCTTCCGGGAGAGGTCGCCCATCGCGACCGCGGTCGTGACATAGGCGATGTTGCGCACCTGGGAGGTCAGGTTCGCCGCCATCGAGTTCACGTTGTCGGTGAGGTCCTTCCAGGTGCCGACGGCCCCCTTGACCTGGGCCTGCCCGCCGAGCTTGCCCTCCGTGCCGACCTCGCGGGCGACACGTGTCACCTCGGACGCGAAGGAATTGAGCTGGTCCACCATCGTGTTGACGGTGTCCTTCAGCTCGAGGAACTCCCCCTTCACGTCCACCGTGATCTTCCGCGAGAGGTCGCCGTTCGCCACCGCGGTCGTGACATCCGCGATGTTGCGTACCTGGGAGGTGAGGTTGGCGGCCATCGAGTTCACGCTGTCGGTCAGATCCTTCCAGGTGCCGTCGATGCCGGCGACCCAGGTCACCCGGGCCTGCCCGCCGAGCTTTCCTTCGGTGCCCACCTCCCGCGCGACGCGGGTCACCTCGGACGCGAAGGAGTTGAGCTGATCCACCATCGAGTTGAAGGTGAGCTTCAGCTCGAGGAACTCGCCGCGCACGTCGACCGTGATCTTCTTGGAGAGGTCGCCGTTCGCCACGGCAGTCGTGACGAACGCGATGTTGCGCACCTGGCTGGTGAGGTTCGCCGCCATGAAGTTCACGTTGTCGGTGAGGTCCTTCCACATGCCGGCGACGCCCTTGACCTGCGCCTGCCCGCCGAGCTTCCCTTCGGTTCCGACCTCCCGCGCGACGCGGGTGACCTCCGAAGCGAACGAGCCGAGCTGATCCACCATCGTGTTCATGGTGTTCTTGAGCTCGAGGATCTCCCCCTTCACGTCGACGGTGATGGTCCGGGAGAGGTCCCCCTTTGCCACGGCCGTCGTCACCTCGGCGAAGTTGCGCACGTAGCCGGTGAGGTTGGCCGCCATGAAGTTGACATTGTCGGTGAGGTCCTTCCAAGTCCCGGCGACGCCCTTCACCTGCGCCTGCCCGCCCAGCTTCCCCTCGGTACCCACCTCGCGTGCGACGCGGGTGACCTCCGAGGCGAAGGAGCCGAGCTGATCCACCATCGTGTTGATCGTGTCCTTCAACTCCAGGATCTCGCCGCGCGCGTCGACGGTGATCTTCCGGGACAGGTCACCCTTGGCCACGGCGGTTGTCACCTCCGCGACGTTTCGGACCTGGGTCGTGAGGTTGGCCGCCATCGAGTTCACGTTGTCGGTCAGGTCCTTCCACGTGCCTGCCACACCCTTCACCTGGGCCTGCCCGCCGAGCTTCCCTTCGGTCCCTACCTCACGGGCGACGCGGGTCACCTCGGAGGAGAAGGTGGCAAGCTGATCCACCATCGCGTTGATGGTCATGGCGGTGCGCAGGACCTCCCCACGCAGCGGCCGCCCGTCGACGTCGAGGCCCATCCGCTGCGTGAGGTCGCCCTTCGCGACCGCGCCGATCACGCGGGCCACGTCGCTCGACGGCTGGCTCAGATCGGTGATCAGCGTGTTGTAGGCCTCGATGGCCGCCTCCCATCCGCCGACGGCGCCGCCCATCGGGACACGCTTCGACGTCTTCCCGTCCGTGCCGACGAGGGCCGCGACGCGCTGGAATTCACCGACCATCCGCTCGTTCGCGTCGACGATCTGGTTGAAGGTGCTGGCGATCTCGCCGGCGATGCCCGTCCATTCGAGCGGGAGGCGCGCGCGGAAGTCTCCGTTCCTGGTCTCGCGTAGTGTCCGGAGCAGAAGTACAGGGTCCAAGTCAACCGAGAGAGCGTGCGAGGGGGTCGTAGGAATAGCGAGCTCCGGCCGTTGCGCAGTATGACATCGATCGCACGCACACAGTGGGCCGGAGGTGTCTCCAGTAGTAGACTTCCGTGCAGAAGTGTGGCACCTTCCGCTCATGCATCCGCAGCGCCCGCGCCGCCCCGAGCCGTGGGCAGAATCCAGCACCGAGGGAGCCTGGTGAGGAGCTACGCGATCCTGCTCGTCGAGGACAATCCCGACGACGTCAAGCAGACACTCCGGGCCTTCGCCCGCAACAACATCGCCAACGAGGTGGTGGTGGCACGCGACGGAGCGGAGGCGCTCGACTACCTCTTCGGGGAGGGGCGGTCGGCGGACCGCGACAGCTCCATCCTGCCGGGCCTCGTCCTCCTCGACCTCAAGCTCCCCCGCGTGACCGGCCTCCAGGTCCTCGAGCGCATCCGTGCGGACGAGCGGACCCGCAACCTCCCCGTCGTGATCCTCACGTCCTCGTCCGAGCCTCAGGACGTGACCGCCGTCTATGCCGCCGGCGCGAACAACTACCTTCGAAAGCCGGTTCATTTCGCGTCGTTCCTCAACGCGGCCCGCTCCGTGGGCCTGTTCTGGACCCTCGTGGAGAGCGGCCTCGCCCTCCTCCACCCCGAGGTCGACGACTCCGCCCCGGGGGATTCCCCCACGCCCATCGTCGTCGCGCCGTCGCCCCAGCCGATCCAGCAGCCCCCGATGGAGATCCTCATCGGGATGGCCGACGTCGAGGCCTGCACGCGGATGGCGGACGCCCTCGAGAAGGACGGGCACGCCGTGTACAAGTCCCACGCGGCCCAGGGCGTGTTCGGGCGGCTCCTCTCCTGGACGCCGGACGTCCTCATCCTGGAGCGCGATCTTCCCGAGATCAGCGGCCTCGACGTGGTCCGGCAGGTGCAGAACGCGCCCCAGGGTCGCGCGGTCACCGCCGTCATCCTCACCTCGAACGTGGCGCAGTGCCGGCGGCAGCTCCCCGACGAGAAGGTCCACATCCTCGACGACACCCTCGATCCCCAGGGCATCGTCGCGCTCGTGCGCAGGATCCGGTTCTCCGTTCTGCTCCGCGACCTGGCGGCGGAGCGCGACCGGGTGGAGCCGTCGATCGTCCCGGCGGAGCCCTCGCGGAGCACCCATCGCGCCCCGCCGGCCCGGACGCCCTCCGCGGCCGATCCGTGGGCCCTCCTCGACCTGCCCGCCACCGCCTCCCCGGCGGCGGTCGCACACGCCGTCCAGACGCTGACGAACGCGCTGGAGCAGCGGGCAGCCAACGCCACCAGCGCGTACGTGCGCAACCAGGCCTCCGCGCTCGCGGCCCGCTTGCGTCAGGCGTCCGCGGAGCTCATCGAGGTCTATCCGTCCCCTCGCCAGTGAGTGTGTTACACATGCCGGAGCGGAGCAAGCGATGCCAACTTACCTGATCTCTAGCGAAAGCATGCGGGTATCGGTCGAGTCGGACAACTGGCTGTATGCCATCGCAAGCGCGCTTCCGCAGTTCGGGCTCGAGCCCGGCGCGCTCGACCAAGTGGTCTGCTCGATGAACCCGGATGGAAGCGTCGATGTCGTCGACGCCGGGAGCGATCTTCGGATCCGCGTCCTGACGGAAACCGATGGTCACGCGATCACGCTGGAGCGGCCGGGCGCATCGATGGCGGGCCCCCAGGACCAGTCGGAGCTCGTCCCCCCGCCGCGCAGTTGGGGTTGGGACGTGGAGGCGGCGACCAACCGCCAGACCGTCGCATTGGAGCGCAGTGAAGAAATTCACAAGGCTCCCGATATCATGAGCGCCTGTAACATTGCGCTACAGATCGTGACCAGCCTCGTCGACGCGGAGTCCGGCGCCGTGCTCCTGCACAAGACCGGTACGCAGAGCCTGACCTTCGTCGCCGCGGTCGGGCCGAGCGCCCATCGGGTGATCGACACCGAGATCCCGATGGCGGAGGGCATCGCCGGGTTCTCGTGCACCTCGGGCATCGGGCTCATCGTGCAGGACGTCGACAAGGACGGCCGGTTCGCCTCCGAGGTCGACCGCAGCTCCGGCTACCACACGCGGTCGCTGCTCGCCACGCCGGTCCGCGTGGTCGACGGGCCGATCTTCGGCTGCCTCGAGCTCCTGAACGCGCCCGAGGGTTTCGACCCCGGGGATCTCGAGGTCATCCGCGTGGTGGCCTCCGCGCTCGGCGGTCGTCTGCGCGCGGCCGCCGAGTAGCAACGTGGCCAAGCGCCCTCCACCGCCTCGCTACCCAAACCCCACCCGGCTTGGCTCGGCGCACGCACGGCGTGGGCATCACCCCAGTTTCAATCAGCACCCCAGTCATGAAAGCGCCGTGCAAGCCCTGGAGCAGCCGGTCCGCATACGACGTGTTGGGACGGAGAGTTAGCATGCAAGAAAGGCTCTACTTCCTCGGCGGTGGTCCCCTCAAGAGCGACCTCATCCTGCTTGTCGAGGACAATCCGGACGACGTGAAGCAGACCCTCCGATCGTTCGCGAAGCACAAGATCGCCAACGAGGTCTTCGTCGCGCGAGACGGTGCCGATGCGCTCGACTACCTCTTCGCCCGCGGCGCGTGGGAGGACCGGGATCCCAACGTGCTCCCCGGACTCATCCTGCTCGACCTCAAGCTCCCGCGGGTCACGGGCCTGCAGGTGCTCGCCCGGCTCCGTGCCGACGAGCGGACGAAGCGCATCCCGGTGGTCGTGCTGACGTCCTCGTCGGAGGAGCAGGACATGATCCAGAGCTACTCCCAGGGCGCAAACATCTTCGTCCGCAAGCCGGTCGACTTCACCGGCATCCTTACCGCGGCCCGTACGCTCGGGCTCTACTGGACCCTTCTCAACTCCGGCCTCACGCTGATCCACCGCGAGCGCGTCTTCGCGCGGCCGCCGGCGGCGCCTCCGGTGCCGGTCCCCGAACCCGTGCCGCTCGCGAAGCCGACGCCGCCGATCGCGGATGACCGGTCCGGGTCCCCCGAGACCCACGGCACCGCCGAGATCGTCGTGGGTGTCGACGACGACGATCTGCGCCGCCTTCTCACGGTCACGCTCCGGGTGGACGGTCACAACGTCCGACACGGCAAGAACGCGCGGGATGCGCTCCGCCTGCTCGTCTCCAAGCTTCCGGAGATCATCATCCTCGACAACCAACTCTCGGACATCAACGGCATCGAGATCGTCCGCGCCTTGCGGGAGACCCCCCAGGGTCAGACCGTGACGCCGATCCTCCTCGCCTCGGACGCCACCGACGCGACCGAGGACCTCCAGGACCCCGGCGTTCCCATCCTTCCCAAGCCGGTGGACATCCTGAGCCTGGCCGACATGGTGCGGGAGATCTGCCCGAGGCGCGCGGCCGGGTCGGCCGATCGGCCGGCACCGCCGTCGGCATACGAGCTGCTGGGAATTCCAGAGGGCGCCGCACCGGAGCTGATCGCTCAGGCCGCCGACGCCCTGCTCGGCCAGTTCGCCACGCTCGAGCAGCAGGCCCGCACCCCCTACCATCGCGATCGCGTCGCGGCGGTGATGGCCCGCGTCAACGGCGCGCGGACCCAGCTCCTCCATGGAGCGGCGGCCCCGGACGGGCAGGGCAGCCGCGAGTAGGGGGTCGGTGGCCGCGCGCGGCCGCTACCGGAACAACCCGTCGAGGAAGGCCAGCGTATAGGCGCCGTAGTCGTCGTAGAGCGCGTGGTCCGCCGCCATGATCTCGATCTCGGCGGCCACCTGGGCCTCCTGGGCGGCGCTCAGGCCGAGGCCGGCGAGGTCGGCGGCGGCCTCTTCTCCGGTCACGAGCCACTCGCCTTCCCCGTCGACGTGCCCCGCGGCCCGCAGCGCGTCGGCGATGGTGGCGGACAACGCGCTGTCGATGCCGGCCACCCGGGTGAACCGCTCGTCGTAGAGCGGGGTGGTCGGGTGGACACGGACCTCCGCCGTCACGCCACGCGCCGCGAACGCGGCGGCATGGGCCATGGCGGCGTCGTCACCGTCCGGATCGGTGGAGTCTCGCGCGGCCATGTACCAGGCGGTGGGGGCCGAGGTGGCCGCCACGAGGTAGCGCCGGCCGGGCGCGCAATACGACACCACCGCGTCCGCCGGGAGGGCCAAACCCACGGCGTGCGCGAAGGCAGCGCCGCTCGCCATCCCCCAGGCGATCACGGGTACGTCCCAGTAGGCGAGCTCGTTGAGCAGCTCGCGGGTGGCGGCGAGATCGAGGGTCTCGTCATCCGTCGCGTCGCTCCAGCCGCCCGTGCCGACGATGGCCGCGATGTCCGAGTCCATCGCCACGATGCCGTAGCCGGCGTCGTACAATCGGCGCGCGACGGAGGACGGCGCGTTGTCGAGGATCTCCGTGTTGTCGCCCAGCGCGGAGTGGAAGTACAGCACGATCCCGCGGGGGGCGGTGGGGATCGCCGCCAGCACCGAGCGCTCCGTGCCCGCCAACGAGCGCACGGTCTCGGTGAACGTCAGGCTGGCGGCGACGATGGTGGGCGTGAGCGTGACATCGGCGTCGGGCATCGTGAACGTGCTGTTCCACTCCCCGGCGTCGGTCGGCGTACCGCCGGACCAATGGGTCACGATCTCGGACTGGGGGTCGACGTCCGCCCACACCTGGACGACCTCGCCGGCCAGGTAGCTCCCGCCTCCAAAACCATTGGTCACGGTGAGCGTGTGCCGCACGGTGCCCGTGATGGTCTCGGTGTCGAGGTGGGTGTAGCGGGGGAAATCGGAGTCGTGAGGGCCGCCGTACAGGCCGATGTCGCTTCGGGATCCGTCGGGGTCGTACACCGCGGGATTCCCGGCGTCCAGAGCCAGGGACCCCGAGCGGAGCGTGTAGTCGCCCCCCGCGGCGTCGGTGAACCCGGGATCCACGTACAGGTTGCCGGTGCCGGTCACGCTGCCCGCGTAGTCCCCGGCGTTGTCCCAGAACAACGAATAGCCGGAGGCCATGGCGCGGAGATCCCCCGCATCACACCCGGCGACGATGTTGTTCTCGAACACGACACCGGAGAGGTCGACGGTCCGCCCGCCGTACGGATCGTCGTCGTCGATGTCGTAGAAGACGTTGTTGGCGATGCGTTGGGTGCCGAGCCCGTTGGACGAGAGCTCGAATGCGGTGACCGCGGTCCCGACACGGATCCCCTCGAAGAGGTTGTTCACCATCAACAGGTTGTCGAGATCGGACGTGGTGACCACGTCCTCGTGCCGTCCGCCGATGACGGTGTTGTGTCGGACGTCGGCGTTGGTCCCCTCGATGAGGTACCAGAGGTGGTCGGTGGTGTTGTTCTCCCACACGACATCGTCCATCGCGAGGTAGTTCTCGTCGAACAACACGGCGAACGACCCCGTGGTATCCGTCACTCGGCAATCGGCGACCGTGAGATCACCCTCGTGGATCGAGAACGCCGCGCCCTCCGGGTAGTACGGGTCCTCGAACGCGGTCCCGGTGACGTGGAACCCGCTGAGCCTGAGGATGCCGTTGTCGACGATGACGGCGGGGCCGGCGCCGCCGTCGATGGACGTGGCATCGGGCCCGTCGGTCGAGGAGACGGAAACGTCCACGCTCCACGGCACGAGGATCGGACCGTAGGTGCCAGGGCAGACATGGACGAGGTCGCCGGGCGACGAAGCGTCGATGGCGGCCTGGATGTCGGTATAGTCCTTCGACCCGTCCCCGCACACCTCGATGTCGGCCTTCACCTCCGGGGTGCCGTCGGTGTCCGAGTCGGTGTCGGAGTCGGTGTCGGAGTCCGCGTCGGTGTCCGCATCGGTGTCCGCGTCCGCTTCGTCGGACGTGTCATCCTTCGCGGAATCGGAGTCGGTCCGGCAGGCCTGGAGCAAAAAGAGGAGAAGCATCCGCCTGCTTACCAGCGGGGGCGCCCGCGGAGAGGAACGGTCGACGCTTCACCACATCAACAAGCCGACGTGACACGCCCGCGAGCAATTCCCGACAAATGGGAACCAATGTCGTCCGAGCGGACGGTCACCGCCCGGCGTGCATCACGTAGACGGCGCCCGCGCCGGTACCGCCGGTGTACTCTCCCGGCGCGCCGATGAGCAGGTCGCTCGCGCCGTCTCCGTCGACGTCGCCGAACACCAGGCTCTCGCCCGCGTTGTGGTAGGCGGCCTCGGCGAGGAAGACGGCGTCCGCGTCGGCGGGGGTGAGGGTGCCCGAGGGAGGGCCGTAGTACAGGTACGCGGCCCCAGCGGAGACCCCGACGGTGCCATCCCCCGGCGCGCCGACGACCAGCTCGCCGGCGCCGTCTCCGTCGACATCCCCGACGGCGAGGCCGATGCCGAAGTATTGGAACGCCGCGTTGCCCCGGATGATCACGTCCGCGGAGGCGAGGTCCACGCTACCGGACGCCGGCCCGAACACCACGTAGGCGGTGCCCGCGTCCTCCCCGCCGGAGGCGTTGTAGGACCCGAGGATGATGTCGCCGAGGCCGTCCCCGTCCACATCGCCCATCGCCAGGCCCTCGCCGGCGTTGTCGTCGGCCGCCTCGCCGAGGAACTTGCCGTCGGCGCCGGAGAGGGAGTGGTCACCGACCACCCCGCCGTAGACGAGGTAGGCGGCGCCGGACCCGGAGGCCGTGCCGTGGCCGTAGGGCGCGCCGAGGAGCATGTCCCCGATGCCGTCCCCGTCCACGTCCACGCCTGCGCGCAGGTAGCGTCCGGCGAAGGCGTAGTCGGACTCGCCGATGAGCCGGGCGTCCGCGTCGGTCGGCAGATCGATCGTCCCGGCGCCGAGGGGCCCGTACTCGACGAAAACCGTCCCGGAGGCGACGCCCCCGAGATCGTCCTCGTAGGCGGAGACGACGGCGTCCCCTACCCCATCGCCGTCAACGTCGGCCAGGTCCATCCCGTGCGCCGCCTCGGTCTCGAGCTCGCCGACGAGGGTGATGTCGGCGTCGACCAGGTCCATGTCGGCGGTCACCGGCCCGAACACGATCCAGCCGCGGCAGGTGTCGTCGGGGGCGCCGATGCCCACGTCCTCCCACCCGTCGCCGTTCACGTCCCCGACGCCGATGGAGCGGCCCGCCGAGGTCGTGGTCGCGTCGCCGCGGATGCGGACGCCGGCGGAGTCGAGGTCCCGCGTGCCCGTGAACGGCCCGTAGGCGACGTACGCGCCGCCCTGGTTGCCCTCGGCCTCCTTGGTCGCGACCAGCAGGTCGCCGGTGCCGTCCCCGTCGATGTCGCCCACGTCCACGTGGCGCCCGACGTCGAACCCGGCGCGGCTGGAGTAGAGCGAGGCGTCCGCGGAGCCGAGATCGTACGTGCCCTCGAACGCGCAGGTCGCGTCTCCGCCGCTGCAATCGTTGTCGGTCCCGTCGCCACAGACCTCCACCGCGCCGGGGGACACCGCGGCATCCCCGTCATCACAATCCACGGAGGAGACGTAGCCGTCGCCGTCGCCGTCCACCGGCCCGGAATCCGTGTCGGTGTCCGTGTCGGTGTCCGTGTCGGTGTCCGTGTCGGTGTCCGTGTCCGTGTCGGTGTCCGTGTCGGTGTCGGTGTCGGTGTCGGTGTCGGTGTCCGTGTCGGTGTCCGTGTCCGTGTCGGTGTCGGTGTCCGTGTCCGTGTCGGTATCGGTGTCGGTGTCGGTGTCCGAGTCGGTGTCCGTGTCCGCGTCCGCTTGCTCGGACGTGTCGGTGGGGACGGCGTCGGTCGGACCGCAGGCGAGGAACAGGGTGAGGAGGAGCATGGGTGGCTGGGTTCACACCGCGCTCTCCCCGGACAAGGAGCGGCGACTCTTCGCGACACCCTCGGAGTTGTGTCGACACTTCCGAGATGTTGGTTGCCACAGACCCGGAGCCGCGTGGGCCCCGTCGGGCGGGGTCGCGTTAGTGACTTGGAAGGCGCGTTCGTTCGGCCCTCGCTCCGAAACGTACCCGAGCCAGAGGTCATCCCACCTTACGAGGAGCTGTCATGTCCACCCTCTTCCCTCGACTTGCCACCGGCGCGATGGTGGCTGCGTTGTTGAGCCTGTCGTTCCTCCCGGGATGCCCACGGCGTCAACCGGTCACGCCTCCGACCGCGCCGGCCGAGCCCTCCGACAGCGGCCCGACCGAGCCCCCTCCCGAGGTGCCCGTTCCCACCCCCGCCCCCACCCCGCCGGGCGGCCCGCCGCTGTAGACTGGATTGGGCAGCGACGCATCGGAGCAGAATCATGTCTGACGACGACCCCACCACCGGTGCACGCGAGGCCTCCAACCGGGTGGGGGGTTGGCGCTTGGGTCCGATGCTGGCGTGTGGCGAAATGGGGATGGTTTTTGTCGCCCGTGAGGACGGGACTCCGGACGGGACTCCGTCCCGACGCGGCGTCCTGAAGGTGCTTCGCCCGGATGTCTTGAGCACCCCCGCGGACGTGGAGGCGCGCAAGGAGCGATTCCAACGGGAGGCGGAGCTGCTCCAGAAGCTCCACCACCGCGGTTGCCCCCCGCTCCTCGACTTCGGGTACGCCGCGAACGGGATGCCCTACCTGGTGCAGGAGCACGTCGACGGCGACACGCTGACCGCGACCCTCCGACGCTCCGGGCGGCTCACCGCCCCGGAAGCCTGCCGGATCGTCGACGAGATCGCGGACGTCCTGCTCGCGGCGCGCCGGCTCGGCGTCGCCCATCACGACGTGAAGCCCGAGAACATCGTGCTGGCCGACGGCGGCGCGGTGCTCGTGGACTGGGGCATCGCCCTGGACGATCTCGCGACCCGCCTCGCCCAGCCCGCGCTCGGGCCCGGCACGCTCGGATACCTCGGCCCCGAAGCGTTCGGCGGCCCTCCCGGCCCTCCGTGGAAGCGGGAGGTGTACGCGCTCGGCGTGGTGCTGGTCGAGTGCCTCTCCGGCGAGCCGGCCTTTCCCGAGGAGACCGCAGCGCTCGTGGTGCGCAAGCGCCTGATCCCCTACCTCGAGGCGCCGGAGGGCTGCGTCCCCGCGCTGGTCCCGGCCATTCACGCGGCGACCTTGAGCGACCCCGCCGAGCGGGTGGACCTCGAGGGCTTGCGCGCGCTCCTTGCGCCGGAGCTCGCGGGCAGCCTCGGGAACGCGGGCAGCCTCGGCAACGCGGGCGCGGATACAGTAGTCAGCGCGGGCACCGCGGACACCGCGGGTGACTCCTTCGTGCTTCCCGTGACCCTCGTGCCACGCGAGCCGAGGCCCGCGATGGGGCTGGCCCAGCCGGTCGTCACCTCCGAAGCGCCCGCCCATCCGTCCCAGCCTCCCCGGCGGTCACGCGCGCCCGCGATCGTCGGCGGTGTGGCCGTCCTCGCGGCCTTGCTCTCGCTTGGTCTCGGCGTCTTCCGAGGCGACGGTGCGGACACGCCCATCACGCGAGCGGCGTTGGCTGCGCGAGCCCCTCCCGAGCGTGCCGCGGAAGGGCTGTCCCCTTCGCCCCCCGTGACGGTCGACGAGGACGCCGACACCGCCACCCCGGCCCCCCGCTTGAGGAAGGCCTCCCGAGCGCGCAAGGAAGCCACGGCGGCGCCCGTCGAGACCTGCACGGGCACCCTCACCCTCCCGGAGGGGACATGGCGCCTGCGCCCGCGCGGGAGCGACGAGCTCGTCCGGCCCACCGGCACCACGCCCTGCGGCCGCTACAAGTTGATGGAGTGGAGCGCGACGACCGACGACTGGGATCCCCGGAAGACGGTCGTGGTTCGGGAGGACCGCGCGTTGGTCTGCGACGAGAAGCTGCGCTGCACGCGGGCCAAACGATAGAATAGCGGTCCCGACGCGGGGGTCGGGTTGGGAGGGCCCCCTCGGGGAGGCCCCTCCCGGCCACGTTCAGGGGAACAAGCTGTCGAGGAACGCCTGCATGTCCGCGGCGTAGTCGTCGTAGAGCTCGTGGTCGGCGGCCATGATCTCGATCTCGGCCGCCACCTGGGCCTCCTGCGACGCGGTCAGGCCGAGCCCGCCGAGGTCCGACGCGGCCTCCTCCCCGGTGACGAGCCACGCGTCGTTGCTGTCGACGTAGCCCGCCGTCCGCAGGGCATCCGCGATGGTGGCGGACTGCGCGCTGTCGATGCCGGTCACCCGGGTGAAGCGCTCGTCGTAGAGCGCCGTCGTCGGGTGGACGCGGGCCTCCGCGGTCACGCCGCGCGCCTCGAGGGCGGCGGCGTAGGCCACGGCGGTGTCGTCGCCGTCGGGGTAGGTCGAGTCGCGCGCCGCCATGAACCAGGCCGTGGGCGCCGACGTGGACTCGACGTAGTAACGCCGGCCGGGCGCGCAGAAGGACACCACCGCGTCCGCCGGGAGGGAGACGCCCAGGCTGTGCGCGAACTCGCCGCCGCTCCCGACGCCCCAGGCGATGACCGGCACGTCCCAGTACGCCAGCTCGTTGAGGAGCTCGCGGGTGGCGGCGAGATCGAGCGTCTCGTCGTCCGCGGAGTTGCTCCAGCCGCCCGAGCCCGCGATGGCCGCGATGTCGGAATTCATGGCCACGACGCCGTAGCCGGCGTCGTAGAGCCGCCGCGCGATGGACGAGGGCGCGTTGTCGCGGATCTCGGTGTTGTCGTGCACCGCGGAGTGGAAGAACAGCACGATGCCGCGGGGATCGGTGGGGATCGCGGCGAGCACCGAGCGAGCGGTGCCCGCGAACGTGTACACGGTCTCCGTGTACGTGAGGCTCGCGGCGGTGATCGTGGGCGTGAGCGTGGTGTTCGTGTCGGGCATCGTGAACGTGCTGTTCCACTCCCCGGAGTCGGCCAGCGTGCCGCCGGACCACCGACTCACGATCTCGGACTGGGGATCCACGTCGGCCCAGACCTGGACGACCTCGCCGGCGAGGTAGCTGCCGTCCCCGAAGCCGTTCGTCACGGTGAGCGTGCGGGGAACGGTGCCGGTGATGGTCTCGGTGTCGGGCGCGGTGTAGGCCGGGACGTCGGCATCGTAGGGGCCGCCGTACATCCCGATGTCGCTCCGGCTGCCGTCGGGATCCTCACGGGTCGGTCGACCCGCGTCGATGGCCGGGGATCCGGAGGCGAGCGAGAAGTCGCCGCCCGCGGCATCGGTGAACCGGGGGTCGACGTACAAGTTGCCGGTCCCGGTCACGCTCCCCTCGTAGTCCCCGAGGTTGTCCCAGAACAAGGAGTAGCTGGCCTCCATGGGGACGAGGTTCCCCGCGTCGCATGCCGCGACGATGTTGTTCTCGAACACCACCCCTTCCAGGTCGAGCGTCCGTCCGCCCCACGGGTCGTCATCGTCGATGTTGTAGAAGACGTTGTTGTAGATGCCGAGGGTGCCGATGCCGTTGGAGTAGAAGTCGAACGCGGTGAACGCCGTGCTGATGCGGATGTCCTGGAACACGTTGTTCACCATCAGCATGTTGTCGAGATCGGGCGTCGTCACCACGGTCTCGTGCTGCCCGCCGGTCACGGTGTTGTGCTGGATGTCGGCGTTGATCCCTTCCACCAGGTACCAGAGGAAGTCGGTGTTGTTGTCCTCCCAGACCACGTCCTCCATGGCGAGGAAGTTCTCGTCGAAGAGCACGGTGAACGACCCGGTCGTGTCGCTGACGAGGCAGTCGGTGACGGTGAGGTCACCCTCGTGGATCGAGAACGCCGCGCCTTCGGGGTAGTACGGATCCGAGAAGGCGGTGCCGGTGACGTGGAACCCGGAGAGCGTGAGCGTGCCGCTCTCGAGGATGACCGCCGGATCCAACCCGCCGTCGATCGACGTGACACCCGACCCGCCGGTGGAGGAGATGTACACCTCGAAGCTCCACGGGACCATGATCGGGCCGTAGGTGCCGGGGCAGACGCTGATCCAGTCCCCGGGGGCGGACGCGTCGATCGCGGGCTGGATGTCGGTGTAGTCCATCGTGCCGTCGGCACACACCTCGATGTTGGCCCGGACCGCGGGGGTGTCCGATCCACCGGTGTCCGTGTCGGTGTCCGTGTCCGTGTCCGTGTCCGTGTCGGTGTCGGTGTCGGTGTCGGTGTCCGTGTCCGTGTCCGTGTCGGTATCCGTGTCGGTGTCGGTGTCGGTGTCGGTGTCCGTGTCCGTGTCCGTGTCCGTGTCCGTGTCCGTGTCCGTGTCCGTGTCGGTGTCGGTGTCCGTGTCGGTGTCCGTGTCGGTGTCCGTGTCGGTGTCCGTGTCCGTGTCGGTGTCGGTGTCCGTGTCGGTGTCCGTGTCGGTGTCCGTGTCGGTGTCCGTGTCGGCGTCCGTATCCGCGTCGACGTCTGTCTCGTGAGACTTGTCGACCAACGTGGAGTCGGACGGCTGGCAGGCGAAGAGCAGGGGTAGGAGTAGCATGCGGCCCCCTACCGCACGGGCGCCCTCGCGAAAGGCCGGCTCGACCGTTGAGGACATCAAGGCAGCGAGGACAACAGAACCCCGCGGGTTTGCAACAAACACAAACAAAACTTCCGAGGGCTCGGCGCGAGGCCCTTGCATAGAGGTTGGATGCAACCAAACAGGAGGCAAGAATGGTCACCACGAAAACCAACAATCCCCGCTGGTGGGGCGACACCCACACCTCTGGCTGGGAGCGCGTCAAGGACGCCCTCCACCGGGATTGGGAGCAGACCAAGTCCGACTTCACGGGTGGAAAGAAGGGAAAGGACCTCAACCAGGACGTGGGCGACACGGTCGGGCAGGCGCTCGGCAACAAGCCGATCCCGCCGGACGACGTGCCGAACCCGTTGGACGCCGACGACGTGAGGAAGGCCGCGCGTGCCCAGGAGCGGGCGGCGTTGAAGCTCGACGACGAGACCGAGCGCGGCGTGAAGCGCACCGGGACCCCGCCGGAAGTCATGCTCTGGGAGGACGCGCAACTCCCGATGCGGTTCGGCCACGGCGCGGGCTCCCACTACGCGAGCGACTGGGACGACACCTTGGAGCCCCAGCTCCGCAAGGACTGGGAGGAGAGCTACCCTGACCAGAGCTGGGACGAGGCGCGCGAGCTCGCGCGGCGCGGTTGGAACCACGCCCGCTCGAAGCCCTGATCGACCGTGCGGCGGCGCGTGATCGGCACCTGGCCGAGCGCGCCGCCCCGCAGCCCCCCACGACCACGCGCCCATTCGGCGGGTTGGCGACGGAAAGTGACATAGGGCGCGATCCACGGACAGTTGGGCCCATGTTTGGGAGAAAGCTGCCCACGCCGACACAACGGTGCGGAGGGTAGCGCGACTTCCGAGCGGCCCCGACGTACTCAAGGCGGGACTGACACATCACCGTGTCACGTTTCCCCGAACACGAGGTAAGGCATGAAACTCTCCTTCGTCATCCCTGGGCTGCTGCTCATCGGAGTCGGCGCCGCGGGTTGCGCCACGACGCAAACGCTCCACACGGAGTCGTCCACGGCCGCCATCCGCTCCGCGGAAGAGCTGGGTGCCTCCGGCGTTCCGCAGGCCTCCCTCCACCTCCAGCTCGCGAAGGAGGCGGTGGACGCCGCCACGGCGCTCAACGAGAAGGGCGAAGAGGAGGAGGCGAAGTCCCTCCTGCTCCGCGCCGAGGCGGACGCCGAGCTGGCGGTCGCGCTCTCTCGCGCGGCGACGGAGAAGTCCGAGGCCCAGGCGGCCATGGACCGCGTCCACAAGCTCCAATCCGAAAATCCGTACGCCGCCGGGGGTGAAAAGTGATTCGCACCAACCTTACGATCCTCCTCGCCGCGGGGCTCCTCGGCGGCTGCGCCGCGACCATCCCCCACGAGCTCGCGAGCGCACGTGAGGCGTTCCAGGAGGCCAGCGCCGGCCCGGCGGCGACGCTCGTCCCCGCCGACCTGCACAAGGCGCACGAGGCCCTCGAGGCGGCGGAGACAGCCTTCCAGGACGATCCTCGCGGCTACCACACGAAGGACCTCGCGTACGTCGCCCAGCGCAAGGCCGAGCTCGCGGAGGCCCTCGCCGCCAGCGTGGCCGAGGAGAAGTCCGCGGCTGCTGCCAACTCGCAGTACCAGTCGACCCAGGACGCGATCATGCAGGACACCCGGGCGCAGCTGGGCGCGACCCAATCGGATCTCGCCGCCTCCCAGACCGCCGCGGCCACCACGTCGGCGCAACTGACCGCCTCCGAGTCGGCGCGGGCCGTGGCGGAGACCGCCCAGGCCCAGGCCGAGGCGCGCACGGCCGAGGCGATGGCCGCCCTCGCGAAGCTGGCCGCGGTCAAGGAGGAGTCCCGCGGGCTCGTCATCACCTTGTCGGGGAGCGTGCTCTTCCGTTCCGACGAGGCGACCCTCCTGCCCGAGGCGCAGGCGCGGCTCGGCCAGGTGACCGACGCCCTCCTCGCGACCAAGGATCGCTCGATCCTCATCGAGGGTCACACCGACTCGCAGGGCAGCGACGCGGACAACGTCGGCCTCTCCCAGCGCCGCGCGGAAGCGGTGCGCTCGTTCCTGACCACCCGAGGCTACGACCCCGCACTCATCCGCGCCGTCGGCATCGGTGAGGGGCGTCCGGTCGCCGACAACGCCTCGCCCGAGGGGCGTGCGAACAACCGTCGGGTCGAGATCATCGTCGAGCCGGGGTCGACCGCCTCGAAGTAGGTCAGCGCCTCGCGGCGTCGGTCGAACCGGCGCCGCGCACGTGCGCCTCCGCTCGGGGGGCGTGACGGCCGCCGCCCCAGTCCTCGTACTGGCCGGGCCCCAGTCCGGCCGCGCACCCCCGAGCCGCCCATGCCCCCCTCCTCCGTCCAGCCGATTCGTGGCGACCTCTACAGCGTGGATCGGCTGGAGCAGTACGCTCCGGTGCTCGCCGGGACCCACCGCATCCTCAAGGGCCGGCACCCCGGCAAGCCCCTTCTCCCGCGGCTGAGGGACAACCGACGCGCGCTGGTGAAGGCGTCCCGCAGCATCGCGGCGGATGTCCGGGCCGGTCAGGCGGTGAGCCCGGCGGCCGAGTGGATGATCGACAACTTCGGGCTCGTGGAGGAGCAGCTCCGCGAGATCGCCGAGGACCTCCCACCGGGATTCTACCTCGAGCTCCCCAAGCTCGCGGACGGGGAGATGGCGGGCTTCCCCCGCGTCTACGCGCTCGTCTGGGCATATGTCGAGCACACGGACAGCCGCTTCGACCTCGAGAGCCTGACGCGCTTCGTCAAGGCCTACCAGGAGGTCCAGCCGCTCACGATCGGAGAGCTCTGGGCAGTCGCGATCTCGCTGCGACTCGTGCTCGTCGAGAACCTGCGGCGCCTCGCGGACTCGATCGTCCTGCGCCGGCTGGAGCGGGTCCAGGCCGACGAGCTCGCGGACGCATTGCTCGACCCGACGCGGGCACGGAAGATCCAAGCGCAACTGCGCGCGCTCGAACGCGCCCCACTGGCCCCCGCGTTCGCGGTGCAGCTCATCCAGCGGCTGCGCGACCGCGATCCCGCCACCACCCCCGGGTTGCTCTGGCTCAACGATCAGCTCGCCCGCCAGAAACGCGCGGCCGACGAGCTGGTACGGGACGAGCACCTGCAGCTCGCGGCGATGCAGGGTCCCGTTCGTGACGGAATCACGAGCATGCGGGCCCTCTCCACTGTGGACTGGGCGGACTTCGTGGAGGAGGTCAGCCTGCTCGAGGCGGCGCTGCGAGGGCACGCGCCGTTCCCCACGCTCGACTTCGCCACCCGCGATCGCTATCGGCACGCGGTCGAGGAGCTGGCCCGCAGATCCTCGTGGTCGGAGGTCGCAATCGGGCAATTGGCCACCGAACGGGCCCGCACCTCCGGCCATCCCAAGGGCGCCCGGGAGTCGGAGGCCGGGTACTACCTGATCTCCGCCGGGCGCGCGGCGCTCGAGGCGGAGGTCGGCTATCGGCTCCCGCTGCTGCAGCGCGCGCGGCGCATGGTGCACCTCCAGCCGACCGTCGCGTACATCGGCGCGATCACGTTCGCCACCGCCGCCATGCTCGTGGTCCCGCTCTGGATCACCACCGAGATGGGGGCGCCGCTCATCGAGCGGGTCGTGCTCGGCCTGCTCGCCCTCGTCCCCGCCTCCGAGCTCGCGATCGGGCTGGTCAACCGCTCGGTGGCACGCCTCGTGGGCCCCCGCAAGCTGCCGAAGCTGGCGCTCGAGGACGGCGTTCCCGCCGAGCTCCGCACGATGGTCGTCGTCCCCACGCTCCTCACCGACGAGGCCGAGGTGCGTGCGCTCGTCGAGCGCCTCGAAGTGCACTTCCTCGCCAACGACGACGGAGATTTGCGCTTCGCGCTCGTGTCGGATTGGGCCGACGCGCTCACGGAGCATGTCGAGGGAGACGACGCCCTGCTCACCGTCGCCCGCGGAGGGATCGCCGCGCTCAACGCCCGCTACGCGCCGGTGGCGGGGGGCCCGCGCTTCTTCATCTTCCACCGCGGTCGCCGCTTGAACGAGCGGCAGGGGCGCTGGATGGGGTGGGAGCGCAAGCGTGGCAAGCTCCATGAGCTCAACCGGCTGCTCCGCGGCGCCACCGACACGACCTTCCTCGATGTGGGCGCCGACCGGGCCCGGGCGCTCGCCGGGCTCCACATCCGCTACGTCATCACGCTCGATGCCGACACGCGCCTCCCCCACGGCACGGCGAAACGGCTCGTCGGCGCGATCGCCCACCCGCTCAACCGCGCCGTCCACGACCCGGTGACGCGCTGTGTCGTGAAGGGCTACGGCATCCTACAGCCGCGCATCACGCCGACGCTCCCGGAGAGCGGCCAGGGAACCCCGGCGCAGCGCGTCTACTCCGGTCCCGCCGGCATCGATCCCTACGCGTTCGCCATCTCGGACGTGTACCAGGATCTCTTCGCCGAGGGGAGCTACACCGGCAAGGGCATCTACGACGTCGATGCCTTCGAGACCGCGCTCGCGGGCCGCGTGCCCGAGAACACGATGCTCTCGCACGACCTGTTCGAAGGCCTGCACGCGCGTGCGGGGCTCTTGACCGACATCGAGCTCTTCGAGAGCTACCCCGCGCACTACCAGGTCGCCGCCGCCCGGCAGCACCGGTGGGCGCGAGGGGACTGGCAGCTCCTGCCCTGGATCTTCGGTCCGGGCCCGATTCCGTTCATCGGGCGCTGGAAGATGCTCGACAACCTACGGCGCACGCTCGTCGCGCCGGCGGGCTTCGCCACGCTGCTCGTCGGGTGGCTGCTCCCCGACGGGCGCCCGTGGGTGTGGACGTTGTTCGTCGGGGCCTCGCTCATCGTCCCCGTCCTCCTCCCGGTGCTCCTCGAACTGCTTCCCCGGCGGTCCGGGCTCTCGATGCGGAGCTTCGCCCGCGGCGTCGGTAGTGACTTCGTGCTCGGGCTCCTCCGCGTGGGGCTCGGGATCGCGCTCCTGGCCGAGCAGGCCTGGCAGATGGTCGACGCGATCGTGCGCACCCTCTACCGGCTGACGATCTCCCGCAGGCGCATGCTGGAATGGGTGACGGCGGCCCAGGTCAAGTCCGGCTCCCGGCTCGAGCTGGGGGCCTTCCAGCGCGAGATGGCCCGCTCGGTCGGCCTCACCGTGCTCGCGCTGGTCGCGGTCGTTCGCGTGGCACCCCATTCGTTGGGGCTCGCCGCTTCGTTTGCCACCCTTTGGATCCTGTCGCCGGTGATCGCCCGTTGGATCAGCGCGCCGCCGGTGGCCTTCGCGGGCGCCACCCTCGATGATCGGGGCGCCGCCAACCTTCGGCTCACCGCTCGCCGGACCTGGCGCTACTTCGAGACCTTCGTGTCGCCGGCCGACCACCACCTCCCGCCGGACAACTTCCAGGAGGATCCGAGCCCGGTGGTCGCGCACCGCACGTCACCGACCAACATCGGGTTGTACCTGCTCTCCTCGGTCTCCGCGCACGACATGGGCTGGATCGGGACGCTCGCGTTCATCGAGCGCGTGGAGGCGACCCTCGCGACGATCGACAAGATGGAGCGGCATCGCGGGCACCTCTACAACTGGTACGACACCACCACGCTCGCGCCGCTCGCGCCCCGCTACGTGTCCACCGTCGACAGCGGAAACCTCGCCGGCCACCTGCTCACCCTCGAGCAGGCGTGCCTCGAGCTCGCCAGCTACACCCCCACGCTCTCCCGCGCGTTCGCCGGGATCGGTGACGCGCTCGCCATCGCGCGGGAGGCGATCGCGGCCACCGGGGACGACGTTCGCGACGGATCCGTGCGTCGCCAGCAGCTCGCCGAGAGCGCCGACGAGATCGCCGCGCTCCTGACCGACACGGGCGCCTCCCGAAACGTCTGGGACCTCCTCGGGGCGAAGGCCGAGGTGCTCGTCGACACGGCGCAGGCGTTGGCGCAGGAGCGTGCCGCGGGTCACGGGGGCGATGCCTACGTGGACGTCCAGAATTGGGCCCGCGTGGTGCGCGCGACCATCGCCGCCCACGGCCACGATCACGCGCTCGTCGAAGGGGGCTTCTTCGACGGGATCGGGTTCGACGAGAGCCCCGCCGTCCGGCTCACGCGGCTCGCCGCGCGGGCCGAGCACCTCGCGCGGGAGATGGCGTGGGGCTTCCTCTTCGAGGAGGACAAGCGGCTCTTCTCAATCGGCTACAACGTCGACAACGGCCGGCTGGACGCCTCCTCGTACGATCTGCTCGCGTCGGAGTGCCGTCTCGCGAGCTTCCTCGCCATCGCGGCGGGTGACGTGCCGGTCTCCCACTGGTTCCGCCTCGGGCGACGGCTGGCGCCGGTCGGGATCGGGTCGGCGCTCGTCTCGTGGTCGGGCTCGATGTTCGAGTACCTCATGCCCGAGCTGATCATGTCGACGCCGGAGGGCAGCCTGCTGGCCCAGACCGACCGGCTCGTGGTGGCGCGCCAGATCAAGTACGGGGAGGCCCGCGGCGTGCCCTGGGGCATCTCGGAGGCCGCTTACAACGCGCGTGATCTGAACCTCACCTACCAATACTCCAACTTCGGCGTCAGCGGCCTCGGCCTCCGGCGCGGGCTCGCCGACGATCTCGTCGTCGCCCCCTACGCCACGGCGCTGGCCGCGATGATCGATCCCGTCGCGGCCCTCGAGAACCTCGCGAGCCTCGCGAGGGCCGGCGCGTCCGGACGCTACGGCTACTACGAGTCCGTCGACTACACCGTCGCCCGGCTCCTCGAGGGCACGCGGTGCGCCGTCGTGAAGGCCTACTTCGCGCATCACCAGGGCATGACCATCATCGCCCTCTGCAACACCATCGGTGGCTTCGCGATGCGACGCCGCTTCCATGCCTCGCCCATCGTCCAGGCCACCGAGCTGCTGCTCCACGAGCGCACCCCGCGCCACGTCGCCGTCGCCCGCTCCCACATGGACGAGGCGGGCATGCACCTGCACGTACGGGAGGTCGTGCCGCCCGTCCTGCGCCGGTTCAGCTCCCCCCACGACGCCTTGCCGGCCACCCACCGCCTCTCCAACGGCCGCTACTCGGTGGCGTTCACCGCGGCCGGCGCCGGGCAGAGCTTGTGGAAGGATCTCGCGGTCACCCGGTGGCGCGAGGACGAGACGCTCGACAGCTGGGGCAGCTTCGTCTACGTGCGGGACGTCGTGAGCGGCCAGGTGTGGTCCGCGGGCCACCAGCCCACCGGCGCGGAGGCCGACGCCTACGCGGCGTCCTTCTACGAGCACCGCGTGGAGATCCGCCGGCGCGACGGCTCGATCTCCACCACCCTCGACGTGGTGGTGTCCTCCGAGGACGACGCCGAGATCCGCCAGGTCACGCTCCTCAACCACGGCAGCCGCTCGCGCACGCTCGAGCTGACCTCCTACGCCGAGGTCGTCCTCGCGCCCGACGCCGCCGACGTCGCCCACCCCGCCTTCTCCAACCTCTTTGTCCAGACGGAGTTCGAGCCCGGGGTGGAGGCGCTCGTGGCGTCGCGCCGGCCGCGCTCGGCGCTCGAGCAGCGCATGTGGGCCGCGCACGTCTCCGCCGTCCACGGCGTGCCCACCCAGGGGGTCCAGTTCGAGACCGACCGCGCGCGGTTCATCGGCCGCGGGCGAAGCGTCCGCACCGCCGCGGCGATTCACGACGGGCGCCCGCTCTCCAACACCGTCGGCGCCGTGCTGGACCCGATCTTCAGCGTGCGCCGCCGGATCACCCTCCAGCCCGGCGAGACGGCGAAGGTCACCTTCACGACCCTCGTCGGCCCGAGCCGCGAGCGCGTGCTCGCCCTCTGCGACACCTACCGCTACGACGGCATCTTCGAGCGCACGCTCGGCCAGGCCTGGACCCACGCCCAGGTCCAACTGCGACACATCGGCATCGAGCCCGAGGAGGCGCAGCTCTACCAGCGCCTCGCCTCGCGCGTGCTCTACGCCGGCCCGGCGATGCGCGCGGGAAAGGACGTCCTCGAGCGCAACCGCCTCGGGCAGTCGGCGCTGTGGCGCTTCGGCATCTCGGGTGACCGCCCCATCCTCCTCGGCCGCATCGCCAACATGGAGGACCGCGAGCTCGTTCGCCAGCTCGTCCATGCCCATTGCTACTGGCGGATGAAGGGGCTCACGATCGATCTCGTGATCCTCAACGAGCAGTTCCACACCTACGGACAGGACCTCCAGGAGGAGCTCGAAGGGCTCATCCGCGCGAGCCACCTCGCCGGCGTCACGAACGGCGTGCACCTCGTCCGGGGCGAGCACCTCGCCGCCGAGGACCGCGACATGCTGCTCACGGCCGCCCGCGTCGTCGTCGACTCGCGCGACGGCTCCCTCTCCGACCAGGTGATCCGCCAGCTGCGCCACGGGTCGGTTCCGCCGGCCCCGCGGGCCATCCCCCCGATCCCGCTCGGGACCGACGCGCCGCCCCCGCCGCGGCTGGACCTCCAATTCTTCAATGGAATTGGCGGGTTCTCGACCGACGGGCGCGACTACGTGACCGTGATGGGCGCCCGTCAGTGGACGCCCCTGCCGTGGGTCAACGTCGTCGCCAACCCGTCGTTCGGCTTCCTGGTCTCCGAGTCGGGAGGCGGCTTCACGTGGGCCGAGAACAGCCACGAGAACCAGATCACCCCCTGGTCGAACGACCCGGTGAGTGACCCGCCCGGCGAGGTCCTCTACGTCCGCGACGACGACACGGGCGAGACCTGGACGGCAACGCCGCTGCCCGTGCGCGAGGACACCCCCTACGTCGTGCGCCACGGCCAGGGATTCACGACCTTCACCCACGAGAGCCACGGCATCGCGCTCGAGCAGGTCCAATTCGTCGCGCCGACGGATCCGGTGAAGTACACCCGCCTCCTGCTCCGCAACACGTCGGGCCGCGAACGCCGCTTGTCCGTCGCCGCCTACGTCGAATGGGTCCTCGGCCCCTCGCGCGCCGCCTCGACACCCTTCGTCGTCACCACGATCGACGCCGACACCGGAGCGATCTTCGCCCGCAACCCCTGGAAGGCCGACTTCGCCTCCCGGGTGGCGTTCCTCGATCTGTGCGGCCGCCAGCAGATCACCTCGGGCGACCGCGTCGAGTGGATCGGCCGAAACGGCTCCCTCGCCACGCCCGCGGGCCTCAGTCGCGAGCGGACCGGCGCCGGACAGGTCGGCGCGGGGCTCGATCCGTGCGCGATGTTGATGACGACGATCCGCCTGCTGCCCGGCGAGACCGCGAGCGTCGTGGCCCTCCTCGGACAGGCCGACGGGGAGGCCGAGGCCCGCAGCCTCGTCCTGCGCGCCCGCGAGGCCGATCCCGAAGCGCTCCTCCGCGAGGTCGTGGAGCGGTGGGACGCCATCCTCGAGGTGGTCCAGGTGAAGACTCCGGACCGCGCGATGGACCTGCTCATGAACCGCTGGCTCCTCTACCAGACCCTCTCCTGCCGGATCTGGGCGCGCGCGGGCTTCTACCAGGCCGGCGGCGCGTACGGCTTCCGCGATCAGCTCCAGGACGGCATGGCGCTGGTGGTGGCCCGCCCGGATCTCACCCGCGAGCACATCCTCCGCGCGGCCGCGCACCAGTTCCCCGAAGGTGACGTCCAGCACTGGTGGCACCCGCCGTCGGGAAAGGGCGTGCGCACGCGGTTCGCGGACGACCGCATCTGGCTCCCGTTCACCCTCTCCCACTACCTCGAGGTCACCGGAGAGACCGCGGTGCTCGAGGAGGTCATCCCCTACCTCGACGGCCCGCTCCTCACAGCCGAGCAGGAGGACACCTACCAGGAGCCGAGCGTCTCGACCGAGACCGGCACGCTCTACGAGCACGCGGCCCGGGCGCTCGACGTGAGCCTGCGTGTCGGCCGGCACGGCCTCCCGTTGATGGGGAGCGGCGACTGGAACGACGGCATGAACCGGGTCGGACATCACGGTCGGGGCGAGAGCGTGTGGCTCGCCTGGTTCCTCATCACGACGCTGGACCGCTGGATCCCCATCGCCGAGGCCCGGGGGGACGCCGCGCGGGCGATGGCCTGGCGCACCCACACCGCCGCGCTGCGCGTCGCGGTGGAGTCGGAGGCGTGGGACGGCGACTGGTACCGCCGCGCGTACATGGACGACGGCTCCCCGCTCGGCTCGGCGGCCAACGTCGAATGCCGCATCGACTCGATCGCGCAGTCCTGGTCCGTGTTGTCCGGCGCCGGCCGGAGCGACCGGGCGGCCCGGGCGATGGCGGCGGTCGACGAGCACCTCGTCAATCGCGCCGACGGCGTCGTGCTCCTCCTGACCCCGCCCTTCGACCGGACCCCGCTGGATCCCGGCTACATCAAGGGCTACCTCCCCGGCATCCGCGAGAACGGCGGGCAGTACACGCACGCCGCGCTCTGGGCGCTCATGGCATTCGCCGAGCTCGGCGACGGCAACAAGGCGAGCGAGATCTTCGCCATGATCAATCCCGTCAACCGCGCCAACACGCGGGCCGGGCTCCAGCGTTACAAGGGCGAGCCCTACGTCGCGGCGGCGGACGTGTACGGGGCCGGCGTCCAGGTCGGGCGCGGAGGGTGGACCTGGTACACCGGTTCCGCCTCGTGGATGTACCGCGCCGGGCTCGAGTGGATCCTCGGGGTGCGCGTCCGCGGCGACCATATGCACCTCGTGCCGTGCATCCCGGCGAGCTGGTCCACCTACGAGGTGACCCTCAAGCACCGCAGCGCGCGCTACGAGATCACGGTGACCAACCCGCGCGGCATGCAGCGGGGCATCGCGACGATCACCCTCGACGGCGTGACCCTCGACCCGGTCGCGGCGAAGGTGCCGCTCATCGACGATGGCGCCACCCACCTCGTCCGCGTCACCCTGGGGGATTGATTTGACATTGCGTACACCACCCAAGTCTGGCATCGTGCACCTGACGGACCCCGGCGCCGCCGTTCTTGCTCCCGACCGGTTAGTAGGCGTTCCTTGGCAGGCATCTGACATGATCCTACGGGAAGGCGCCATTCCGCTCGACGCGCTGATGCGCCTCCTCGCCGTGAGCCGCCAACTTTCGGCGCCGATGGAGCTCAAGACCCTCCTCGGCATGGTCATCGACGCCGGACGCGACGTCCTCGGGGCGGAGCGCGGCGCGGTCCTGCTCTACGATGCGCCCCACCGCGAGCTGTACTCCAAGGTGGCCACCGGCCAGGAGGACATCCGGGTCACCATCGATTCGGGCATCGCGGGTGCGTGCGCGCGCAGCCGAAGGACGATCAACGTCCAGGACGTGGACACCGACCCGCGCTTCAACCCCCAGATCGACCGCGCCACGGGCTTCCGCACCCGCTGCCTCGTGTCGGTGCCCCTCATCGGGCTCGACGAGGAGCTCGTCGGCGTCATGCAGCTCCTCAACCCGGCGCGAGGCCATTTCAACGCGGGGGACGAGAACATCGCCGAAGTGCTGGCCAGCCACGCCGCCGTCGCCATCCAGCGCGAGCGGCTGCTCGCCGAGCGGCTCGTCCGGATGAAGATGGAGCGGGACCTCGAGGCGGCGCGTGTCATCCAGGAAGGGGTGCTCCCCCGGTACCTCCCGCTCCTCGCCGGGTACGACGTCGCCGGGTTCAGCCGCCCGGCGGAGCAGACCGGGGGGGACATCTACGACGTCGTCCCCATGGGGATCCCCCCCTACTCGCCGATCGCGCTCCTCCTCGCGGACGCCTCCGGCCACGGCATCGGCCCCGCCCTCTCGGTGGTGCAGGTCCGGGCGATGCTCCGGATGGGGCTGCGCCTCGGCGCGAGCATCGGCGATCTCGTGCGCCAGATGGACGCCCAGCTCTTCCAGGACCTCGCGGACGATCAGTTCGTGACCGCCTTCGTCGGCTGCCTCGATCCCGTCCGCCACGATCTGGTCTACCACGCCGCCGGCCAGGGCCCCCTCCTCCACTACCACGCGGCCGACGGGCGGGCCGAGTGGCTCGGGGCGAACGCCCTCCCGCTCGGGGTCGCCGAGGTCACGGTGGTGCCGTCGCCCCTGACGATGCACCTCGAGCCGGGGGATGTCGTCGCGCTCATCACCGACGGAATCTACGAGTGCGCCAATCGGAACGGTGAGGTCTTCGGCGAGCTTCGCGTGCTCGATCTGATCACCCGCAACCGCACCCTCGAGGCGCGCAACCTGATCGACGCCCTCGTCCGCGCGGTCGACCACTACGCGGAAGGCACCGTTCAGGCCGACGATCTCACGGTGATCATCATCCGGCGTCTCCCGTAGGTGCGGACAGGTTTGGGCGAACGCCCCTCGCGGTTGTCAAGCGGGCAAGCGCGCGACCGCTCGAGCTTGTTCGCCGTGTGGTAGCGCCGCCCACCCACGACGGAGTAGAGTGGCGTGGCGCGCCAATCCTGGCGTCCCGGTCCTGGCTTCGCATCTCGCGGAGGAATCGATGGTTGAGTCGTTCGGCGCAAGCATTCTGGTCGTGGAAGACGAAGAGACGCTCGCAACGGGTCTCCGTGCGGCGCTCGAGCACGAGCGGTTCCAGGTCTCGCACTGCGAGTCCGGAGAGGCCGCCATTGCGTCGATCGAGGATGACGTTCCGGACCTCCTCCTGCTCGACGTGATGCTCCCCGGCATGGACGGCATCGCCGTGCTCCGCCGGGTGAAGCAGGATCACCCGGAGCTCCCCGTCATCATGGTGACGTCGAAGGGCACCGAGCTGGACAAGGTGCTGGGGCTCGAGTTCGGGGCGGACGACTACATCACCAAGCCCTTCTCGCTTCGCGAGTTGATCGCGCGGGTGCGCGCCCGGTTGCGCTCGCGTCCCGAGGCGCCGAAGGCCCCCGACCGCGTGCGCTTCGGCCGCAACGAGGTCGACCTCCGTCGTCGCATCCTGTGGCGGGACGGCGTCGAGCAGCGCCTGACCACCCACGAGGCGGGGGTGCTCGCCTACCTGATCGCCCAGAAGAGCACCGACGTGAGCCGCGAGAACCTGCTCAAGTACGTCTGGGGCTACTCGCCGTCGATGGCCACCCGCACCGTCGACAACCAGATCCTGAAGCTCAGGCGCCGCGTGGAGGACGTTCCCGCGGACCCGCGGCACATCCTCTCCGTGCACGGAATCGGCTACCGATTCGAAGAGTAACGCGGGAGCTCGGCAGGGTTGCCGGCCTCCCGACTTCAGGCTTGGTTGGACACGGACCGTCGGGTGTGGTAACGTTTTGCCGCGCCCAACCCGGATACCGCATGACAAGTCCGAGTTCGATGCGGCTCCTGCTGGTCGACGACGATCCGCGGCAGGTCGCGGTCCTCCGGGCCCACCTCGGCCCGCTCGGCCACACGCTCGTCACCGCGAGCGGTGGAGCCGAGGCCCTGCTCCTGATGGAGGACCAGGCGTTCGACCTCGTCCTGCTCGATCTCCGCATGCCGGGGATCGACGGCATCGACGTGCTCCACCACATCCGGGCCCGGCCCGAGCTGGCTCGGTTGCCGGTGGTGCTGATCACCTCCCTGCACGAGCGCGAGGCCCGACTCCGCGCGATCGAGGCGGGAGCGGACGACTTCGTGGAGAAGCCGCCCGACGGCGCCATCCTCCGCGCCCGCGTCACGAACCTCCTCCGGCTCAAGCAGCTCGGGGATGACCTCGAGCGCAAGAACGAGGACCTGCATCGGCTCGAGGCCCTTCGGAAGGAGCTCACCGACCTCGTAGTGCACGATCTGAAGGCGCCCGTGGCCGGCGCGGCGCTCAACATCGAGGTCGCGATGGAGATCCTCGGCCTCGAGGACGGCTCCGCCTGTGAGGCCCTCAAGGACGCGCTCGCCGGCGTGCACCGGATCCGGACCATGACGGAGGAGATCCTCCTCCTGGCCCGCATCGAGGAGGCGAGCATGCCCATCCGCCCGGTGCGCAGCCCCCTTCGCCGCATCGTGGTGGACGCAGTGCGCAGCCTGGGGCGCATCGCCGAGCGGCGCGGCACCCAGCTCGATCTCTCCGTCGATGGAGATCTCTCGGCGAACGCCGACCCCGACCTCATCCGTCGCGTCATCGAGAACCTCCTCGACAACGCCATGCGTCATGCCCCGCGCGGCGGCCGCATCGCGGTCCAGGGCGTGCAGAGCGACTTCGTGTCGCTGAGCATCTCCAACACCGGCAATCCCATCCCCGAGAGCGAACGCCTCCGCATCTTCGAGAAGTTCGCCCAGTCTTCCGGCACGGTCCAGCGCGGCGCGAACATGGGCCTCGGGCTCCACTTCTGCCACGTCGTGGCGCGCGCCCACGGCGGCTCGATCCGGGTCGACCAGACCCCGGAGTGGCCGGTGGTCTTCACGTTGAGCCTGCCGAACTGACCCGGGCGCCCCGTGCGGCGCGCCCCCTCAGCTCCTCCAGGCGCTGCTCCCCACGGCGCGATCGATCGCGTTCATGAGGTTCTCGCGCCCGACGGGCTTGGCGAGGTAACCGACGCAGCCGGCCTCCAGGGCACGGTCGGCGTCCCCCAGCATCGCGTGTGCGGTGATGGCCACGACCGGGATCCCGGCGGTGGCACGATCGGCGGTGAGGATGCGGGTCGCCTCGAGGCCGTCCATCTCGGGCATCTGGAGGTCCATCAGGATGACGCCCGGTCGAAGGTCGCGCGCGAGCTGAATGGCCGTCGAGCCGTCGGGGGCCTCGGTGAGCTCGCAGGAGGTGGGCGCCAACATGGACCGCAACACGCGCCGATTGACGGCGTTGTCGTCCACGATCAGCACGTGCAGCCGCCCGGGATGCACCACCGTGCCCGGCGTCGCGGGGGCGGGCAGCACCGAGGCAGCCGCAGCGGCAGGTGCATCCGCGGGCGCGAGCGAGCGCGAGGGAGCGCTCTCCCACGGGGTGTGTTCCGCGTCGGCGTCACGCAGGAAGATCTGGGGCACACCGCGCGTGTCCGAGGGGACGAAGGTGTCTTCGGCAACGTCGACCGTGGCGAGCCCGGCCGCGTTCGCGAGCGGCAGCGTGAAGTAGAAGGTCGACCCACGACCGAACACGCTCTCGCAGCCGATGGTGCCGTTCATCGCCTCCGCGAGCTGCTTGGAGATGGACAGGCCGAGCCCCGAACCTCCCCGCCGCCGGGCGAGGCCGCTCTCGAGCTGCGTGAACGGCTGGAAGAGCTTGTGCAGGTCGTTGCTGTCGATCCCGATGCCGGTGTCACTGACGGAGATCCGCGCGAAACCCATCGGGAACTCCACCGCCTTCAACGTGACGGTGCCGCCGCTCGGCGTGAACTTCAGCGCGTTCGAGAGGAGGTTCAGCACCACCTGACGCACCCGATCCGGATCGGCGATCACGGAGAGGTGCCCCGGGGAGATGTTGTTCACGACGGCCACGTTGCGCTGTTTCGCCAACACGCTGGTGAGCTCCCGGGCCTGCAGGACCGGGCCCGCGAGGTCCATCCGCTCCGTCCGGATCTGCAGTCGGCCCGCCTCGATGCGGGTGAGGTCGAGGACATCGTTGATCAGCAGGAGGAGCTGCTCGCCCGCGGTGCGGATCTCGGCGACGAAGGGGCGGTGCGCCTCGCCGAGGGGGCGAGCCTTGTCCGCGAGCAGCACCTCCGCGAAGCCGATGACGGCGTTGAGCGGCGTGCGCAGCTCGTGCGACATGGTCGCCAGGAACTCGCTCTTGAGCCGGGAGGCGCTGACCAGATCGGCGTTGCTGTGCGCGAGCTGGGCCCGTTGCTTGGTGACCTCCTCCGATCGCGCGGCGAGCACCTCCTGCTGGGCCAGGAGCTCCTCGAACCGCGTCCGCAGCTCGATGTTCGCGCTCTCCAGCTCGTTCGCCAGCAGGAGCTCCTGGGTGAGGTCGTGCATGGACAACACGGCGCCCTGGATCGCGTCGTCGTCCACCACCGGAACGATGCTCGCGAGGACCACCCGGGGGGCCCCGGAGGCGTCGATGAACTCCACGCGGCGATTCCGGACGATCTGCCCCGACGCGAGGGCGCCGTGGAGCGAGTCGAGGGTGCCCGGCACGCCGAGGAAGTCGACGGGGAGCCGGGCGGTCCATGCGCCCGGAGTCACGCCGATGAGCGGATCGCCGAGCAGGTGGACGGAAGCCGAGTTCGCGAAGCGGACGAGCCCCGAACGATCCACGTAGACGACGGAGTCGACGAGCACGTCCAGGGTCGCCCCAAGGCGGGCCCCCTGTGCGCGGATGACCGCCTCTGCCTCCCGACGCTCCGTCAGGTCCCGGATGTACACGATGAAGCGGGGCGGCCCATCCCCCTGCATCCGGCGGACCGTCAACTCCATCGCGAGCGGGGTGCCGTCCGAGCGCTGCGAGCTCACCTCGATGCGGTTCACAGGCGCCGCCCCGGCGAGGTACTGCGCTAGGTCCGCGAGGTGAAGCGCGCGTTGCTCCGGCGGGATGGCGATGTCGGCGAGGGGCCGTCCGAGCGCCTCGGATCGGGGGATGTCGAAGAGCCGCTCGGCCGCCGGATTGAACTCCTCGATGATCCCCTGGGCGCCCATCACGACGATGGGATCCACGCTGTTCTCGAGCAACGCCCTCCAGTTCTCCCCGCTCCGCCGAAGGGCCGCCTCGGCGCTCCGGAGGTCCGCGCTCAAGCGGGCGAGGTCGGTGTCCGTCTCGGGCAGCGCCGCGGGGGCCTCCGTGGGGGCCTCCGTGGGGGCCTCCACGCGCGGAGAGGCCCTGCGCCCGATGAGATGGCCGACGGAGACGAGGACGAGGCTCTCCATGACGTAGAGCCCCGCGGCCGTCTGGCTCGGGGTTCCTCCGAGGAGGAAGGACCCGCGGGGCGCCACGAAGTACCAATCCCCGAGCAGGAAGCCCAACCCGGCACACACCAACGCGGGTCCACCGCCGAACAGCGACGCGACGACGAACGTGGCGACGAGGTGGAGAGAGAACGGCTCGTGAAGGCCGAGCGCGGGGTCCAGGAGGGTCCGCAACGCGGTCGCCGACATCGCGACCGCGAACGCGATGAGATAGCGGATCGCCACGGGCGCCGGCCGAACCGCGTGACCGCTCGGGGCGAGCGCCGCTTCCGGCTTCGAAGGCGGACGGGCGAGAGGAGAGTTCACACGTCCCACCCCGCCTCCGTACTGCCCCGATCTACAGTCCGCCACATGGAACTACAGATGGAGACCCGGAGGCTCCAGCCCCGCGGCATAGGATGTGTGTCACCTCGCGTACAGCACGACGCGGAGGCGTTCCTTGCGGAGAGTTCATGGCGACCACGGCGACGGAGACGGTGTCCCACCGCGGATCCCTTCCCGGCACCGGGCTGTCCGACCCCGTTCGTGGATTGGGAGCAGTTGACCTCGGCATTCACGTGATCATCGTCCTGGTCACCTCCGACGAAACCGCGTGGAATACCCCGTGGCGCACAGAGGCACGATCACCGTTCACCGATTATCGGGGCCTCGACGGATGACCATCCACCACTCCGAATTGCGCGTGATCCTCCTCCCGGCGCCTCGCGACGGCGAGATCAGCGGGACCGTCCTGGCCGACGCCGGCTTCGACGGCGTCGTGTGTCCGGATCTCGAGGCGCTCTGCGAGGAGGTCATGGGCGGCGCCGGCGTCGCCATCGTTGCCGAAGAGGCCATGGAGAACGGCGGTGTCGACCGCCTCGCCGCGTTGATCGCCGAACAACCTCCGTGGTCCGACTTTCCCGTCGTCCTCCTGACCCAACCGGGAGCCGACTCGCCCTACGTCGCCGCGGCGCTCGCCACCCTCGGCAACGTCACGCTGCTCGAGCGGCCCTTGCGGATGGTCACCCTCGTGAGCGCCCTCCGCTTCGCGCTCCGTGCGCGCGCGCGTCAGGTCGAGCTCCGGGACCAGCTCCGGGCGCGCGACGAGGCCGCGGCGGCCCTGCGCGCGAGCCAGGACCGCCTGGAGCTCGTGCTGAGCGTGGCCGACGCGGGCACGTGGTATTGCGACTTCCCGCCCACCGAGCTGGTCGGGAACCGCGTCTACCGTCGCCACCTCGGCCTGGACCCGGACGACACCGCCCCCATCGACGTGGCCCTCTTCTATTCGCTGGTTCACCCGGACGACCGGGCGCGCACCCGGAGCGCCATCGACGCCGCGCTCGGGGAGGGCAGCGTCCTCGACATCGACTACCGGACCTGCGGTCCGGACGGAACCGAGCGATGGGTCCGCGCGGCCGGCCGCACGCTGCTCAACCGCGACGGTGTTCCCGCCGCCTTCTACGGCACCACCATCGACCTGACCGCCCGACGCGCCGCCGACACCGCGCTCGCCCGCTCGGAGGCCCGCTCCGGCGCGATCGGCGAGGCCCTCCCGTTCGGCGCCTGGGAGTGCGACCCCTCCGGTCGTGTCATCCACCTGGCCCCCGCGTTCCTCCAATTGCTCGGGCGGGATCTCCCCACCTGCCGCGCGCGCGGTTGGACCGATCTCGTGCATCCGGACGACCGCGATCGTTTCGCCTCGGCCTGGCCCCGGCACTTCGCGAACCCGACGATGTTCGACCACGAGTACCGCGTGCGCGACGAGGCCGGCGACTACCACACCGTGCTGATGCGGGGCATGCCCCTGCGCGACGAGACCCGCGCGGTCACCGCCTGGGTCGGCATCAACCTCGACATCACGGAGAAGCGGCAGGTGGAGCAGGAGCTCGAGCGCGTTGGTCGCCTCGAGTCCGTGTCGCTCGTAGCAGGTGGCATCGCGCACGACTTCAACAACCTCCTCACCGGGATCCTGGGCAACATCGCCCTCGCCCGCATGACCGCCCATCGGGACGAGGAGATCGTTCGCCGCCTCCAGGACGCCGAGCACGCCGGCAAGAAGGCGCAGGAGCTCGCCCGCCAGCTCCTGACCTTCGCACGTGACAAGGATCCCGTCCGCTCGCCGGTGTGGCTCCCCGGCGTCGTCAAGGATGCCGCCGAATTCGCGCTCCAGGGGCTCGGCGTGCGGTGCGAGTACAACCTCGCGGAGAACCTCCCCGGCGTCCAGGCGGACCCGACCCAGCTCGGGCAGGTGGTGCAGAACCTCGTACGGAACGGGGCGGACGCCATGGGCGGCGAGGGCGTGCTCGTGATCCGGGCCTCCGCCATCCAGGTCGGCGCAGCCAGCGGGTTCGAGCCCGGGCCGTACGTGATGGTCTCCGTCACCGATCGAGGCCGGGGCATCTCCCCCGAGGACCTCCCCCGGGTGTTCGATCTCGTGCACAGCGCCAAGACCCGCGCCGGGATCGCGCTCCCCATCGCGCACGCGATCATCCGCCGCCATGGCGGCCAGCTCCTCGCGGCGTCCCAGCCCGAGGGCTCCACCTTCACGTTCTACCTGCCCGCGGGCCCCCCGATCCAGCAGCCGCCCCTCCGCGCGGCGAGCCCGCAACCGAGCCGCGCGGTTTCCCATGCTTCGCGCGTACGCGGTCGCCTGTTGGTCATGGACGACGACGCCCAGGTGCGCGCCGTCGCGTACCTTTCGCTCGTGCGGCTCGGCTACCAGGTCACGCTCGCGATGCACGGCATCCAGGCCATCGAGACCTACCGGACCGCGATGCAGGACCGCCAGCCGTACCAGGCGGTCCTGCTCGATCTGACGGTGCAGGGCGGCATGGGCGGTCGCGAGACCCTCCAGCACCTCCAGGAGCTCGATCCGGCCGTCCGCGCCGTCGCCGTGACCGGCTACACGGACGACCCGCTCCTGACCAGCTTCGCCGATCACGGCTTCGCGGGCGCCATCACCAAGCCCTACACCGTCGACGATCTGAGCCAGCTGCTGCACGAGGTCGTGCGTCCCGCCCCGACAGGCGCGACGCCCCCGCCTGCGTAACAGCGGCGGTCGAGCCGCGGTGCAGGAGCGGTCGGGGTAGGCCGGCGCGTTTCAAGCCACCCCGACCCACGCCCTCGTCAGCGCTGGCCCTGCCCCTCGGGCCCGCCGAACATGCCGATGTCGTTGCGCGACCCGTCCGCGTCGTCGCTGTCGGAGTCGGGGCTCCCGAGGTCGATCAACGCGCTCCCCGCCCCGAGGGTGAAGTCGTCCGGGGCGCTCACGAACCGGGCATCGCCGGTCACCGTGTCATGGGCCGCCGCGCCGCAATCCGTGCCGAGGTCGGCGTTCCACCCGAGATCGTAGTCGGTGAACGCGTCGGTGCGGAGCCCGCAGGTCGCGCCGCTCGCGGCGCTGTTCCAGACGTAGGAATCGAGATGTGCGTACTGGAGGTCGAGTCCGACCTCGCCGCCCCAGAACACGTTGTTCTCGGCCTTCACGTACACGAAGAGCGTGGAGACCGCGGTGTGCCCGCCGACGAACGCGCTGTTCCACATCCACACGCGCTCGTTGCGGGTGTCGTCGGCATCGCCGCCGTACAGCGCGGTTCCCCGGCTCTCGATCCGGGAGCGCCGGACGTGCGCGCCGGCGCCGGCGTTGTACACGCCGTACTCGGTGCCACAGTCGATGTCGCTGTCGAGCAGGATCATGGCGTTGTGTTGGTGGATGGCGAAGTCGGCGTCGGTACAGTCGATCGTCAGGCGCTGGGCCAGGTAGGTCCCGTTGTCGATGACCTGGATCCCGCCGCCCTCGCCGACGGTGTTGGCCGTATAGGTCACGTCGAGGAACTCGAGGAACGAACCCGTCGCGTACAGCACCGAATAGCCAACATCGTTGCCGGTGAAGACGACGTCCTCGAGCTGCATCACCGCGAGGTCGGTGCTCATCCCCGAGCCGTGGTACCCCACCGTGGCGCCGCCGCTCACCGTGACGCCCGCGAGCCGGGTGCCCACCGACTCACCGTGGTTGGCCTTCACCACCGCCCCCGTCCCCGACCCGACGATGAAGGTGACCGCGGAGCCCCCGATGCCGAAGATGTCGAGGGACTTGCCGATGAAGTCCACGTCCTCGCGGTAGGTGCAGGGATTCAGCCCGATCTTCGTGCCGGAGAGCGAGGCCGCGATGGCGTCGCCGATGGTGAGGAAGTCCGCGCCGCCGGCGCAGTCGACGATCACGTCGGGGATCGGGGGTGGCACCTCCTCCCCGAGGACGCCGGTGTCGGGTTCGGTGTCGGTGTCGGTGGCGGTGTCGGTGTCGGGGATGACATCGATGCTGGTGTCGACGTCCTTCGGGTCGTCGCTTTCGGCCGGCCCGGCCGCGCACGACGCGAGGAGGAGGAACCCGATCGTCCGCGCGCGGCTCACCAGCCACCGCCGAGGGAGAGCGGGCCGCCGTAGGCGCCCATGTCGTTGAGCGAGCCGTCCGGATCCCCGTAGTGGGGCCCGACCGGCCCCGTGTCGACGCATGGACTGCCGGCGTCGAGCCGGAAGTTTCGACCCGCGCTGTCCACGAAGCGGGGATCCTCCGAGATCGTGGCATCGGTGCCGACCGGCGAGGCCATCCCGCACGTGTCCGCCGCGTTGTTCCAGAAGTTGGAGTTGCGCACGGTGACGGTCGATGCGTTGACGCTCAACCCACAAGTCGCGCCCGTCACGATGCCTCCTTCGAGGAGGACCTCAGCGTCCGTCATCGAGATGTCCCCCGTGCTCACGATGTTCCGCAAGACGACCGCGCCGAACTGCAGCGACGCGCCGCCGAGCAGCACCGAGCCCTCTACGACGGCGCGTTCGTTCTCCAGGTTCTCGTTCTCGACGATGAGCAACCCGTCGACCACGCTGCGCTGGATGCGCCCGTCGGAGTGGTACACCTCGACCCCGGTGGCGCCCGGGCAGTCGAACGTGCTGCCGTCCGCGAAGGCGGCGCCGTGTTCGGTGATGTACCCGATGGCGGCGGACCCGCAGCGCACGGTCGAGTCCTTCACCAACGTCATGCCGCGGCGCTCCTGGATGACCATGCCCTCGCTCGGCGTGTTCGCCTCGAACACGGTCCCGTCGACGATGACGTGGCCGTAGTAGCTGTAGAGCGTGACGGTGCCCCCGTTTCCGGTGACGACGTCGTCGCGCAGGATGAGCGACGAGAATTGCACCTCGATGGCGGGCTCTGTCGCGGCCCCGCCGCCGGTGATGGTGAAGCCCTCCACCACGGTGCCCGCGCCCTCGCCGTGCTTCGCCTTGATCGCCGGCTTGCCGGGGGTGGCGAGGATGGTCGTCACCGCCGCGCCGCCGGTGGATTGGATCGTCACGGACTTTCCGCCCAACGAGAAGCCCTCGTAGGTACACGGCGCGACCGAGATGACATCACCCGAGCGGGCATCGTCGAGGGCATCACGGATGGAGGTGTAGCGAGATCCTCCCGTACAATCGACGGTCAAGGTCCGGAATCTCCGCGCCGGGAAGGCGTGCGTGACCGGAACGGGCTTGTTCGTCGGCGCCACGTCCGGCACCGAAGGAGCCAGGCATGCGATTAGAAATAGCATCGTCATTCCTCTCGTTCCTCAGAACGAATCGATATTGGCGTCCATCCACGCGAGACGCGCGGAGATGAACGAGAGGACACGCGTGTGTTCCTCTTCGTAGCTCGACACCGGACACAGCCAGTCGGCCACGTGGTCGGTCCGGTAGACGATGTCCTCGATGGGCCATCGCTCGAAATTCCGCGTGACGGCATCCCCCAACGTCGCGTCGTACCCCGCGATGCGGGCGAGGATGGCATCCTCGGCCATCGGGCCCTGGCGAAGCTCGGACCAACGCGCCACGAGCGCGGCATGGAACGCGGGCTCGGCCGCCATGGCGTCCACGAACGGGACCCGCGTGACCCACCCCTCGGCGCCACAGTCATAGAACGGGTAGCCGAAGCTTAGATCGAGGTCCCACGGGGAGAAGAACATCTTCCCGTCCGTGTCCTTCCAGAGGTAGACGCTGAGCTGGTAGGCGTCCATGTTCTTGGTGAATTCCTGCAGGAGCACGAAGTCGACGGCGCTGTCCATGTCGACGTAGCCGAAGATCCCGGTTTCGGGATCGGAGGGGTCGGAACCCAGGACCGCGTCCTCCCACGCCGCGAGGTAGGACGACACCTCCGCCTCGGCCTGGGGCGTCTCCTCGGGAAACACCATCTGCCACGTACCGTAGCCGACCGCGTTCTCGTGGAAACCGTCGACGTCGTCCAGCTTGACGATGAAGCTCGTGCCAGGTTGACCGCTGTCCCCGATGTCCACGCGGGTGCCCTCGCGCTCGACTCGCTCGCCCAATGTGTAGACGCCCTGGTATCGCCCGTCGAGCGTGAGCTCGCAGAACACGCTCTCGCTCGCGTAGCGCTCCGGGCCCCCGAACGATTGGAACAGGTCGAAGGCCAGGCGATTGCGGAAGAGCACCCGGTCGAGGTACTGCCCGTTGAGGATCCAGTCGCTGTCGCTCCCCATGCCGAGCATGTCGACGGCGTTGTCGCCGCCGGAAGCTTCCAGGAAGAGGTCGAAGCGGGCGTCCACCACGTCGTCGGACGAGGTCGCCGACTGGTGCAGCTCGACCGCGAGCACGTTCCCCTTCGCGACCAGGAGCGAGGCATCTACGTCCGCGGTGACCCAGAGCACCTCGTCGGCCGCCGTGACGGGGGCTGTCGCGGGCGTGTCGTAGGCCGCGCCCGCCGGGAGGTTGTCACGCAGGATCTCGACACCGTTGAGGTAGACGGCGGCGCCGTCGTTCCGGAGGATCCCGACGGTCAGCTTGGTGATGTCGACCAACGAATTCACGTTGAACGTGTACCGGAAGTAGGTCGTGATCGCGGGGGCCTCCGGGTCGGGCCCGGGGGAGATCGTGGTGGAGAGGTAGTCCACGCCGTACCCGAGCGGCGCCGCCCCCTCGGACCAGGCCGCGTCGACGTACGAAGGCTCGCGCCAGGCGGTGCCGAGATCCGCCCCACTGTCCTCGTAGTGCCAGATGAAACCGGGCCAGATGGGCAACTCGCCGTACTTGCGGAGGTCTGCCGAATACTGCGGCTTCGGGAAGGTGAGCGAGGTGCGCCCACGAAGCTCGAAGCCGGCCGGACCGTCGTACAGCGGGATGCCATCGCCGCTCACCACCTGCAGGTGGCAGGGCACCTTCGGATCGTCGAGGATGTTACCGTTGCACTGGACATCCACCTGGCAAATCAGGCTCGGATCGCCGGTCGACTCGCCCGTGTCCGTGCCGGAGTCGGTGACATCGATGCCGGTGTCGTCCCCTCCGGTGTCGAGGGGCTCGGTGGAGGAGTGGGGGCCACACCCAAGCATGGATAGGAGGAGCAATGGCATGACGCTTGTGTACCACACACTGGTTGGATAGACCCGACGCCTTCGGTTCCCCCTTGTTGCCAAATGTCTACGACCCCGCCCATTTGCTCATTCTCGGGAGTTTGCCAGCACGCAGGCTCGTGGGCAGCTGGGCCTCGTTAGGGAGCAGTCAGGCGAGGTCCCCATTGTTTTCGTTTGATGCAGTTGCTGCGGCCTTCGACGCGCCGCTCCGGGGCCTCGCTGACCTTGCTGGAGAGGCCCTGTAGCCCAATGAAGTCCTTGCTCAAGATCGCCGTCATCCTCGCGCTGTTCGTACCCCTCAGCGCGGAGGCCCGCCCGAAGAAGGCGGCACAGCACCCGGGCCGCAATGGAAAGCTGACCGAGAACCAACGGGACATGGCCCGTATCGCCTGGAAGTACTTCGAGAACAACTTCCAGGCCGAGACCTGTCTCGTCAACGCCGTCGACGGATATCCCAACACGACGATGTGGGATGCCGCGAGCAGCCTCGGCGCGCTCATCTCAGCCTTCGAGCTCGGCATCGTGGAGGAGGACCTCTTCCACACGCGCGTGCGGTGCATGCTCATCACGCTGGGCAAGATCGAGCTGTTCGATGGGGAGCTCCCCAACAAGGCGTACGACACCCGAACCGGGGCAATGGTCAACTACGCCAACGAACCCGGTGAGATCGGCTATTCCGCGCTGGACATCGGCCGCCTCCTGATCTGGCTGCGGATCCTCCAGGAGCGGCAGCCCCACTACGTTCCGGCGGTCAACGCCATCGTCGAGCGCTGGAGCTTCTGCAATCTCCTCGACGAATGCGGCACCATGTACGGAGCCATCCCCGAGGGCGAGAAGATCGTCTCCCTCCAGGAAGGCCGCCTCGGCTACGAGGAATACGCGGCCAAGGGCTTCCAGCTCTGGGGTTTCGACACCAAGGAGGCCTCCAAGCTCGAGCCGATGGACATCGACCGCATCTACGGGATCGACATCCCGTTCGACTCCCGCGATCCGCGGCTCCTCGGCGCGCACAACTACGTCGTCACCGAGAGCTACGCCCTCGACGGGATCGAGCTGAACTGGGACCAGGCGGACGATCGGTCGACCGACGACATGCGCCACACCGACAAGACCGCGGCGGAGTACGCCGGCCGCATCTACGAGGTGCAGGAGAAGCGCAACGCCGCCACCGGCATCCTCACCGCCCGAACGGAGCACCAGCTCGACGCCGCGCCGTACTTCGTCTACGACACGATCTACTCCGACGGCTACCGGTGGAACACCATCACCGACGACGGCCGCTACCTCCCGGCCTCGGCGGCCGTGTCGACGAAGGCCGCCTTCGGGCTCTGGTCCCTCTGGGACACGCCCTACACCCAGCTGCTCTTCACCGCGATGGTTGGGAAGTTCGACCCCGAACGCGGGTACTACGAGGGTGTGTACGAGCAGTCGGGCGCCGTGATCAACACGTTCACCGCGAACACCAACGGGATCATCCTCGAGACCCTGCTGTACAAGGTCCAGGGCAAGCTCCTTCGGTTCGGGCCGGACAAGCCCGCTGCGTGGGCGTCCACCGAAGGGACCGTCGCGAAGGACCGATGCCAGCTCTCCACCCATCAGCGCTCCCCCTGCGGGCCCGCGCCCACGCGCTGATGTCCGCCATCGAAGAAGAAGCCGAGCGGGGTGTACCCCGTTGGATGGCACGGCTCGCGGGGCCGGATCCGGCCGCGCGCGTGGCGTTCAAGGTCCGGTCCATCCAGCTCCTCATCCTCCTCAACGTGACGCTGGTGACCACCTACATCACCTGGCGCGGCCTGTTCACGATCAACTGGGCACTGTGGCCGTTCTCTCTCGCGTTGTTCGGCGCGGAGCTCTACAGCTACGTGGACACCCTGCTCTTCGGCCTCGGGATGTGGAAGATCCGCGTCCGTGGCGAGCCACCGGCCGCCCCCGCCGACGCCACCGTCGACGTGTTCATCACCTGCTACAACGAGCCGGTCGACCTCGTCCGCGGCACCGCACGGGCGGCGCGTGCCATCCACCACCTGCACGAGACCTGGGTGCTCGACGACGGCGACAGCCCCGAGATGCGCGCCATGGCGGAGCAGGAAGGGGTCGGGTACATCACGCGCGGCGCCGCGTGGAATGGCAAGGATCGCCACGCGAAGGCGGGCAACCTCATCAACGCGCTCTTCCGGACCCAGGGCCAATTCCTCCTGATCCTCGACGCCGATCAGGTCCCCAAGCCCGAGATCCTCGACCGGACGCTCGGGTACTTCGACGATCCCAAGGTCGCGCTGGTGCAGACCCCGCAATGGTTCAGCAACATCCCCGAGGGCGACCCCTTCGGCGTGGACGCCCCGCTGTTCTACGGGCCCATCCAACAGGGGAAGGACGGCTGGAATTCCGCCTTCTTCTGCGGATCGAACGCCATCTTGCGACGTGACGCACTGATGTACTCCGGCATCGTTGCCTATGCGAGGGAGATGGAGGCCCGCGTGCGCGGCGCGCTCCAGGACACCGACCGTCGGCTCCGGCGGGCCGCGGCCGCTCTCGATCCGGCCGCGACGACGGCGCGAGAGGCCCTGACCGCGGTGCGAAAGGCCGGGCGCCAGGCCCGCGTGGCGCTCAAGGGAGGAATGCCGCTCCAGGAGGTCACCTGGGAATTCCAGCGGAGCCTGGAGAGCGTGTCCAGGGCCCTCGTCGAACGGGACGTGCAGAGCATCTACGCCGACCTCGCGGCCACGCCCGGCGTGGCGCCGGCGCTGTTGTTGGGCCTCGAGGGGAGCGCTGGCCAGACCGCGCTCCTCTCCGGCAAAGGCGCGTCCCCCCTCGTCGCGATCGAGGAGGTGCGCCAGCTCCTGGCGGACATCGACGTGGATCGCGCCGACCAGGCCGAGCCGGTCCAACCGCTCGCCACCATCTCGATCACCGAGGACATGGCGACCGCCATGCGCCTCCACGGGCTCGGCTTCCGCTCGGTCTACCATCACGAGGTCCTCGCGGTGGGCCTCGCGCCCGACGATCTCCGCTCGGTCCTGCAGCAGCGCCTCCGCTGGGCCCAGGGGACGATGCAGGTCCTGTTCCGCGAGAATCCCCTCTTCCAGCGCGGCCTCTCCTGGCCCCAACGGCTGATGTACTTCCACACCATGTGGAGCTACCTCTCCGGATTCGCGGGCGTCGTCTACCTCCTGGCCCCGGCGCTCTACCTCCTCTTCGGCTGGCTCCCGGTCAAGGCGCTCTCGTGGCAGTTCCTCTGCTTCCTGTTGCCCTGCCTCGTCGTCAATCAGCTCCTCTTCGCGCTGATCGGCCACGGGATGCCCACGTGGCGCGGCCAGCAGTACAGCCTCGCGCTCTTCCCGCTCTGGATCCGGGCCGTGATCACGGCCTTCCGCAACGTGTACTTCGGAAGCAAGCTCGCGTTCGTCGTCACCCCGAAGACGCGGCAGGGCGGCGTGCATTGGTCGCTCGTGCGGCCGCAGCTCGTCATGACCCTGGTGCTGGCGGGTTCGATCATCTACGGTCTCCTGAAGGTCATCTTCGGGCAGACCGACGAGACATTTCCAATCCTGATCAACGTGGCATGGGCACTGTACGGTATCGTGATGTTGAGTGTGGTACTCAACGCCGCGAAGTGGCAGCCGCCCGCTATCCCTGGGAGAATTCCATGAGTGTACAAGTCGACGAACGCGGCCCCCGTACAGCGGTGGCCGTCGTGGATGGTCGCCTCGACCTCCTGACCGCATCGGACGTGAAGCGCCAGCTCCAGGAGGCGGTCACGCAAGGCCTGCATCGGCTCGTCGTGGACCTCCACGGGGTGCCGTTCATCGACAGCTCGGGGCTCGGTGCGCTCATCGGAGCGCTCAAGGCCACCCGGGTCGCCGGGGGGGATCTCCGCATCGCCCGGCCGGGCGAGCAGGTCCGCTACGTGCTCGAGATCTCGATGCTGGACCGCGTGCTCGTATGCCACAAGACCGTGGAAGAAGCTCTTGCCCGCTACGAATGAGGCCTGCACCCTGCCGACACGGCCCGAGGCGCTCCATCACCTCCACGAGATGCTGGAGCGGTTCTGGGGCGCGGTCGAGACGCTACGTGGGGAAACGACCCCGCCGAACCTGCGGCATGGCCTCGCCACCGCGGTGGGCGAGGTAGCGGCGAACATCATCCGGTATGCGCAGACGAGCACGTTCGACTTCTCGCTCAGCTTGCACGGAAAGAAAGTAGAGGCCCGCTTCAGCGATGCCGGCATCCCCTTCCACGGCGTCGCGGACGGGACGTTCCAACCCGAGCAGCTCGAGGAGGGCGGGATGGGCCTGGCGCTCGCCAAGCGCGTGCTCGACCGCTTCGAGTACCGCCGGTTGGCGGACCATACCAACTGCTGGACCCTCGTCCTGCTGCTCCCGGTGCCTGCATGATCGCGCTTCTGCTCACGATGCTCCTCTCCGGTCCGGCAGCCGCCGGCGCGTTCCCCGCGCCGGAAGTGATGGGTGCCTTCGAGGGGACCCTCCGATCGGGGTACGCGTTCGCGAGCCTCATGTCTCCCAGCGTGGACGGGCGTGTCACGCCGGTCGCCCGCCTGACCGTGAGCTACCTCTACTACCGCTTTCCCGACTTCGGCGGGGAGGCCAAGGTCCTCTCCCCCGGCGTCGCGTTCGGCGTCGGGGCCCGCTGGCGGCCCGACCGACTCTCCCTGACCTTGGTGGGGGGCTACGAGGCGCGGTACGTGCAGACGCGACCCACCACCGGCGCTTTCGTCGACCGCGCGGACCATGGTGTCAGCGTGAGCGGGGACGTGTACTTCCAAGCGAGCTCGCGTGTCGCGTTGGCGAGCAGCGTCTCGTACGGCTTCGCCCAGAACTATCTCTGGGCGCGCGTGCTCGCGAAGCGGCAGATCCTCCCGACGGTCGGCACCGCCATCCGGACCTTCTCCATGGGCGTCGATGCCACGCTCCACGGCAACGAGCAGGCACGAGGAGTGGCCGGCGGCGTGTTCGGGGAGCTCTCGTTCCCCGGGGCCTCCACCTCGCTCATGCTGCACGTCGGCCTGGGCCGCGAGATTCAACCCGGCGCCAGGGACAACCTCCAAGGGACGTTGGGCGGGTCGATCTACAAGTCCTTCTGAACCGGTTGGCGGGGGCCCCGAGCGGCGGGGCCCCCGTTGCTCAGGAGCGCTCCACGAGGCCGCGCGCGTACTCGGCCCACCACGTGCCGGCGGAGGGACCGCCGTTGCAGTCACCGTCGGACTCGCCCGGGGGCTTGATCCAGAGCATGGCGTCGAGGCCCGGAACGCCCGTGATCAGCGTGGGGTTGATGCCGACCACCCGGCCCAGGGGGTTGCACCACGTGTGCTCCTCGTCGGGCCCGATGCCGTTGCGACCGGTGTCGGCGACGTAGTGCACGTCCCCGAGGATGGCCCGCACCTCGTCCGCATAGCCGATGGTGTCCGGGGTGGACTCCGTATGCGCGACGTTGAGCGCGAACCCCGCGGCGTGGTGGATGCCCGCGGCGACGAGCCTGGCCGCCATCTCCGTCGCGGAGATCCAGGCGGAATCCCCGGCGTCGATGTACACGCGCGCTCCGGCCGCCGTGAGGGTGTCGACCGCGGCCGCCAGCATCTCCTGCCGCTCGATCGCGCCCGCGTCGTCCAGGCACGTGGTGAGCGCGAGACCGTCGGGCTCGAGGATGACGACCGCGAGCCGGCCGTCGAGCCCGCGCGCCACGTCGTCGATGAACGCCGCGTAGCTGTCGGCGTCGGCCGCCCCGCCGGAGGAGTAGAACCCGCAATCGCGGTCCGGGATGTTGTAGACCACGAAGACGCGGAGCTGGTCGGCGCCCTCGTTGATGGCGCTGTCCACGGTGTGGGCAACGTCCTCGTCCCAATCCCCGAGCCAGGTCGCGGTCGGCTGTTCGGCCATCCGATCCATCAGCTCCGCGCCTTCGGGATCGTCATCCCGCCAATCGTCGGCCTGGCGGGCGGGGTGCGAGTCGGGCTCGACGAAGAGGGAGTAGGCCTCGAACGGCCCCACATCCGAGTCTTCCTCGAGATCCTCCTCGTCCTCCAGGTCCTCCGCGTCGCCCACGTCCGCCGAGCCCTCCTCGGGCTCGGCGTCCGGGGCCGCGTCGACGTCCGATTCCGGCTCCGAAAAGTCGGGGTAGTCTTCGTCTTCCGCCTCCTCGTGCGGGCCCAGCTCCTCGAGCGCGTCCGAGTCGATCGCCGCGAAGCTCGGGTGGGCGGGATGATCCTCGGAAGGGTCAGCCGACGCCTCGTGGCCCCGTGAAGTGGGCCCCTTGGGGCTGGTCGGCGCGGTCGCACCCTCGGCAAGGCAGCCAGGGAGGAGCCCCGCCGAGATGAGCGGAACGAGCGCCTTCAATTGAGGACGGCGACCTTTACGCAATGGGACGGTCATTTCAACTCCCCAGGCCATGTAGAACGCCAACTTTCTTGCTGGCGCCTCTCTGGCACTTGGAGTGTAGCCGAGTTCCAGCCACGGTGAGAGAATTTGGTGACGATAAAAACGCTTGGGGACACGGCCAAGCCTGGACGGAGTTGGCATGATGGCGTAATTCGGTGGAAAAAGAGGGCCTCATGCAGTCCTGGAACGTCGCCTCGAATCTTTTCTCCGTCTCCGTGAATTCTGCCACATGGATCGAGGCCCTCGCCTTGGCCCTCCCCCAGTTCCGACTGTCTCCCGAGAACATGGACCGCTTCGTCTGCGCCGTGAGCGCAGATGGCAGTGTGGAGGTGCACGAACCGTCCGCAAACGTTCGATTGCGGGTGACACCGACCGTGCCCCAACACCTTGGGTTGCCGAGATCTTCCCCCCTGCTCGGGGAGCACGACGGCGAGCCGCTCCCCCCGGGCCGCGCTCAAGATCCCCTGGAGGATCGGGTGGTCGCCCTCTTCGACCGCTGCGCCGAGATCTCCGCGGCCACCGACGTGCGCGGGGCCTGCGCGGTCGCGCTGGGCATCGTGCAGGAATTCGTCGCGTCCAACGCCGGGGCGGTGCTCATGACCACGCCGGACGGGTCGCGCCTCCAGTTCATCGCTGCCTTCGGGCCGCAGGCCCAGAAGGTCGTCGACTCCACCCTTCCGGTCAATCACGGGATCGCCGGCTTCATCCGTGACTTCCCAGTCGGGATCATCGTCCAGGACGTCCATCGGGACGCCCGCTTCTCCGCCGGCGTCGACCGCAACTCCGGCTACGAGACCCACTCGCTGCTCGCCGTTCCGGTGCGCGCTGCCGTCGGTCCGGTCTATGGCTGCCTCGAGCTCCTCAACTCGACCAACGGCTTCGTGCCGAAGGACCTGGAGACCACGCAGATGATCGCGTCCGCGCTCGGGGCCTGGCTCGGCGTCGCCCAGGCCTGAAGCGCAGGGGGCGTCATCCGCCCCCTCCCCCTCGCCTTCCTCGCGGGTGCGGGGAGGCGCCGGCCACTGGTCCGCTACCAGACCACCAGAGCGCCGGCCCGGCCGCGCCGGGGGCGGCCTCGACCCGGTCGCCGAGCCAGGAGGCACCCCAAATGGAACGTTCCGACGTTGTCATCTCCCCGGAAGCACCCGTGCCGGGCGCGAGCTTCCGCCCGACGCTGGTGACCTACCTCCTGCTGACGGCCCTCGTCGTCGTCCCGTTCCTCGTCCTGCTCAGCCCCTACATGGTGAGCCTGGCAACCGGGGCCATCCTCGCCGTGCTGTGCTATCCGCTCTACTCCCGGCTTCGCCGGCGCCTCCCCCCCTGGGTGGCGGCGCTCGTCGTGACGCTAGGGGTGGTCGTGCTCGTGCTCGCGCCGCTCAGCGCGCTCGTGGTGGCGGCGGTGCGGCAAGGATCGGCGGCGATCGGCCATCTCTCGAGCGAGTCGACGCCGACGCTCGACGACATCGTCGCGGCCGCGAGGCGGTGGGTTCCGTTCATCGACACCTTCGGCAGCCCCACCGAGCTTCGCGTCCTGTTGACGAGCGGCATCACCAGTGTGTCGGAGTCCGCGAGCGGCGTCGTTCTCCGGCGGCTCCAGGCATTCCCGGAGATGCTCCTCCAGGTCGTCCTGGTCGTGTTGTCCACCTACTTCTCGCTCGTCGACGGGCGCCGCCTCCTGAGCTGGGTCGGTGACAAACTGCCCATCTCGCGGCAAATTCGCAACCTCCTCGTCGCCTCGTTCCGCAGCGCGACCAACGCCGTCGTCGTCGCGTCCGTGGCGGCCGCCGGAGCGCAATCGGCCGTGGTCTTCGTCGGCTTCTGGGCGCTCGGGGTCCCCTCCGCGCTGCTCGCGGCGGGGCTCACGTTCGTCCTCGGCTGGGTGCCCGCCCTGGCCATGGTGGTGTGGGGCGCCGCCGCCATCTACCTCTACACGGAAGGGTCGATCCCCCGCGCCTTGATGATGGTGGGCGTCGGCCTGGTCGTCGGTGTCATCGACAACGTCGTCCGCCCACTGGTCTTGCGCGGGCAGGAGACGATCCACCCGATGGTGAGCCTACTTGCGATCCTCGGCGGCATCGTGTGCTTCGGCGTGCCGGGCGTGTTCATCGGCCCCCTCATCGCGTGCATGGCGATCGCGGTGCTCGAGATCTGGCCTGCCGTCGCCTCTTATTGTGGCATTCCCGTCAGCGGCGCGGGTGAACAGGTTCCGAACGTGCCGATGCTCCCGCAGCCGGACTGACAATTGATCGTACGGGGCAACCAAACGTTACCCTGACCCCAGCTCTGCAGTGTGTATGGTATCGGCACGTTCGCACGGTTCCCCAAACCGTTGGGTCGACATTCCTCGATCCGAAGCGTCAAGGAACCAATGCGTCGCCGAATCGGCATGCTCCTGCGCTTCGTGTGCGTGCTTGCCACGATCCCCTTCGTACTGTTGCTGGGTGTCAACGTCTTCCTGAACCTCTGGCTGCCGGTCCTCGTGAACCAGCAACCCGAGCGGATGAAGATGACGTACGACCTCGCGTGGATGCTCGTCCCGGGCGAGGTCGAGGTGCGGCGCCTCGAGATCCGGCAGCAGAGCCCCAAGGATCAGTGGCTCCTGAACGTCGACGAGGCAACGGCCGAGTTCGCCCTTCGCGACCTGCTCGAGCAGACCGTCCACATCACCACCGCGAATGCGCATGGCGCGAGCTTCCGGTGGCGCGCCCGTCTCGATGCGGAGCCGCCCGTCGTGACGCCTCTGGACGCCCCCGAGGAGAAGCTCACCGGCCAGGGGGACGAGGGCGCGGTCGCCGTGGGAGTCACCGAGGGGGAGCTCACCGGCCATTCGGACGAGGGTGCGGTCGCCCCGGTGGTCATCGCCGACTGGTCGCCCCCCATGCCCGGGTTGACCAACCCCCCGGACCCCTCCCCCGAGGCGATCTACCCAGACGCCAAGCCGTGGCGCGTCGAGCTCGAAGACATCAACGTTGACGGCATCCGGGAGCTCTGGCTCGGGGACTACAAGTACACCGGTGACGCCGCGGTTTCTGGCGCGCTCACGATCGAGGCCAACAAGTGGTTGGAGGTGGAGGGGGTGGTCCTCCGACTCGCCGGTGGGGAGGTGTCGCGGGGCACCGACGCGATGCTCAGGGCGCTTCAGGGCCAGGTCAACGTAGACCTGGTCGGCACGAACCCCGTCACCTTCGAAGGGCGCGGCCTGTTCGGCGCGATCAGCGGCAAGGTCGGGCTCACCGCCGATGTGGCGAACCTGGCGTTCCTCGACTTCTATCTGCAGTCCGCGCCCTGGCTCCACCTCACCGGTGGCGTCGGCACGCTCGCCATCGACGTGACCGTCCAGGATGGCGCGTTCCAGGTCGGCAGCACCGTGGCCGCCGACGTGCAGGACATCGTCGCCCGTTTCCTGTCCTACTCGGTCGTGGGGGACGGGGAGGTCCGCCTCGCCGTCGGCACGGCCGACGGGGCGCCCCAGACCGCGATCGGCGTCGACTTCCTCGACTTCGCCATCTCGCTCGACGGCGACACGTCGCCTCACGTGAAGGGCAAGGGCTTCCGGGTGGCCGCCACGACGCCGGACGTGGCCCTGAACCGCCCGTTCACCTCGCTCGAGGTCGTGTTGGATCTACCCCAGGCCGAGATCCCCGACGTGGGGGTGTACAACGCCTACATGCCGCAGGGCATCGGCCTGGCGCTGCTGACCGGCACGGGCACGGTGCGCGGCCGCTTGGAGGTGTCGACCGAACAGAGCCTCTGTCATGGCGAGCTGTTCCTCGACGGCCGCGCGGTGCGGGCCACGCTGGACGACCTCACCCTGAGCGGGAACGTCGCCGTCCACGCCGTGGTCCCGTCGGGCAACCTGGAGACGGGCAGGTATGACATCTCAGGCACCTCGCTCCACCTGCGCGACATCCGCATCGTCTCGGGTGGTTCGTTGCGGGAGGGCAAGGACGACTCCGCCGGTTGGTGGGCCTCGATCGAGCTGCCGAAGGGCAGCGCGGCCGTGGGCGCCCCCATCTTCCTCGACGGCCAGCTGGACGTGAAGTTCCGGGACACCGTCCCGTTCATCACCGTGTTCTCGGAGAAGCAGCCGCTTCCCGGGTGGATCCGCGGACTGCTTGGCGTTGCGCCCGTCTCCGGGAAAGCCCGGATCCGCCTGGGTGACGCGGTCCTCCGGGTGTCCAACTTTCAACTGTTCGCCGGGCAATTCGAGGTGCTGCTGGAGCTCCGCCGGAGGAAGGAGATGGCGGGAAAGCTCTTCGCGCGCTTCGGCAAACTGTCACTCGGAATGGGCATGGAGGAGAAGAACCGGCATATCCAAGTGTTCAACGCCAGGAAGTGGTACGACGAGCAGCCCAACCCCGATTGACGGGTGCCCTGCGTTACTGACGACTCACACCGGCTCGCCGAAAACTCCCGTCGGTTGGTTGATACTCCCCACGGACGTCTCCTCGTGTATGCAGGCGTTACGAATGGGTGCGTGACGCCGGGTGGAGCACGGCCGCGGGCTAAACGTCTGCCGTACAGTGCGGGCCTCTCGGTCCGGGCAATTCGGCCGACGCCCCGCGCGGCCCCGGAGACTTCCGATGTTCACCGTGTTCATGCTCCTTGCCTGCGTAGGAAAGGGCAAATTCGACGCCCTCCAGACCGACCTCGACCGGACCCGGTCCGAGCTCGCCGCGGCGGCGGCCGACCGCACCTCGCTCACCGATGCGCTCGCGGCCGAGACCGCCAGGGCGGAGGCGCTGACCGCCGAGCGGGCCCGCCTCATCTCGGACGCGTCTGCGCTCAAGGGTTCGGTGACCGAGATGGAGTCCGCCCTCCGCGAGCTCGCCGAGCGGAAGGCCGCTTCCGACGCGCGCATCGCGGAGTACAAGTCGCTCCTGGCCCGGTTCCAGCCCCTCATCGACTCGGGGAAGCTGAAGGTGAAGATCGTCGACGGGCGCATGGTCGTCGAGCTCGCCACCGACATCCTGTTCGCCTCCGGCTCGGCCGAGCTCTCGGCTGAAGGCAAGACCGCTGTCGTCGAGGTCAGCAAGGTGCTGGCGACGATCCCCGAGCGCTCGTTCCAGGTGGAAGGCCACACGGACGACGTGCCCATCAAGACCTCCGCCTACCCGTCGAATTGGGAGCTCGCGGCCGGTCGATCCCTCACGGTGGTCAAGACCATGATCGAGGCGGGCCTCCCGGCGAAGCGCGTGAGCGTTGCCAGCTTCGGGTCGGAGCGCCCGGTTGCGGCCGATACGTCCGACGCCGCGCGCGCGTCGAACCGCCGCATCGAGATCGTGGTGGTGCCCGATCTCTCCGCCTTGCCCGGTTTCGACGAGCTCAAACGCGCGGCGAACCCGTAATTGCCCGCCACGCCTCCTGGTAGTCCTGACGTTGCGCGAGCCGCTCCCGCGCCTCGTCGAACGTCGGTGATCGCCCCGGCCGTCGACTCGTTCGCCATCGGTGTCTACGAGGGCGCCTCGTTCCTGAAGCGGTTCTTCGTCGAGGTGTTCTGGCCGCCCTACCACTTCGGCGAGCTCGTGAAGCAGTGCTATCAGATCGGCTACAAGTCACTGCCGCTGATCACGCTGACCGGATTCGTCACGGGCATCGTGTTCACCAAACAATCCAGGCCGTCCCTCGCCGCGTTCGGCGCCACCTCATGGCTGCCGTCGCTGATCACCATCGCATTGGTGACCTCGCTGGCGCCGCTGATCACCGCGCTGATCTGCGCGGGCAAGGTGGGCTCGAGCATCGGCGCCGAGCTCGGCTCGATGAAGGTGACCGAGCAGATCGAGGCCATGGAGGTCTCCGCCATCAACCCGTTCAAATTCCTGGTCGTCACGCGGACCATCGCGACGACGTTGATGGTGCCGGCGCTGATGTTGTACTGCCTCTTCGTCGGCCTGGTCGGCGCGTACCTCAACGTACACGGCAACGAGGCCGCGAGCCTCGCCAGCTTCATGAAGGGCGGGTTCTCAAACATCGCCTTCCTCGACCTGGGTGCGTCGGTGTCCAAGTGCTTCGTGTTCGGCTTCACCATCGCCCTCATCGCCTGCTACAAGGGGTTCAACGCAACGTCGGGTACACAGGGGGTGGGGAGGGCCGCGAACGCATCGGTGGTCCTCTCCATGTTCGCGATCTTCATCGAGGAGATCCTGATCGTGCAGATCATCCTCTGGATCCGGGGTTTTTGAGCATGCCAGCCGTCTCGCCTCCAGGAGAGCCCTCCGCGCCCCCCGTCGTCATCCACGTCCGCGGGCTGAAGAAGGCGTTCGGAGATCGCGAGATCCTGCGGGGTGTCGATCTGGACGTTCACGCCGCCGAGAACGTCGTCGTCCTCGGGCGCTCCGGCACCGGCAAATCGGTCCTGATCAAGATCCTCGTCGGACTGCTGACGCCCGACGCGGGGCAGGTCGTGGTCCTCGGACAGAACGTCCATCAGCTCGCCCGGAGGGATCTGGACGCCCTCCGGCGGAGGGTGGGCTTCTCCTTCCAGAACAGCGCGCTCTACGACAGCATGAACGTCTCGGAGAACCTCGAGTTCCCCCTGAAGATGAACACCCGGGGCCTCGGCGCGGGCGAGGTGCGCGACCGGGTGCAGGATGCCCTCGAGGCGGTCGGCCTCGCGGGCTCGTTGAAGCAGATGCCTTCGGAGCTCTCGGGCGGTCAACGCAAGCGCATCGGGATCGCGAGGACCCTGATCCTCCGGCCCGAGATCATGCTGTACGACGAGCCGACCGCGGGCCTCGATCCCGTCACGAGCGCCGAGATCAACGAGCTGATCAACCAGGTACAACAGAAATACCACACCGCCTCGATCATCATCACGCACGACCTCACTTGTGCCAAGATGACCGGCCAACGCGTGGCGATGCTGCTCGACGGGGAGATGCTCCGGGTGGGGTCCTTCGAGGAGGTGTTCGACTCCACCGATCCGAGGGTGACCGGCTTCTACGACTACAACTTCACACAAAAAGAGCAGCCATGAACCCATCCCCCAAACGGCAAGCGGTCATCGTGGGCCTGTTCGTCGCGAGCGCGGTCACCATCCTGGCCGCCGGCGTCCTCACCATCGGCGACCTGAACGACACCTTCACCCGCAAGATCTCGGTCACCGCCGTGTTCGACGAGGTGAACGGGCTGCAGCAGGGCGACAACATCTGGTATTCCGGGGTGAAGGTCGGCGTGGTCAAGAAGCTCGGCTTTCACGGCGACGCAAAGGTGGAGGTCGAGATGCGCATCGACACCAACGCCACGCCGTTCATCCACGAGGACGCGCTCGCGAAGATTGGCAGCGACGGGTTGATCGGGAGCAAGATCGTGGTGCTCTACGGCGGCACGCCGGACGCACCCAGCCTCGAGGACGGAGACGTGCTGGCGAGCGCCACCACCATCTCCACCGAAGCCATCATGGCGACCTTGCAGGAGAACAACACCAACCTCCTCGCCATCACCACGGACCTGAAGGGGATCAGCGGGCAGATCGCGAAGGGCGAGGGCACGGTCGGCAAGCTGCTGATGGACGAAGCCCTCTACACGAACGTGACGGACACGGTCGCATCGCTGAGCACCGCGTCGAAGAGCGCGGAGACCCTCTCGGCGTCCCTGTCGACCTTCGCGGGCAAGCTGAACCGCGAAGGCGGGCTGCCGAACGACCTCGTCACCGACCGCACCACGTACGCGTCGCTCACCGCTACCGTCGACGGGCTCAAGCACACCGGAGAGCGCGCCTCCGACCTGGTGGACGGGCTCGCCAAGGGCGCGGCCAACCCCGACACACCGGTCGGAACCCTGATGCATGACGAGCAGGCGGGCGCCGACCTGAAGGTCACGCTCGACAACCTGAACCGGAGCTCGGTGCTCCTGGCGGACGATCTCGAGGCGCTGCAACACAATTTCCTGACCCGCGGGTTTTTCGTGAAGCGCGAGAAGGCTGAAGCGAAAGCGGCGGCAAAAGCCAAGAAGAAGGCCGGTTCGGGGGAGCCGGAACCCGCCCCCGTCACCGAGCGATGATGCGACCGGCCGCTGGCCCGCCCCCTCTGGCCGTGGTCGCCGACGTACGCTTCTTGTTGCAGACTGTCATCGGCGCATTTGTTTGGTAGCAGGATCGTTTTCCGCCATTGCCATCCGGGCACCCCTGGGTAACAGGTGGGCTAGACGGCTCATCAAGGGCCGGATTGGGAGGAAGACATGAAGTACGCATTGCTCATCATCCTGTCGCTCACGGCATGCACGTTCTCCGGCAAGATCGACGCGGACGTCGAGTGCACCGGCGATTGTGACACGACGCAGCAGGAGTGCCACGAGTCCTGCGAGACCGAGTGTGCCAACGCCGGCGGTGACGCCGACTCGGCCTGCGACACCGACTGCGTCACCACGTGTGACGAGGCCTACGAGGAGTGCACGGTGACCTGTTCCTCCACGGACTAAGTTCTCGGCCGGTGGGCGGCGGTCTCGCCGCCCACCGACCTTCGGTATCTGCCGGTAAGCGGCCTCGAACCGCTGTAGAGGTGGCGCTGGAAGGGTCGGAAAGTGTAACGGAGTGCTTGCTCGCGGGGCCTCCGTCGGCTTGGAGGAATACGGGAAGGTCATGTTCAGCCTGTATGCCAACCGTGATCCCGATCGCCCCCTGTCGGGCACACACCTACCTCACCGGTCGGCGGGTGTGGTGGCGCTGCTCCTCGTTCCGTTGGCAGGCGGATGCAGTGACTACCACCAGGTCCGCCAGGGCGGCCTCGATATCTTCACTCAGGATCCGGTGGAGAAGATCGATGTCCTGATGGTCGTGGACAACTCCTCGTCGATGGAGTCGTACCAATACCAGCTCGGCTCCAACTTCCAGGCGTTCATCTCCTGGTTCGTGGAGGGCAACGTCGACTACCAGATCGCGGTCACCACGACCGACGATGGCAACGACAGCACCGTGTCCGACCCCGCGCGCGGCGCCTTCGTCGGGCCGATCATCACGTCCGCCATGGACCTCGACGAGGCCGATGCGCTCTTCAGCCAGGAGGTCAACGTCGGGACGGACGGCTCCGGCATCGAGGCCGGTTTGAAGACGGCGTACCTCGCACTCACGGACACGGACCGCCTGGGTGACCAGATCACCGCCTTCCTACGGGAGGATGCGAGCCTGTCGATCGTCTTCGTCAGTGACGAGGAGGACAGCTCGCCCTGGCCCGTGAACGACTACGTGAACGCGTTCTTCGAGCTCAAGGGCCATCGTAGTCGCGACGCGTTCAACGCCTCGGCGCTGACCGTGACCGACAAGAGCCTCTGCGACGAGCAGCTTGCCGCATACAGCTCGCCGGGCACCCGCTATGTCGACGTTGCCACGCAGACCCACGGCCTGACCGGCAACCTGTGCAGCTCCGACTTCACGCAGATCGTGAACGATCTCTCGCTCGCGAACAGCCGCATCGCCGACACCTACCTGCTCTCCCGCGAGCCGGACGCCGAGACCCTCACCGTGACCCTCGAGGTCGACGGCGTGGAGACCGAGGTGCCGTGCAACGCGGGCCAATGGACCTACGAACGGATCACCGTGGACGACGCGGAGGCTCCGACCATCCGCTTCGATCGGGCACACCTGCCGGCGCCGGGTTCCCGCCTGTACGTGCGCTACCTCTACGGGGATGGCAGCCCCGGTGCGTTCTGTGGAGGTAAATCGTGAGTCCCGTCGTCTACGCGATCTCTTTGCTGCTGATGCTGGCCTCCTGCGGGAGGAACGAAGAGGAGTGCGTCGACTTCGGGGATTGCGATGATCTGGAGATCTGCGATCTCGGCACCTGCGTCTCCGTCGAATGTGTCCTGTCCCAGGATTGCGGCATCGACGAATATTGCGACCAGACCGGCTTCACCTGCGAGGCGGGCTGCGAGTCGAACGAGGACTGCATCGCGGGGGAGAATTGCAGCGAAGATACGCATGAATGTTCGCCCTACGGGTGTCGATCCACGGCGCTCGATTGTGCCGTGGGGCAGGAGTGCGACCTCGTCACGGGGACCTGCTACGACTCCCCGAGCTGCGAGCCCTGCACTGGCGCGGACAGCATGGAGTGCGGCGCCGGCGCGTGTGTGGACTTCGACCTCGAGAACGTCGGCGGGGACCACTGCCTCATGCCCTGCCTGGTGGTGGGCGATCCCGAAGAATGTCCCCGCGGTCTCGAATGCCGGGACCTCAGCGGCGTCGGCGACCTATATTGTTACGCCGATTGTCCCGCGCTCCAGGAGGAGCTGAACGATGGCCCCTGACGTGCGATAGCCATCTCTCCGACGGCCGATTCACCAACCACCTGACACGCGGTATACCTAGGCCTTGGTGCGCTGTGGGACCCCGCCCGAGCGCACCATGTCCAGCCTCACCCCCGTTCCTCGCGTCACCGACGACGTACGCCCCGGTGTCGACGCCGACTCCATCCGCCGCGACTTCGTGGCCAAGCTGTATCACCAGCAGGCGAAGTTTCCCGAAGTGGCGACCCCGAACGATTGCTACCTGGCGCTCGCCCACGTGGTCCGAGATCGGCTGCTCGACCGTTGGATCCGCTCGGCGCAGAGCTACTTCGAGCAGGAGAGCCGCACCGTCGTGTATCTCTCCGCCGAGTACCTGCTCGGCCCACAGCTGGGAAACACGCTCCTCAACCTCGGCATCACCGCCCAGGTGCGTGACGCGATGTCCCAGCTCGGCCTGGACCTCGACGCGCTGATGGCGCACGAAGAAGAGCCGGGGCTGGGCAACGGCGGCCTCGGCCGCCTCGCGGCCTGCTTCATGGACTCGCTCGCAACCCTCGACATCCCCGCCATCGGCTATGGCATCCGATACGAATTCGGGATCTTCGACCAGGTCATCCGTGACGGCTGGCAGGTCGAGCGCGCGGACAAGTGGCTCCGCCTCGGGAATCCCTGGGAGATCTCGCGGCCCGAGGTGGGGTACGACGTTGGTTTCGGCGGCACCACCGAGGGCGCGCTCGACGAGCTCGGTCGCTACCGCGTGACGTGGAAGCCGGCCCGCCTCGTGCGGGGAACGCCTCACGACAGCCCGGTGCTCGGCTTCGGGACCGAGAACGCGAACCTCCTGCGCCTGTGGGAGGCCACCGCGTGCGAGTCGTTCGACTTCCAGGCCTTCAACGCGGGCGAATACATCGGCGCGGTGCTGGACAAGGTGAAGTCGGAGACCATCACCAAGGTCCTCTACCCGAACGACGATGCGATCGCCGGCAAGGAGCTCCGCCTCGAGCAGCAGTACTTCTTCGTGTCGTGCTCCCTCCAGGACATGCTTCGCATCCACCTGCAGCGCAGCAACGCGCCGCTCTCGCGCTTCCCCGAGAAGTTCGCGGTCCAGCTCAACGACACCCACCCCGCCATCGCCGTTCCCGAGCTCATGCGGCTCCTCGTCGACGTGCACGGGCTGGAGTGGGACGCCGCCTGGGAGATCACCAGGCGCACGTTCAACTACACCAACCACACCCTCATGCCCGAAGCGCTGGAGAAGTGGTCGCACGACCTGTTCGGCCGCCTCCTGCCCCGCCACCTCCAGATCGTGGGCGAGATCAACCGCCGCTTCCTGGACGATGTGGCGGCACGCTTTCCCGGTGACACGGATCGCATCCGTCGGATGTCGATCATCGACGAGGGCGGTGGGCGCTCGATCCGGATGGCGTACCTCGCCACCGTCGGTAGCGCCCGCGTGAACGGTGTGGCCGCGCTGCACTCGCGCCTGCTCCGCGACACGGTGATGCGCGACTTCGCCGAGATGTACCCGGAGCGCTTCTGCAACGTCACCAACGGCGTGACGCCGCGCCGGTTCATCGCCCTGTCCAACCCGGGCCTGTCCGCGCTCGTCACGGACGCCGTGGGAGCCGGCTGGGAACGCGACCTCGATCGCCTTCGTGGGCTCGAGACGTTCGCCGAGGACTCCGCCTTCCGAGAGACCTGGGACCAGGTGAAGCGGGCGAACAAGGACAAGCTTGCCCATCACCTGCACGACGCCTTCGGGTTCGAGTTGGACCCGGACTCGCTCTTCGACGTCCAGGTGAAGCGCATCCACGAGTACAAGCGCCAGCACCTCGCCCTGCTGCACGTCGCGACCCTCTACGATCGCCTGCGCAACGGCGCGCGCGACATCACCCCCCGCACGTTCGTCTTCGGCGGCAAGGCGGCTCCCGGGTACTACCTCGCCCGGCTCATCATCCGTGCCATCCACGGCCTCGCCCAGACCCTGCGGCAGGATCCAATCTCCAGGGACGTGTTGCGGGTGGTCTTCGTTCCCGACTTCAACGTCAAGGTGGGCGAGCGCGTGTACCCGGCGGCGGACCTCTCCGAGCAGCTCTCGACCGCCGGCCTCGAAGCCAGTGGCACCGGGAACATGAAGTTCTCGCTCAACGGCGCGCTCACCATCGGCACCCTCGACGGGGCCAACATCGAGATCCGCGAGGCGGTGGGCGCCGAGAACTTCTTCCTGTTCGGCTTGACCGTCGAGGAGGTCGTCGCCTGGAAAACGCCTCCGCGCGAGACGTTGTCCCACGACCCCGAGCTGCAGCGCGCGCTGCAGATCCTCGGGGACTGCACCCCCTCCGAGCCGGGCGTCCTCGACCCGCTCCTCGCCACGCTCCTCGATCGCGACCGGTTCCTGGTCCTGGCAGATTACCGCTCCTACGTCACCAGCCAGGAGGCGGTCTCGGCCGCCTGGGCCGACCGGGCGGGTTGGACACGCGCCTGCATCCTCAACGTGGCGCGCATGGGCGGCTTCTCGTCCGATCGTTCCATCCGGGACTACTGTCGCGACGTTTGGAAGGTCCGCCCGGCGCCGGTCCCCCCTCGCCCGTCGCGGCGCTGATCCATCCCCGTGGATGCCCTCCGCGCGCCGCTCGTCGCCGATGAAGCCGGTCTCTGCTTCCGCGACATCGGTGCGGGCCCGGTGCTCGTGTTCGTGCACGGCATCGGGGTATCGAGCCGCTACTTCGTCCCGCTCATGCGGGAGCTGGCGGGCAGCTTCCGCTGTGTCGCGCCCGATCTCCCAGGGCATGGGGGCAGCCGGGGTCCGCACGACGCGCTCGATGTACCGGCCCTCGCCGACGCGCTCGCCGGCTTTCTCCATGGGCGCGGCCTCGCCCCGGCGGAGGTCATCCTGATCGGGAACTCCATGGGGTGCCAGGTCATCGCCGCGCTGGCCGAACGGGATCCGAAGCGTACCACCTCACTCGTGCTCATCGCCCCGACACTCGATCCCGCCACCCGCAATCACTTCTGGCGTTCACTGCTCCGCGCCGCGATCCGCGAGCCGTTGTCGCTACTTCCCATCCTGGTCTTCGACTACCTGCGCTTCGGCCTCCGTCGCTTCATCGCGACCAGCCGGCATGCGCTCGAAGACGACATCGCGGCACGACTCCCCCACCTCCGGGTACCGGCGCTGGTCATCCAGGGTGGCCGCGATCACATCGTCACCGTCCCCTGGGCCGCCAGGGTGTCGCGGATGCTCCCGCTCGGGCAGCTCGCGCTCGTCCCCGACGGGGCGCACGCGGTCCACTACAGCCGGCCGACCGAGGTCGGGGGGCTCATCCGCTCGTTCCTCGGCCGGTAGCCACGTTGGGGCCGGCCGACGCGCCCGGTGAGCGCGCGAGCCGGCCCCATGGGCGCTACTTGTTGACGTCCTGGCGCGCCTTGCCCTTGAGCTCCTTCAGCTTGCCTTCGGCCTGCATCTGCTCGTTGTCGATGACGGCGCCGATGCGGTTCTTCACCGCGCCGACGACCTCCTCGACCTTGCCCTTCGTGCGCTCGTTGGCCTTGGCGACCTCCTGACGGGCCTGGCCCTTCAGCTCCTTGGCCTTGCCCTCGAGCTCCATCTGCTCGTTCCCGATGAGCTTGCCGACGCCCTTCTTGATCTTGCCGCCGAGCTCTTCCGCGGCGCCTTCGCCGCGATCCGTGGTGTTGCCCATGTTGCGTTCTCCGTTTCGCCGATTGGTCCGGCGGTGGTCTGGCATTGCCAACGTTGGCGAAGCGCCTGGTCGGCAGCGGAATCTACACACTCCCCCGCCGATGGGAGGTCACCTGGTGTACGGGTCTCGGGTGGTTCCCTTCGAAATGTCACCATCCATCTCGTCGGCTGGCGGGCCCGGACGCTCCTCTTATTCCGACCCAATGAAAATCGCAGCCATCCTCTTGATCGTCCTCGGCATCGTGGGCCTCGCATACGGAGGCCTCACCGTGGTCTACCCGGACAAGGTCGTGGACGCAGGGCCGCTCCAGATTTCGGTCGACAAGAAGAAGAGTCTGCCCATCCCACCCATTCTCGGTGTGGTGGCGCTGGCTGGCGGCGTCGTCCTGTTGGTCATGGATCGAAAGAAAGGTTGAACCAGGACGCTCGCCAACTTTGTCAATGATGAAACCAAGGAGCTCGCATGAGCCGTTCCATTCTCGTCGCTTCAGTTCTCCTGTCGATCGCCCTCACTGCCGCTTGCGGCGACGATGCATCCGAGATGCAGCGCGAGGCCAACCGGGCGCAGGCCGAGGCCGACGCCAAGATCGCGGCGACCGCGAAGGACGCCAACGAGGAGGTCAACGAGGCGCAGGCCGATGCCAACGAGAAGATCGACGAGGTCAACGCCGAGGCCGATCAGGACATCCGCGAGGCCCAGGCCGAAGCGGACAAGGAGATCGCGGACGCCCGGGCGGACTTCCGGACCTTGCGCGAGGACTACCGCCACGCCACCGCGACCAAGCTCGTCGAGCTCGACAAGAAGGTGGCCAACCTCGAGGCCAGGGCGTTGGAAGCCAATGGAGAGAAGAAGGCCGAGCTGGAGACCAAGCTGAAGAACGTCCGCGCCCAGCGCGAAGTCTTCATCAAGGACTACCAGTCGCTCGACGACGTGAACGCCTCCACCTGGGACGCGACCAAGGCGCGCCTGGACCAGGAGTGGGCGGAGCTCGAACGCCGCGTCGACGGCATCTAGGGTCTCGGACCCCCCGCCTTCCGAACGAGACCGTGCTGACCGAGCCGGGCTCGACGTGTACCTGAACCCGGAGAATTCATGCTCACCATCATCCTCGTGGTCCTGCTCGTCCTCGCCCTCGCCGGCGGAGGCTGGGGCCACTCCCGGGCCGGCCTCGTCGGCTGGTCGCCCGCGGGCCTCATCCTCCTGCTCCTCCTCGTGCTCTACTTCACGGGCAACCTGAGCCGGTGAGCCCACACCTCCTCGCCCCATCGGGGCGAGGAGGACGCTCGCTTCGTCGCAGACAACGCCCGCGGCTGCGACGTGGCGACGTGTCACCGATACGGGCCCAACACCTCCCCCAACGTCGGCACGAGCAGCGCCGCGACCGCGGCGTGCCCCTCGGGCGAGAAGTGGAGCTGGTCGCGGAACAGGCGCTCGGCGGGCGCGTCCAGGTAGGCATCGCGCGGCAGGGCGCGCTCGGTGTCCACCAGCGGGGCGCCGAGCTCCGTGGCGAGGGCGCGGATGGCATCGGCGGCGTGGTGGGGCGCACGAACGGAGGCGGCGTCGAGGTCGCGGGCCCGCTCCAGGAGGCGCGCGGAGGTGGCGGGATCGGAGGTCCGGAGCGCCATGCCGCGCTCCCAGAGCTGGCGGGGGCAGTCCACCGACCCCTCGAGAGGGGCCTCCCCGGGCAGGCACCCCTCGGTCGTCGGCGCCACGAACATCGACGAGGCGGGGGTCATCAGCACGAGGGGGATGCCCCGGCGGGCCAGGCGCCAGTGGGCAAGGCGCACGTTCGCGGCGAAGTGCGCCGCGATCGTCGCGCGTTCGGCCTCGGTGAGCGCGTAGTCGGACGCGCCCCCGCCGAGGGGGGGGCGAGCCGGAACGGAAAGCGGCATCGGAGCCGGTCCCGGTGCGGCGCCGGGCGGAGGGTGGGGCCCGCCGGGCGCGCCGACGAGCGGAGCGCGCATCGCGCCGACGGGCCGGCGGGCCGGAGGGGCGAGCAGCAACCGGAGGCGGACATAGACCTGGAGGTGCTCCAGGGCCTCCCGGGCGCGGGCGTTCCCGAGGCCCCACGCTCCGCGGTACCGCTCCTGGAAATAGGCGTTGCCGAAGTCGTTGTGCCCCTCGTAGTAGACCACCGCGCTCGTCGTGACGGCGTCCAACTCGTCGACCAGCCGCGCGATGTCGTGGGAATCCATGGCGGGCGCGGCCAGGTTCACGGCCTCCACGGAGAGGGCCTGTCCGACGAGCGTTGAGAACCTGGCCTCGTGGCCCACGTCGCCGCCCATGACGCTCGACGCACCGACGAACACGACGCGGGGCCCGGCCGCGACCGCGGGGAACGGCGGCGTGCGGCTGTCCGGCTGGTACGGCGCGGACACCGTGCCGTCGACGAAGTCGAGGTAGTGGTCCCGGCCGGTCTGCCCGATCCACACCTTCACGGGCGGGGGTGGCGGACCGAGCGTGAGCCGGAGCGCCGCTTCCCCGACGCCGAGGACAAGGCAGGCGACGAGCAGCCCGGGGGCGAGGCGAGGGAGGCGCCCCATCAACGAGTCGAGCTGCGCATCGGGACAACCCTCCCCTCGGAAATCGGCAGGCAGGTGGCGGGGCGAACGATGCGGCAGGCCCCGGCGCCTGTCAACCCCCGCAAGCCCCGCCCCCGCGCGCCTGCTCGCAGGCCGGGATCACGCTCGACCGCATCGTGGGCCGCGTCCTCGCCGAGAACCTCGCCTCGAGCTGCGGGAAGTAGCCGCCTCGGTAGCCTCGCGGATCGTCGGCCCCCGATAGCCTCCCGCGATCGGGGGCTCTCCCGTCGATGCCGATCCCCGATCCGGGGGTAGCATGACGCGATGACGCTCCTCCTCGCCTCCGCCGCCCTCGCCGCGACCTACACCGACCACGTCGGGGGCGACGAGCTGCAGGTGCCTATCGAGTACAGTTGGGAGGCGAACCTCTACGAGGTGGAGACGCCCGTCGTGCTCGAGCAGGTCACCCTCTCGATGTACATCTACGTCAGCCCGGGTCGGACCACGGCGCAGCTGGGCGCCTATTTGCGTGACACCGGGACGGACGACTGGACCCTCGTCACGACCGTCTTCCAAATCCCGATGAGCGAGACCCCGGCGCCCGTCACGTTCACGCTCTCGCCCGCGGTGCGCCTGGAGGCGGGCCAGCAGATCGCCATCGCGGTCACGGGCGACTACGGCGTCGACGTCATGGCGAGCGTCACCCCGGGCGCCCTGGACACCTCTTGGGGCGACGCCCTGGGATACGCCGTGTATTCCCGCGACGCCGGCACCTTCGCCACCCCGAGCGACATCCTCGGCATCGAGATGGAGATCGTCGTCTCCGGCGTGGACGACGACGGCGACGGCCACGACACCTACACCGACTGCGACGACATCGACGGCGCCGTCTTCCCCGGCGCCGCCGACGACACCACCGACGGCGTGGACCAGGACTGCGACGGCACCGACGGCCCGGCCGAGGTGGACACCGGCACGCCCGACACCGGGGACACCGAAGACTCGGGTGACGACGACGACACTGGCACACCCGACACCGGCGACACCCAGGACTCGGGTGACGACGACACCGACACCGACACCGACGGCACCGACGACACCGGCGACACCGATTCCGACCCGACATCGAAAGGCTGCGGCTGCACGTCCGGCGGTCAGGTCGGCTTGGGCGCCCTCGTCATGTCGCTCTGGATCGTCGGACTACGCCCTGGATCACGACACACCCGTGCGGGCCCCCCGTCGTAGTGACGGTGGCCGAGACGCAACTCTAGGGGCCCTCGAGCAGGGCGTACAGGTCGTCGACAAGCTCGTTGTGGCCGAGCACGTAGATGTAGTCCCAATCGAGCTCGAACGCGAGCTCGCCGTCGTGCGTGACCTCCCGGAGCGCCCCGCCCGTGCCGTAGTTCACGATGGTGTTGCCGTTGGGAACGCGATGCGCGTCACCCGCGTAGTAGGCAAACTCGTCGACGCCCTCGCCGTAGCTCCAGACGAGGCGCAAGGTCTCGCTGGCGTCGTCCACCTCGAACTCGAACGCGCGTTGCTGATCCGGCGCGTCGGGGAGGTGCGTGGACACGAGCAGCGTCCCGTCCGGGGTGTAGTTGGGCCAGTGCTGGTCCAGGAAGCCCACCGCCTCCGTGTCGAAGGTGTAGCTCCCGGGCAGCTGGCCGAACTGTCGCAGCACCGCCCCGCTGTCGCGGTCGATCTCGACGACGGTGTGGAGGTCATACATCGACCAGAGGATCGAATCGCGCTCCGCATCGTACTTCACGGTGTTCGAAGCGCAGTGCAGCCCGAACTCCGGGACGCATTGCCAGATCTCCCGGATTGTCCCGTCCGGAGCCCGCTCCATCAGTGCGGGGCCGACCGTCGACTCGCGCGCGTCGTAGAAGATGGTGCCGTCCGGCCCCTCGGAGAAGGCCCAGATCATCCCGGGAACGTCCAAGCGCTCGTCGCGCTGCCCGTCGAGCGTGAGCCGGTGCACGGCGGAGGCCGCCCCCGCGTCGAAGGTCGTCGTCGCGTCCAGCGCGATGTAGCCCCCGTTGATGCCAATCTGCGGGGACATCGTCCGCACGTCCTCGAGCTTGCGCCACCAAACGTACCGGCCTTCGCGGTCGAGGAGGAAGAAGTAGAACGGGCCGTCGAACCAGGCCCCCGCCGAGACGTCGATGGACCCGAGGATCCATCGGTCGGAGCTTGCCAGAGTCGGGTCGTGGAAGACCATGGTCGGGGCTGGGAGATCCGCGGGGACGTCGTCGGTCGTGATGGTGAGGGTGTCCGTCTGCCACACCGTCCCGTTCGAGGCCCCCGCCAGGTAGACCTCCACGGAGGTCGCAGCCGGGATCCCCAGGACCACCTGGCGCTGGTCGCCGGCCTCGTAGTCCCTTGCGGGCGTGGACATCCACTCGCCGCCTTCGAAGCGGTAGGAAACCGATGTGTCCGCGATGGGTCCGTCGACGGTCCAGGTCGCCCACACCAACGTCCCCGGCTCTCCAATCTCCAGGGAGAAGGACGTGACCTCGCCAGTGGCGCCGGTGTCGGTGTCGGTGTCGGTGTCGGCAGTGTCGGTGTCCGGGGTGTCCCCGTGCTTCGCGCCGGCCGATTCCTCGTGACACGCCACGAGCAAAAGGAACAGCAGGGCGGGTCCGTATTGGGTGCGCATGACCGGAGTTTCGCTGCCGTGCGCCCGCCTGTCAATCGGCGCCTGGTTGGCGCGCGGCGGGGGCACGAGGGCCACAAGACGCTCCACGAATTCACCCAGCATGGACCACCTGCAACCGCCGCGCACGCTTGCCCGCCCGCTCGCCGACACTTCCCGGAGACCGCCACCAGCCAGCTCCTGAGCCCCGCGCTGGATGGGCTCTCCGACTGCCCGGAGTACAAGGTCACGACGGCGCGGACGCAGCCGGCGTAGCGTTTTTCGGGCCGTGAAATCCCGTTGTCAAGATCCGGTGTAGAGTCCGCGGACATGCTCCCCGTGCTCCTCGCCGCCTGTGCTGCCGTCGACTCCGTCGCCACGGGCGCGCAGGCCCCGATCACGGTGACCGACACCGACACCGACACCAACACCGACACCGGCACCGCCATCGAGCCCGAGGTCGACGTGCTGATCGTCGGCGCCGGTCCTGCCGGGCTCGCCGCCGCGATCGAGGCCCACCGCGCGGGCGTCTCCGTGCGGGTATTGGAGCGGGAGGCCGTGTGGGGCGGGAGCGCGGCGTGGGTGGGCGGCTTGTTGCTGTTCTCGGGCACCTCCGGGCAGGCCACCTTGGGGGTGGTCGACTCGCCCGCCCAGCTGCTCTCGGAGTGGTTCGACATCACCGGTGGGGACGCGAGCGACCCGTGGGTCCGCTACTACGCGGAGAACAACGTGGCCATGGTGCACGACTGGCTCGCGGAGATGGGCCACGTCGTGGACGCGCCCAGCAACCCCGATCCGTCGGCAGGCACGACGCCGCGCATCCACGTCTCCCCCCTGGACGGGCCCCCGATGGTCGACACCCTCGGTGAACAGCTTCCCATCGACGTCTTCCACTTCGGGGCCGAGGCGCTGGACCTGGAGCAGGACGCGGACGGGCGGGTGATCGGCGTGACCTGGGGCGACGTCGACACCGAGGTGCGCACGACCACCTACGCCCGCGCGGTGATCGTCGCGACCGGCGGGTTCATGCACGACCTCGACCGCGTCCGGACCGAGCGGCCGGATCTTGCCGCTCTCGACCTGCGCCACGGGAGCTGGACCGGCGCGGACGGCAACGGCCTCGCCATGCTGGAGGGGCGCGGCGCCGCCACCCAGAACCTCGACGCCATCGGCATCTACGCGCACGGCGCGCCCGCGCCGGGGGCCGACCCCGAGGAGATGTTCGTCGACCTGCAGCGGGGCGTGCCGTGGGTGAACAACGAGGGCGCGCGGTTCGCCGACGAGACGGAGGTCAACTCGTTCCCGGTCGGCTCGCTGCGCGCGGCCCAGCCCGGCGGGGACGTGTGGATGGTGTTCGACGGCGCCGTCGCGCCCACCGCCCACTTCACCCACACGGTGACCGAGCAGGCCTACACGCTCGACGAGCTGACCGACGCCGGCCTCCTCGTCTCCGGCGGGACCCTTCACGATCTCGCCGACGCGCTGGGCGTACCCGCGGGGACCCTCGCGACCGAGATCGCCTCCTTCAACGCCTTCTCCCGCGACGAGGCCGACGATCCTTTCCGCGACCATCCCGGCAGCGCGCGGTCCGTCGTGCAGGCCCCATTCTACGCGCTGCCGGTGGCCGTCACGATCGCGAAGGGCTTCGGCGGCGTCGACACCGATCTCTCGGGCCGCGTCCTCGACACCGACGGCGCGCCGATCCCCGGCCTCTACGCCGCGGGCGAGCTCACCGGCATGGCGGGCGGCTCGCTCGTCGGGCAGTACGGATTCACCGGTTCGTTGTCCGCCGTGATGCTGGGCGGCCGGGTGGCGGGGGCCAATGCCGCGGCCGCGGTGGAGTGAGCGGGCGCCACCGCACGCGCACTCCGCGCATCCTCGCTACCCGAAGAAGGCGTTGGTGACGACGCCCGGGAGGTCCCGGACCGGAGCACCGTGCGCAGCGAGGATCCGGGCGTGCCCCCCGCCGGGGCGGCGGGGGTCGGTTCCCTGCGGGGCTCGGCGCGAGCGCCTCGGTCCGGCGCGGACGCCGGGACCGGCCGCCGAGGCGGCGGCCGCCCCTTCGGGCACCTCACGCGGGTGGGCATGGGCGGGGAGGTTGCGATGCGCAGGGCGGCCGGCGAACCAACTCACGGGTAGTTGTCGACACTTCTCCCGGTTGGTTCGCACACGGCGCGGGATCGGGCCCTCGATCGCGAACCAACTCGGCCAGGAGTCGACACGTCATTCGGTTCGTTCGCGTCCGAAGGCAAAACGGGCCCAGCCGACGGACCAGCTTCGTTCGCACACGTGACCCAAACGGACCCGCTACCGCAAACCGACATGCCGACGCCCCCTTCACCGTACCAACGTCGGATCCGCAAGCACCATGGCGGCAGCGTACACCTGTGCCACGTAGTCGTTGAGCGCCCCGCGTTCGGCGAGCACGAAGCTGTCACGGGAGCCCTCCGCGGCCACCGCGGCGTCGACCGCCCGGTTTCCCTGGTTGTACGCGGCGAGCGCCAGGCCCCAGTCGCCGTAGTTCTCGTAGTTGGCGCGCAGCAACGCGATCGCGGCCATCGTCTCCTTCTCGGGATCGAGCCGCTCGTCCACGGTGTCGTCCACGCGGAGGCCGTGGGCGCGGGCGGTCGGGGCGATGAACATCCAGTACCCGGCGCCGCGTTGTTGGGGGGGCACCGAGGCGGGGAGGGACTCGGCCCGGCGGTTCCGGTAGCCCGACTCCACCATCGGCACGGCCGCGAGCTCGGTGGGGAGCCCCGCGGCCCGCAGTCGGGCCTCGAAGGTGGGGCGCATCTTCTCCGCGCCGGTGAGCGACAGCACCGCCCATCGCCTCCCCTCGGGCGTGGCGACGAGACGATCGAGCGCCGTGGCGACGCCGGGATGGGACGCGCCCAGGAAGGCGCCGCGGGCTTCGAGCGCCCCGGCGTGGGCTTCGAAGGTGGCCGGGGCGACGCGGTGGTCGAGCACCGCGCCGTCGGCGGCCCACCCGAGCGGTACCGCGAGCGCGAGGATGAGGACGCACGTGCCGAGCGCGCCGACCGAGCGGAGGGGGGAGCGGACCGGGGGGTTCTGAAGCATGGAGAGTCTCCGAGGGAGGAAGGGGGTCATTCCGGCGGCCAGGACGGGACCGGGGACGGCACGCAGGGCGATGCGGGCGAGGACGCGCGCGTAGGGGCGCAGAGGGGTGCCCCGCGCCAGCAACGCCCGGTCGCAGGCGAGCTCCTCGGCCTCGGCGAAGGGGCGACGCAACAGGAGGGCGATCGGGCTCACGATCCCGAGGGCGAGGAGGATCCACGCGAACCGGGTGTCACCGGCGCGGTGGTGTTGCAGCTCGTGGCGCACGGCGAGCGAGGCATGCTCCGCGTCCAGGGCGGTGTCGGGATCGAGCACGACGACCGGGTGTCCGAGCCAGACGGCGAAGGGCGTGGCCGCGGCGGGGGCGAGGCGCACCTCGACGCCGCGGACCCGGTGCAGGCGGCGCGACCCGCGCAGCAGGCGGCGGAGCCCGACGGCGGCGTTCAGCGCCGGGAGTGTGGCGAGCGCCACCAGGACCAGCTCCCAGGGAGCGTGGCCGGGGAGGGAGGTCGGCTCCGCCGCGAGGAGGCCGATCCGGGGCGTGGGGGCCGCGTCGTGCCGCGCGGGGGCCCACACCTGCGCCGGTGCGGAGAACGGCCGCTCGGTCGGCGTGAGCGCACCGATCCCGGCGAGCGGGAGGCCGAGCAGCAACACGCGCTGCAACACCACGGCGTGCGTGGGGACCAGGCGGAGGAGCGCCCACGCGCCCGCGACGACGAACACGAGGACGATCTGGACGAGCAACCAGGCGCCGATCACTCCTCCTCCAGGAGCGCGCGGAGCGCGCGGAGGTCCTCGGGGCGCAGGCGCTCGTGCTCGACGAGCGTGCGGACGAGCGCGCCGGCGTCTCCGGCGAACACCCGTTCGACCACGTCCCGCACCGCCGTCGCCTCGTAGGCGGGACGGCCCACGGTGGGACGATACGTGAGCTTCCGGCCGTCCTTCTGCGCGGTGACGAAGCCCTTGTCGTCGAGGATCTTCAGCAACGTCGCGACCGTGGTGTACGCGCGCTTCGCGCCCTTCAGCCCGTCGAGCACCTGTTGCACGGTGGCTTCGTCCAGGTCCCAGAGCACGTGCATCAGCTCGAGCTCGGCGGCGGTGAGGAGCCGGAGATCCTCGGAGGTTCGCATCATGCCCCTTCATACTAAGATCTTAGTTGAGAGTCAACTAAGATCTTCGTAGATGAATGGCACCCGTGCACGCTCGTGGTGGTGCCCGTGCTCTACCGGATGGTCACGGGGCGGCGGGGGAGCGAGCGCGGGGTCGAGGGGATGCGGGCGGCGACGGAGTAGACGGGATCGGGGTCGCTACAGCGACGTTCCGTACCAGAAGTAGACGCCGCCGGCCATGCCCCCGCCGGACCCTTCGTAGGTGGTGCCCGCGAGCACGTCGGCGATGTCGTCGCCGTTCACATCGCCGGCGAGTACGGTCTCGCCGAGGTGGAGGGCCGAGGTGGTGCCGTACAGGAGCTCGAGGTCCGACTTGTTGCCCACCCGCGGGAGGGGCCAGTAGCCGATGCAGGCCGCCCCGGCGTTCGAGGCGCCCGTGCGATCGAGGTAGTCGCCCACGAGCAGATCGGACCGCCCGTCCCCGTCGATGTCGGCCCCGGAGACCGAGCTGACCCAGGTGAACCCGTCGATGTAGCCCAGGCTGCCGCCGACGACCGGCGCGGCGCCGCCCCCCATGAGGGACACGCTCGCGGTCGAGTTGGAGTAGGCGAGATCCTCGTAGCCGTCGTCGTCGATGTCGCCGATGCGGGAGAGCAGGTACATCCCGGCGAAGCCCGAGCTGTCGGCCGAGGCGCTCGTCAACGAGGTGGTGATGGGGCCTTCGAAGGCGTACAGTCGCCCGGGCCCGTCGGACAACACGAACACGTCCCCGATGCCGTCGCCGTTCCAGTCGACGACCTCGGTCTTCCGGCCGAATTCCTCCCCGGTGGTGACCCCCTGGAGCGTGTCGGTGCCGGACGCCGTCTTCACGTACACCTTGCCGGTCCCGTCGCCCGTGCAGCTCACGGTGTAGTCGTCGATCCCGTCGTCGTCGATGTCGGCGCCGCCGGACACCGCCTTGCCGCACAGGCTGGTGGCCGCTGTTCCACTCACGACGGTGGTGCCGGTGGTCGGGAGGGTGGTCCCGCCCTGGTAGAGCTCGGCGTAGCCGCGGAGGCTGTTGTAGTAGAGCGCGCCCACCACGGCGTCCTCGAAGCCGTCGCCGTTCACGTCCCCGACGCCCGCCACGCTGGTTCCGAAATACGAGCCGGCGGCCGCCCCGGTCCACTTCCGGTCGTAGGTGGACAGGTCGATGGTCCCCGAGAAGTCGCTGCCGGTGAAGAGGTAGACGGCGCCGTTGCCGCTGGAGGACGCCCCCGCGTTGGAGGCGCCGATGAGCACGTCGTCGCGGCCGTCGCCGTCGAGGTCCGACAGCGCCAGCGCGACGCCCGCGTAGTCCACGCCGTCCTCGCCGACGAACCGGGCGTCGGCGGTGCTCGCGGTGGCCGTGGTCAACGCGCACGCGCCCGCGGAGTCGTCGCAATTGTCGTCCTCCCCGTTCTCGCACACCTCCGGCGCGGACGGGCTCACCGACGCGTCCCCGTCGTCGCAGTCGTCGATCGAGGCGCAGGCGGCGTAGCCGGAGGGGACGGTGCAGGCCCACGCCGTCGTCACGTCGGCGTAGTGGCCGTCGCCGTCGGCGTCGCCGCACCACTCGGTGCCCGTCGAGGCGTCGCGGCTCGCATCGGCGTCGTCGATGGCCCCGTCGCAGTCGTTGTCGATGGCGTCGCAGGTCTCGGTCGCGCCCGGGTTGAGGTAGGCGCTCAGGTCGTTGCAGTCGGTACCGTCGGCGATGTAGCCGCTCGGCGGGGTGCAGCCGCCCCGGGTGACCGACGCGTTGCCGTACCCGTCGCCGTCGAGATCCTGGTACCAGGTCCGATCGGCGAGCACGGCGGCATCGTCGTCGTCGCAATCGCCGGCCGCCGCGACTTCGCCGACGCGGGCGTCGCACGCGGTCCGGGCGCCGCCCTCCCCGTAGCCGTCCCCGTCGTCGTCGTCGTACCAGGCGGTCGTGCCCGTGGGGGATGCGTCTTCGTCGTCCGCGGCGCCGTCGCAGTCCTCGTCGACGTTCGCCGCGTCGCACCGCTCCGTGGCGCCGGGGTGGACGTCGGCGTCGCCGTCGTCACAGTCGACATCGGCGTCCGAACCATCGCCGTCCGCGTCGACCGGCTCGACGTCGGTGTCGGCATCCGTGTCGGCGTCCGAGTCGGCGTCCGAGTCGGCATCCGTGTCAGCGTCGGTGTCCGCATCCGTGTCCGCATCCGTGTCGGCGTCGGTGTCCGAGTCGGTGTCGGCGTCGGTGTCCGAGTCGGTGTCGGCGTCGGTGTCCGAGTCGGTGTCGGCGTCGGTGTCCGAGTCGGTGTCGGCGTCAGTGTCCGCGTCGGTCTCGGTGGAGGTGCACACCCCATCCTTCAACTCGGTGCCCGCGCCGCAGGTGGCCCCCGGTGTGCATGCGGGGAGCGCGGAGGCGAGCAGGAGGAGGGGAAGCAGGCGCACGAGGGCTCCGTTCCGGAGAGGGTCGTGAACCCGTCGACGCCGACCGCGCCGACGACCGCCCCACCGGATCGCGCGGACTCTACTGCATGCATGGACACACCCGCGCGGGCCATCACGCCGGATTACCGCGCGGGGGCCGTCACGCCCGCGCGAGACGTGCGGGATCACCCGGTTGATCCACCAGGCCGTGGTCGCCGCCATCCGCCGGCCGCCGCACTGCCTGCAGAACCCGCGGCCTCGCTGCCGGTGATGAACGTTGGGCCCGGGAGTCGAACATCTCGTCGTACCGCATGGACTTTCGGAAGGCAGGCGGACGAAGGCGAAGTGGCTTTGGAGACGAACCTTGACCGGATGGGAGTCGCGACGAACCGGTCCACGAACCAGGCCTCGACGAGCGCGAGGTTCTCGGGGTCGTAGCGAGTACCTCGACGAGGAAGGCGGAGGTGTCCCACCGTGGTCTACGATCGCGCAGTTCGGGCGGGACGGGACAGGATGGATGACGAGGAGCGTCGCGACCCCGGATATGCTCCGAGGCCGCGACGGGATCCTGCGTGTCCCCGCGTGTCCCTGCTGGACACCGGGTCGCTGGAAAGGTCCTTTCATTGGACGCTTTCCGAAAAAATGGTGGAGGCGGCGGGAGTCGAACCCGCGTCCGAAGCACCTTCTAGAGTCAGAGATACGTGGCCTGCCGAAAACTCATCGGCGAGTGTCGTGATCTTTGATCACCGTCAGAGCCTCCTGTTTGAACTTCGCTCGCCCGGCGGGTGCTCGGCCCCGGGTCTGCTGCGGATCTGAAATATGCCCAGAAGAGTGCGATCACGCTCAACCGGACACCGGGGGGTCGCTATGCCCCCCGGACCTCAACTAAGCCGCGAGGGCCTCGCTGAAGTGGTTGCTGTTGTTGGCAGCTTACATTTGGATCGATAGAGGCGACCCGCACCTTGCCACGCCCTTCGGCTTTCCAGTACCCCGTCGAAACCGGTACGCCCCCGGTAGGGAAAGAGCGCCACGGGGAACGTGACGCCGAGTCCGCCTCTAACGTGCACGCGCGGGGTGCGATCGTCAAGGGTGGATCGGGTGGTGACTCCGCCTTTCCGGGGTCGGACACCTCGAGCCCGCCTATCCGCACATCGTCGACGTCTCGCACGCCATCGCCTCGAACGCCCCCGCCACGGTCTCCCCGCCGTCGAGCTCGACGCTGTAGGTACCGCGCACGGTGCCGCCCGTGGCGGTGTCGATCGTCACCGACCCGGAGCGGGCGTGCTCCTCGGCGATGCCCCGCTCACCGAGGTACCAGGCGGTGCCCGAGCCCTCGTCGAAGGCGTAGGTGCCGGGCACGACGGGCCACTCGGTGCCCTCCCAGAGGGTGATGCGGACGTGCGGCACGCCGTCGAACGGGCTGTCGCAGGTGGCCTCCTCCATCCCCACGACGAGGAGGGTGGCGTGGCCGTCGTCCGGAGCACACGAGGCCTCGATGCGCGACGGGCCGGCGGGCCCGGGGACCCCGCCCGTGTCGGTCGTCTCGGACGTGTCGTCCACCGTTCCGTCCTCGGGCGCGGGACATCCGACCAACAGGAGCACGAGCAGCATCACCACCTCCGCCCGGAGTGTAGCCGGCAACGTGGGCACGTGGCGCTGGGCCGAAAACCGCGCGTCTGTCATGAGGTGTGCCACACGGCTGGCGTCCACGTTGAACCCTCCCCTGTAATGACTACCCAAGGACACGAAAGAGGCCGTGCCGCTGGATGGCAGGCCACAGGGGAGGAGCAATGCCACAGGACAAGAAGGGGCGCGGCGAAGGGGACATGACGGTCCGCGAGGCCGGTCGTTTGGGCGGAGAGAAGCGTCGCGAGGAGCTCGGCTCCGAAGGCTACGCGGAGATCGGGAGGAAGGGCGGCGAGACCGTGGCTCGGGAGCGCGGGTCGGAGTTCTTCTCGGAGATCGGCAAGAAGGGCGGGGAGACGCGCAAGGAGCAGCTCGGACACGAGGGCTACGCCGAGATCGGACGGATGGGCGGCGAGGCGCGCAAGGAGCAGCTCGGGCCCGAAGGCTACGCGGAGATCGGACACAAGGGCGGCCAGCGGGTCCGCGAGCTGATCGAAGAGGGCAAGGAAGCCGAGGGGCGTCGCAAGAGCGAAGAGGACAAGAGCTAGGCCCCGCACGACCGACACGGGCGTGATCCGCCCGACACCAACGAGGGAGGACAGCGATGCCGAAGGACCAGGACAAGGGCGTGAGCGCGCCCAAGAGCGACGAGGATCGCGGCAGCATGACGGTCCGGGAGGCCGGACGCATGGGCGGCGAGAAGCGCCGCGAGGAGCTCGGCTCCGAAGGATACGCGGAGATCGGCCACAAGGGCGGACAGCGCGTACGCGAGCTCATCGAGGCGGGCAAACGCGCCGAGGGGGGCGAGGACAAGGAGAAGTGAACCGGCGCGGGCCCCGGCATCGTCGGGGCCCGCCTGTCGGGAACGCCCGCGTTTCGGGACGGTTTCGGGACGGTCCGAATGGGAAGGACGCGCCAGGTCATGCGGCAAGCGTGTACCATGTCGCTCCCCTCTTGACCGGACCGGCCCATGCTCCTGCTCTCCGCGCTGTTGGCCTGTGGCCCTGGCACTGTTTCGCTCCGGTCGGACAGCGGCGATACGAGCCTCGTCGACACGGAGGCACCGCCGATAGGTGATACCGGGAAAGAGGTGATTCCCGGGTCCGACGACACCGGCGAACCCGAAGACACCGACGACTCCGAAGCGGTGGAGGAGGCCACGTACCAGGCCTTCTACGACCCCGGCGTCGTGCAGACGATCGCGCTCGAGCTCTCGCGTGGGGCCATCCAGTCGCTCCGCGTCGATCCGTTCACGTACGTCGAAGGCAAGGTGACCGTCAACGGCCAACTGTTCGAGCAGGTCGGGATCCGGCTCAAGGGCAGCTCCAGCTACCAGGACTTCGACGGCAAGCCTGCCTTCAAGGTGAAGTTCAACGCGTTCGTGGTCGGCCAGAAGTTCGCCGGGCTCGAGCGGATCACGTTGAACAACATGGTGGGCGATCCGACGCAGTCCAAGGAGATGATCGGCTACGCGCTGTTCACCGAGATGGGCCTGCTGGTGCCCCGGGTGAGCTACGCTCGGGTGTCCCTCAACGGCGAGCTGCAGGGGCTCTACACCAACCTCGAGTCGATGGACGACCACCTGCTCGACCGCCATTACAGTGACGGCTCCGGCGATCTGTGGGAGGGCAACGACTACGCGGACTTCACCCGCCACGGCTTGTCCTACTTCGAGCTCGTGACGGGCGTGGGCGACTACGCGGCGCTCGAGACCGTCCAACAGACCCTCGCCGGCGCGCCCCCCGCCGCCTTCCTCGAGGAGGCCGACACCGTCATCGACATGGAGTCGTTCCTGGACTTCTGGGCGTACAGCATCGCCATCGGCAACAAGGACGGGTACCCGTACAACGTCAACGACTACTTCGTGTATCGCGACGTTGCCGACGGCCGCTTCGACTTCGCACCCTGGGGCATGGACGAGAGCTGGGACACCGGCATGGTCTGGAGCTACGCCGGGGGCGAGGTGGCCCTGGGCTGCATGCGGGACGAGGACTGTGTCTCGGCCCTCTACACGCACACGGCCGATGCGCTCCTGGCCTACGAGGCGATGGACATCGAGTCGTGGGCCCTGGGCGTTTGGGAGCTGTCCGAGCCCCTCGTCGAGGAGGACCTGCGGCGGCCCTACACCATCGGCCAGGTGATGGCCGAGCGCGCCACGCTCCTGACCCGCATCAACCGTTGGCCGGGCCGCGTGCGGCGCCAGATGGGCATCGAGGAGCCGGGGTAGGACACCGCCCCCCGACGCGGCCCCGCGGGCGCCAGGATAGTCGGGCCGGTCGCACCGAGCGCAAATGCAGCCCTGGGTCACCCTCGCCTCCTCCACCACCCCCGACGGCACGCCGCTGACCCTCGACCAACGCGGGGTCGAGCTCGTCATCCGTGCGGGTGGCAAGGACCTGATGTCGAGCCGGATGCATGGGTCGGAGGAGGCCATGGCGGCGCTCGCCCGCCCCTCGCCCCTACCGACCGGAGCCGCCCGACCCGACGCGCGCATCCTCGTGGGGGGGCTCGGCATGGGGTTCACGCTCCGCGCCGCGCTCGGCGTGCTCCCACCCGGCGGCCGATGCACGGTGGCCGAGCTCGTCCCGGCCGTGGTCGAGTGGAACCGGGGGCCGCTCGGTCCGCTCGCGGGCAATCCCCTCGACGACCCCCGCGCGACGCTCCGCGTCGAGGACGTTCGGGAGGTCCTGCGTACCACCCCCGACACGTGGGACAGCATCCTGCTCGACGTGGACAACGGGCCGGACGCCTTCACCCAGCCCGGAAACGACGCCCTCTACACCGTCGCGGGCCTCCATCGCGCGCGTTCGGCGCTCCGCCGCGGCGGAGTTCTCGCGGTGTGGTCGGCCTACGAGGCGCCCGAGTTCCTGAAGCGCCTGCAGAAGGCGGGCTTCCGCCCCGAGTCCCACCGCGTCCGCGCGCGCGCCGAGGGCAAGGGCCCCCGGCACGTCATCTACCTCGGACGCATCAGCTAGGACGCCGTCGGCGCCGGCGCCTTCTCCGGCAGCTCCCCGGCCACGATCCCCACCGTCAGCCCCGCGACGTCGGTCGCGAAGGTGGCGGACTCCAGCCGCACCTCGGCCGCGCGAGACACGGCCTGGATGGAGGCCTTCATCGCGTGGACGACCTCGACCAGCTCCGGCGAAGCCGCCGAGAGGTCGACGACCACCGCCTCGAGCGCGCGCGTCTGGGAGAGGCGTGCCTCGGTACGGAGCTGGCGCACCGCGCGGAGGATGCCGCCGACGACGAGCATCTCGGGCACCTCGGCCGTACGCTCGGCGTCGAACTCGGGGAAGCGGGTCACGTGCAGGGACACCGTCCCCTCGACCGGCCGATAGATGACCTGGTAGAGGTCCTCCGTCGTGAACGGGACGAACGGCGCGTACAACCCGAGGATGACACGGAGCGCCTCCCAGAGGGTGGCCCGCGCGGAGACCCGGGCCTCCTCCGAGTAGAGCTCCGGCTTCCAGAAACGGTGCTTCACCATCTCCAGGTAGTCGTCGCAGAACGTGGCCCAGAAGAACCGGTCCACCGACTCGAGCGCCACGGCGTAGTTGTAGGACTCGAAGCCCTCGCTCACAACGGGCACGATCTTGTTGAGCTCGGTGAGCAGCCAACGATCCTCGGGCTGCCGCTCGGCGAAGGTCGGGCGGGGCGCCTCGGGATCGAAGCCCTCGATCTGCATCAGCACGAAGCGCGCGGCGTTCCAGAGCTTGACGGCGAGCTTGCGCCCGTCCTTCACGTCCTTCTCGTTGAAGCGCATGTCGTGGCCGAGGTGGCTCCCCGCGGCCCAGTAGCGGAGCGCGTCGGCCCCGAACTTGTGGATGACACCGAACGGCTCGTAGCGGTTGTACCCGTCCTTGTCGGTGAACTTCTCGAGGTCGGTCTTGCTGATCTTCTTGCCGTTCTCGTTGAGGCCCCACCCCGAGATCATCACGTCCTTCCACGGGATCGTGTCGAGATGGGCGTCACTCTTGATGAGCGTGTAGAACAGCCACGTGCGGATGATCTCGAAGGCCTGCACGCGGACGGTCATCGGGTGGAGCGACATGTCGCCCTTGCGACCGGGGGTGTCCGCCCAATTGGCGTTGATGAGCGGAGTGAGCGACGAGGTCATCCACGTGTCCATCACGTCGGTCTCCCCGCGGAACTCGGCGCCGCCGCACTTCGGGCACTTCGCCACGGGGCAGGGCTCCTCGACGGGGTCGACCGGGAGCGAGGCCGCGTCGGCGAGGACGGGCTCGTTGCACCCCTGGCAGAACCAAACCGGGAACGGCACGCCGTAGAAGCGCTGACGGGAGATGTTCCAATCGTACTTCAGGCCCTCGATCCAATGATCGAGGCGCACCTTCATCCACGGCGGGTTCCAATTCAGCTCGGCGCTGCGCGCCAGCATCTGCGGCTTGATGTCGAGCACGCGGATGAACCACTGCGGCGCCATGTTGAATTCGACCGGCACGCCGGAGCGCTCGGCGATCGACACGTTCTGCTCGACGCTGGTCGAGCCGCGGTGGATGCCTGCGTCCACGAGCGCCTTGACGATCGCGTTGCGCGCGAGCTCGGCGGTCAACCCCGCGAACTCACCGGCCGACGGCAGCATCTTGCCGTCGGGCCCGATCACGAGGCGGGTGGCGAGCTTGTCCCGCTTCCACTTGCGGACGTCTTCGCCGTCGCCGAAGGTACACACCATCATGAGGCCGGTACCGAAGGCGGGATCCACCGTCTCGTCCGTGAGGATGGGCACCTCGTGGCCGAACAGCGGCACGACCGCGGTGGTGCCCTTGAGGTGGGCGTAGCGCTCGTCCTCGGGGTGGTGGTAGAGCGCCACGCACGCGGGGATGAGCTCGGGCCGCGTGGTCGCGATGACGAGCGGCGAGCCGTCCGCCGCGGCGGTGAACGCGACGTCGTGGAGCTTCCCCTTGCGGGCCATCGAGTCGAGATCGGCCTGGGCGAGAGCGGTCTCGAAGTGCACGTCCCAGAGGACGGGCTCGTTGGAGCGGTACAGGCGCCCCTTCGCGAACAGGTCGAGGAACGACTTCTGCGCGGTGCGGCGGCAGTGATCGTCGATCGTGGAGTAGCGGAGCGTCCAGTCGACCGAGAGCCCGAGCCCACGCCAGAGCTCCTCGTACTGGGCGGCGCCCTTCCGGGTCTCCTCGAGGCAGAGCGCCCGGAACGCGGCGCGCGTGGTGAGGCGCTTGTTGATGTTGTAGGTCTTCTCGACGTAGCGCTCGGTGGGGAGGCCGTTGTCGTCGAACCCCATCGGGTAGAACACCTTGCGACCCTTCATCCGCTGGTAGCGGATGATGATCTCGGCCTGCGTGTAGGACATCGCGTGCCCGACGTGCAGATGTGCCGCGCTCACGTAGGGCGGCGGCGTGTCGACCGAGAACACCTCCCCCGGGGCGTCGGGGTCGTAGCGGTGGATCCCGCTCTCCTCCCAGAGGCTGCGGCAGCGCGCCTCGATCGATGCCGCGTCGTAGTCCTTGGGGATCTCGGGGAGGGTCAGGGTCGCCATGATGCTCCGGTGCCGCGAGCCGATGCCGCAAGGGCGGATCGGCGGGTTCGCGGGGCCCGGGCCTTTATCGAACGGGCACGGCCTTGTAAAGACGGCCGCTCTCTGGCAGCGCCCCCGTCGTAACGGCGATACACCAGTTGAAACGCTCGGAATCGTCTCGCCCGCCGAAGGGTCGAAGGGGTCCTGATGGGGGAAACGCGATGCGTAGGATGTCGACGAGGTGCCAACCGACCCCGCGGTGGGGATGGTTGCTCCTGCTGGGGGGCCTGACCGCTTGCGGGTACGACACGCCCTGGGCCAGCCAGCAAGCGGCCGCGAGTCCGGCCGGCGGTGGCGCGAGTGAACCGGAACAGATGGGAGGGCCGGACAAGATCGATCCGAACGCCGAGATCGGCGCCATGGGCGTCTTCGACGAGCGCTTCGTGAAGAAGGGCTACGGAGCGGCCTGGTCCGTGCGGGCCGTGGATCTCGACGGGGATGGCACGAACGAGCTGCTCTACGGCGGCAACGCGGTGGTGGCGAAGGGACGCGGCGAGGAGCCGCTCTGGACCTTCGAGCTCCCGGCCGTCGAGAACACGTACGAGCAGGGCCGCCAGCCCACCGAGGCCGGCGAACCGGAGAAGTCCGAGAAGGCGGACGAGGAGAAGTACGGAAAGGAAGGGAAGGAAGGCAAGGACGAGGCCGAGCAGGCGGAGAAGCTCCGCTTCATGGGCGTCCACGTCCGGGAGATGCGCGCCGCGGAGGGCAACCTGTTCGTACTCGACAGCGCCGACCGGATCCACGTGGTGGACGGCAAGTCGGGCCAGCTCGTCTACACCGTCGAGCTCGAGAGCAAGGGCAACGCCTGTGACTTCGCGTTCTTGAACGCCGATGACGACGATGTCCCCGACTTCTTCCCGAGCGGCGGCACCACCGCCTACTCGGGCAAGACCGGCGAGAAGTTGTGGGAGGCGGACATCGGGTTCACGCCCATGATCGTCGAGTCGGGGAACCTCGACACGGCCGAGGGTCGCGATCTGTTGCTGATCGGTAGCTCCAAGGCGGAGAAGGAGGGCTACGGCCTCTGTCCTTCCGAGAAGAACGCCCTGATGGCCATGCACGACGGGAAGGGCGAGGAGGAGAAGGCCCTGCCGCGTGACGACTACGACGACCCGGCCACGCAGCGCCCGGGGAGCGAGGAGGGCCGCGAGGAGGGCCGTGAGGAGGGCCGAAAGGGCGAGATGAGCATCGCCGCCGTGAATCTCCGCGGGGAGACCCTCTACGAGACGAACGTGCCGGCGGATCGGATCTACACGACCGCGCTGTACGACCTCGACGGCGACAACCAGGACAACGTGATCCTGGGAACGTCCGACGGGCTCCTGACGCTCGACCCCCAGGGCCGGATCGACCGGGAGATCGCCATCGAGGGGCGGATCGAGCACCTCGTCGTCACGGATCTGGGCGACCAGAACGCCCTGCTCGTGGGTGCGTACGGGAACGACCGCACCACCCTGTATGCGTACGGAAGGGACGGAAACGAGCTCTTCAACGCGCCGCTCGACGGCCACGCCTACATGATCGAGGCGCTCGACCTCGACGGTGACGGCGCCGACGAGGTGATCACGGGCCTCGGGTACGCGGAGGCTCCGAAGGGCGAGGCGCCGACGATCGCGTGGAGCATCGGCCCGGAAGGACCGAACGAGCTCTGGCGCTTCGGGACCGTCGTGCCCGCGCAGGGGTACGTCGTGCTCGAGGGCATGGAAGGCCGCGAAGAGGGCAACACCCTCTACATCGCGGGCGGAGACGCCGTCGTCCACACCGTGGCGGCCGACTCGGGCGAGGAGATCGACACCTGGTCGGCCGGTGGCATGAACCACGCGGTCGCCGCCGGCGATCTCGACGGCGACGGGGCGGCCGAGACCATCACCGGGGACGTGTACGGCAACGTCTCGGTGATCGGCGCCGACGGGGAGCGGATCTTCGACGGCATGTTGGAGGGCGAGGGACCGGCGGTTGTCACGGGCATCGACGTGGCGAAGCACGAGGAAGGCAACCCCGGGTACTTCGTCGTGAGCGGGTACGCGTGGCGTGGGGAGGACGCGGGCGTGCTCCAGGCCTTCGACGACCAGGGGAACACGCTGTTCTCCGTGACCACGCCGCACGGGCTGGCCGAGGCGAAGTTCGCGGACCTCGATGGCGACGGGACGCAGGAGATCGTCGTGTCGCACTTCGCGTTCCGCATGGGGGAGGAGCGGCAGCAGCCGGACTCGGAGAGGGAGCCGGTGCGCGGCTCCGAGGAGGAGCGCGAAGGGGGCTACGAGACGCCGAAGGAAGGCGAAGCCTGCGGGGTCATGGCCTACGACCTCGACGGCAAGCTGCTCTGGGAGACGGAGATCGCGACCTGCGACATCTCCCAGATCAACATCGGTGACATCGACGGCAACGGCACGGACGAGGTGGCCTACGGGGATCTCGGCCGGATCGGGCCGTTCCACGTGGCGCTCCTCGACGGCGAGGGCACGCTCCTGTGGGACATCGAGTCGGAGCAGAACGACTCCGTCTGGCTCGAGATCATCGAGGGCGGCGTGGCCTTCGGCGGGCGCAGCGGCGAGGACGCCGGGCACGTCACCCTGCTCGACGCGAAAGACGGAACGGAGCGGTGGACCATCGATGCCGGAGGCAAGGCCAAGAACGCCCCCGAGATGGAGCGTTCGCCCTTCGGATCGTTCTCCGGCTCGTTGTTCGGGCAGAAGCTCGACGACGTGAACGGCGACGGCAAGATGGACATCGCGTTCACCACCGTCGACGGGGACGTGATGCTGGTCGACGGCGACAACGGCGAGCCGATCTGGGAGGGCTCGCTCTCCGACGCCAGGTACGAGGAGCCGAAGGACGACCGGGACGAGCGGGAGGACGAGAGCGAGGCCAGGGAGGACCGCGGCGCCAACGACCTCGTCGGTGGCCCGCTGACCTACGTGCCGGGCACCGAGGGCGGCGCCGGGCTGTTGGTGGTGACGGGCTACGACTTCGAGCGCTTCGGCTCGGAGGCCTTCGCCTTCGACCTCGACTCGGGGAACGTGGTCGGGAGCATCGCGTTCGACGACCTCGTGGTCGGCGTGTCGCCCGCGGCCTTCACCCGGGAGGGAGATGGCGTGGTCATCACGACGGCCTACGACACCTACGGGCTCTCCATCGGCGAGGCCCGGAAGGCCGGTGACCGCCCGCTCCCCGAGCGCGGCAGCTTCGACGACGTCGAGAACGTCGACTGAGCGCCGACGGGCCCGGGGGAGAGCCCCCGCGCCCGCACCATGAACGGGCCCCGCCCGTCCGGACGACCGGGCGGCGGGGCCCCCTTCGTTGCAGGCCCCTTGGGGGCTCCACCCGGATGGACGTGGTAGGAGCGGGTGTTCCCGAAGGACCCATGGCCGACGCACTCGACATGACCGCCGGCGCGCTCGCCGCGGTGTGGGCCGCCGTCGCCCCGACCGTGACGACCACGGCCACGTTCCCACCGCCCGCCCTGGACGCGCGCGTGTGGGAGGACGTAGCCGCGGGCAAGGTCGCCCGGCGGACGTTCCCCGGCGAGCCCGCCTCCACCGTCGTCGGGGTGGGTGTCCTCGACCTCACCCGGGAGGAGGCCTGGCTCTCGCTCACCGACGATCGGCTCTCCGCCGAGATCGAGAGCCTCACCGAGGTCGCGTTGCAGGGGGCGTGGGCCTCCCCCAAGCGGCTCTACCAACGCCTGGATCTGCCCTGGCCGTTCAACGATCGGCATTGGGTCATCTCCCTGACCAACAACGCCCGCCTCGCCACGGCCTCCGGGGTGTGGGAGCGCGCCTGGACCCTCCGCTCCGACCTCCTCGCCGAGGCACGCGCCCGCACGGACACCGAGCGCTTCGACGCCGCGGAGGCGGTCACCGTCAACGAGGGGGGTTGGTTGCTCGTCCCCCTCGAAGATGGCGACACCCTCGCCGTCTACCAGGCGCGCGCGACGCTCGGTGGGTCGGTGCCCGACGGCGCGGTCGACAGCTACACCCGGTCATCGATGACGGGGTTGTTCGAGGGGGTGGAACGCAACGCCGCGAAGGTGCGCAAGCGTTACAAGGCAGGATGCACGCCCCAGCCCGGCGCGGACGGCGCATCGATCCCCTGCTTCCGTTGACACGCGCGCTCGCCTGCCCACGTTGACCGAGCCCCGGACTACCCTACGCGAATGCCCCGCGCGCGCAGCCGCTTGAGCGCCGCCGAGAAGGCGCCACGCGCCTGGTGGTAGCTGCGACGCTCACAAATGACCGGCTCGGGAACGTCCTCCGGGTCCCAATACGTGGTCGCGTCGGGGGGAGAGGGCGACCAACGCGAGGAGCCGTCACAGAACACGTGGACCCAGCCGTTCGGGTTTTCGAGCAACAGCGTGACGGCCCGCGCCTCAGCGAGTGGATCCATGGACCCTCCGCCGCCCTCTTACACGTCAACGCGCGAACACACAAGCACTATGTGGCGCGGAATACGTCGACCAGCACGTCTCGGGGCCCCTTGGTGTTCAGCGTCACGGACATTCCCACCCGTCGATGACGGACGCGCCCCTCCGCCGTGAGCGTCATCAGGACGCGCTGCACGCGCTCCACCGCATGCCTCACCGCAACGGGAGAATCCTCGTCTCCAGACACCAACGCTGCGCGCGCCATGGGGGCGAGGCGCTCCCACACCTGCAAGGGCGTGTAGCCCCCCGACAGCGTGAGACGCAGCCGTTGGCGGATCCCGACCGGGCACAACGAAGCGAGCACCGCCGTTCGGAGCTCGAGGTCGGTCACGCGCGGTGCAGGGTCAATAGCGCGGCACCGACGGATCGATGCGCTGGCTCCACGCCTCGATGCCGCCCCGCATGCTCATCGTCTCGAAGCCCTCGCGCTCGAGCAGCACCGCCGCGTTGATCGAGCGGATCCCGGCGTGGCAGTAGACCAGCACCGGGCGGCCCCGCTCCAGCTCGTCGGCGCGCTCCACGACCTCACCCAGGGGCAGCAGGACATCCCCCGGGAGGTGGCAGAGGTCGTGCTCCCAGGGCTCTCGACAATCCACCAGCAGGGGAGGCGTGGGGCTCCCCAACAGCTCCCGCGCCTCCTCGACGCTCACCTGACGCATCCTATCGAACTCCGGGTAGGGCCCAACTCTGACGGGCGGCTTCGTTCCGGGCCACGTTACCACCCTTGGAATCCCGGCGCCCGCGGAGGCTCCGGCGCGCGGCCTCCGCAACGACGGAGGTGAGACATCCGTGCCCCACCGGGGCGCTCGTTCCCCACGGCAAAAAGCTCACCCAGGTGGGCGATTTCCATGCCGAAACCAGAGAGCTCATGCTACGCTGCGCGCCGCGGCGGACGTCTCTCCGTCGCCCGCTTTGGAGGCATGGATGCGCCGCTCGATCCTTTTCGTCCCCCTCTTCGCCATTGCCTGCGCGCCCGACTACGGGATCGACGCGCTCAAGAAAGACGAGGATGGTGGCCCGCAGATCGAGGTCGATCCCACCGCGCTCTTCTTCGGCACGGGTGAGGCGGGCGCCGAGATCGCCCAGGCCTTCACCATCACCAGCGTGGGCGACATCGTCGCGTCCATCACCGACGTGCAGATCGACGGCGCCGAGTTCGCGGTCACCAGCTTCGACGCGGGTCGGCTCGAGCCGGGCGACTCGATGGACGTCGTCGTCACCTACACCGCCACCGGTGAGGAGGACTTCGGCGAGGCCGCCGTCCTGAGCGACGACGCGGACTCCCCCCACATCGTCACGCTCAACGGCGGTGGGCTCATGCCCGAGCTGACGATCGAGCCGGACGCGTACGACTACGGGTTCGTCCTCGTCGGGGAGAGCGCCGAGGCCGACTTCGCCCTCCGCAACACCGGCGGCGCCACGCTCGAGGTCACGGCATTGTCCCTGACCGAGTCCGTGTTCTCCTACACCGCTTCGGACCTCCCGATCCTGCTCGAGCCGGGTGACGACGCCACGGTCACCGTCACCTTCACCCCGGACGACAGCGAGGCGTGGGAGGGCCAGCTCCAGGTCGGGAGCAACGACCCCCTCGGCATGAAGTTCGCGACGCTCAACGGCGTCGGCGCCGGCGATCAGCCGATCGCCGTCTGCGAGGCCGACCCCCCCGTGGTCGAGGCCATCCACGAGCGCACGACGTGGAAGGGCAACGCCTCCTACGATCCGGGCGGCTTCGCGATCACCGACTACACCTGGACCCTCGTGACCAGCCCCAGCGGTTCGACGGCGCGGATGCCCTCCGGCGGCGCCAACCGCAGCGGCTTCACGCCGGACCTCGTCGGCATCTACCAGGCCGAGCTGGTCGTCACCAACGAGCTGGGTGAGCGCTCCGAGCCCTGCACCGCGACGCTCGAGGCCATCCCCTCCGGGGATCTCTGGATCGAGATCTTCTGGACCCGCAGCGGCGACGACATGGATCTCCACCTCCTCCGCCCGGGCGGGTCGCGCACCACCGACGGTGATTGCTACTACGCCAATTGCGCCGGTAGCTACTCGAGCCTCGACTGGGGCGCCCGCGGTGACAGCTCGGACAACCCCGTGCTCGACATCGACGACATCCCCGGCACCGGCCCCGAGAACATCAACATCGATGCTCCCGAAGACGGCGTCTTCGAGGTGTACGTCCACGACTACCCGGGCTCCGTCTACAACGGCCGGAACGACGTGACGATGAACATCTACATCGGCGGCTTCCTCGAGTGGACCGACACGCGCGACGTGGACGAGGAGGGCCTCTACGAGCCCTTCGCCGAGATCGACTGGCCGGCCGGCACGGTCAGCACCCGGTAGGCCGGATCACCGCGCCGTAGGTGTGATTCCGGCGGGGTGCCCTACCGGGCTTTCGTCGGGATAGGCCGCGCGCTCGTGGTGGAGGTCGGCTTGAAGCCAGTGAGCAGCCCCGCACGCCTGGCGATCGGGCTGTTCCTGCTCGCGGCGGCCGCCTGGGGCGTCCTTCAGCTCGGGGACGGTCCGGGGCCGCACCCGCTGCCCCCGGTGCCGACCATCGACGCTGGCGGGCTGCACTTGAGCGCCCTCGCCCTGCTGCTCGTGCAGATGGCCGTGATCCTCGCGGTGTCCCGCCTGACCGGGGTGGCGTTCCGCCGGATCGGCCAGCCGCTGGTGGTCGCGGAGATCGTCGCGGGCATCCTGCTCGGCCCCTCGGGGCTCGGCGCCCTCGCGCCGGGCGTGCTCACGGCCATCTTTCCGCCCGAGGGCATGGACGCGCTCTCCGCGGTCAGCCAGCTCGGGCTCGTCCTGTTCATGTTCGTGGTCGGGCTGGAGTTCGACTTCGGCCTCGTGCGCAGCCGCGGCCCGCTCGCCCTCGTCATCAGCCAGTACGGCATGGTCGTGCCGTTCCTGTTCGGAACCGTGCTCGCCGTCTGGCTCTACCCGGTGTTCGCCGACCCCTCCGTGCCGTTCGTGGCCTTCGGCATGTTCCTCGGCGCTTCCATGAGCGTGACCGCCTTTCCGGTCCTCGCGCGCATCCTCTCGGAGCGCGGTCTCATGCGCACCCCCATCGGTGCGCTCACGCTCACGTGCGCGGCGGTGGGAGACGTGACGGCTTGGTGCCTCCTCGCCGTCACCATCGCCATCGTGCGCGCGGGCAGCCTGGGGATGGGCCTGGTCACCACCTTGGCGGCGGTCGCGTTCGTCGCCGCGATGGTGGGCGCCCTCCGCCCACTGCTGGCGCGGGTCGCCGCCCGCTACGGGACCGTCGAGGACATCGGGCCGACGGCCGTGGCCGCGACCTTCCTCGCGCTCCTCGTGTGCGCCACGGTGGCCGAGGCCATCGGCATCCACGCGCTCTTCGGCGCCTTCCTCTTCGGCGTCATCGTGCCCCGCCAGGGACACGTAGTGCGGGGGCTCGTGTCCCGCGTGGAGGACCTCGTCGTCGTCCTCTTCCTGCCCCTCTTCTTCGCGTTCACCGGCCTGCGCACGGAGATCGGGCTCCTGACCGACGCGAGCCTCTGGGGATGGTGCGCGCTGGTGGTCGCCGTCGCCACGCTCGGGAAGCTCGCGGGGACCGCCATCCCCGCGCGGCTCGGCGGGCTCTCGTGGCGCGAGAGCGCGACCGTGGGCGTCCTGATGAACACCCGCGGCCTCATGGAGCTCGTGATCCTGAACATCGGGCGCGACCTCGGGGTGCTCTCCCCCACCCTCTTCACGATCCTGGTCGTCATGGCGGTCGCCACCACGGTGGTGACCTCGCCGATCGTCCGGTGGTTGCAGCCGCCGGAGCGGGTGCTCGCGGCCACCGCGGAGGCCTCCCCCCAGCCCGAGACCGTCCTCGCCTGCGTGGCCCATCCGGACAGCGCCCTCGGACTGGCGCGCATCCTGGCGGCGCTGTGTGTGGGCCCCGGCGTGCGGGGCTGGGCGTTGCGCCTCACGCCGTTGAACGACCAGGCGACGCTGTTTCCCGAGGGCGCCACCTCGGAGCCCCACGGGGCGGTCGACACCGCCGCGGACCTGCTCGCCGCGGAAGCGAGGCGGCTCGGCGCCCGCGTCGACGCCCTGGAGTTCTCCTCCTCCCAACCGGCGCGCGACATCGTCGCGGTCGCCGCGCTGAAGGACGCCGGCCTCATCCTGCTCGGCCTGCATCGCCCGCTGATGGGGACCGCCTGGCTCGGCGGGCCGCTGCTGGAGGTCGCCCAACGCGCGCGGCAGACGGTCTGCATGTTCCACGACAAGGGGTTCATGGGGCCCCACCGGGTGCTCCTGCTTCCAGGCGGAGATCACGCCGAGGCCGCCCGGGTGGTCGCCGAGCGCATCGCGCGTGGCCCACAAGTCCAGTTGACCGCGTACCGTCCACCCGCGGACCAACCGCTCATTCCGGCGCTGCTCGCCGCGGCGGCCGGGTTCGATCTCGTCGTGGCCGGCGTGGGGCCCGAGTGGGGGTTGGCAATGAACGTGTTCGATGTACGCGCTCACCCGCTCGTCACCGGCCTTCCATGCTCTCTCCTCGCCGTGCACGGCGCGAGCGGGACCTGAGACGCGACCGCCGAGAAAGAGCCGCGTAAGTTTCCGACAAGTGGTATGAACGGCTTACATCTTGTCAGATGCCGAACAAAGCGGTTTACGACGCTTTTCGTGACACCCCGATATCTGTGTAGGGTACGCGCGCCGATAGAGGTTCCCCGTGTCCGACAAGTCCGTCCTTGCCGCCTACCGCAATCGTCTCGGAAAGATCCCGGACCAGAAAGTCGCGGATCAAGCCGGTGTTTCTCGTACATTGGTGGTGAACTACCGAAAGAAGCTGGGAATCTCCGCCTACCAGGGCCACAAGGGCAACGCGCCGACAAGCAAGACGGTCGCGGAGAACGCCTCGGATCGCCCCTTCCGTGGCCGCCGGTCGGCGCTCGACCCCTATCTCGGTCAGTTGGGATCCCTCCCGGATGCCGAGATCGCTCGGCTCGCCGGCGTGACGGCGGAGAACGTCCGGACCTATCGCCAGCGCCGGAACATCGCGCCGGCGTGGCAGTCCGAGGATGCGCTCGAGGCCTCCCCGCCCCCGATGGCCCTGCCTGTCCGGACCGTGGCCGTCCCCAAGGCGCCTCCCCAGGCCCCGGCCGGCCCGTCCAACCACGCCCCCAAGCGGCCCTCCGTGAAGTCCGTTGCACCCGCCGCAGCCCCCGCCCGGGCCGACGGAGAGCCCTCGGCGGTGGTCGAGCTGGCCCCGGAGGTGCCAGTCGAGGCGGTTGCCTCCACGAACGCGGGCACGGCCTTCCTCGTGCTCGTGGACACGGAGCAGGGGCCGCGCAGCTACGCGCTCATCGCCACGGACATCGGCGCCGCCGCGACCGCTGCGGCCGCACGGATCGGCGCACGCCATCCGGACGGCATCATCCGGTCCGTCCAGCGGGTGGCCGAGCTGCTTCCGCTCTGATCGGGCCGCCGGGCGTGGGCCAGACCTCAGCTGAAGAGGCGGGCCCACTCCTGGGTGAGGAGCTCCTTGGACTCGGCGCGCATGTTCGTCTCGGCGTCGAAGAGCAGGATCGCGGCGGCGCGACGAAGCTCCTCGTACGTGACGACGCGCCCGGGGCGCGGCTGGGCGACGAGCTGCTCGGTGAGCCGCTCCACGGCGGGCTCGTCGAGATGCCCGAGGTCACGGAGCATCTCCAGGAAGTCCCCCGCGCGGGGATCGAGCTCGAGGTGTTGGATGGGCGAGCGGCTCATGTGGTTCGGGCTCTGTAGCGACGACCCGGTAACCGGATCACCCGGCCCGTCAATTCGAGCAGGCCCAACTGCGCCATGACCTCGGGGTACGGCAAGCCGGTGCGCTCCACGAGATCCTCGGGGGTGACACCTGCCGAGAGGTGGCGGAGTAGGCGCCCTTCTCCCACGGGATCGACGTCGGGATCGGCCGAAGTGGGCCGGGTCGCGGCGAGCCCGGCCACTTCGATCACCGTGTGCGTGCCGCGGACCACGGTGGCGCCCTGCTCGATGAGATCGAGGCACCCGAACGACGCGGGGGCGCCCAGCGGCCCGGGGAGCGCCAACACCTCCCGCCCGTAGCGCAGCGCGTGGGAGGCGGTGTTCCGGGCGCCGCTCCGCTCACCGGCCTCGATCACCACCACGGCGCGCGCCAGGCCCGCGATGATGCGGTTGCGGACGGGGAACGTGAAGGCGGTCGCGTGCCCCTGCGGCGGCAGCTCGGACACGACACAGCCCCCCTTCGCGAGGAGGGTGTCGCGCATGCGACGCTGCCACGCGGGCATCGTCGCATCCACCCCCTGGCCCAGCACCGCGATGGTCGCGCCTCCCGCGGCGCCATGGGCCGCGAGATCGATCCCCGCGGCGAGGCCGGAGACGACGACCGCCCCCGCCGACACCAGCGCCGCGGCGATCCGGGCCGACCACTCCCGCCCGTAGGTCGTGCACGCGCGCGCGCCCACGACGGCGACGCACGGCCGCGCCAGCAGGGTGGCATCCCCCTCGACGGAGAGCGCCACCGGGCCACAGGGCAGGCCCACCAGCATGGATGGCCAGCCCGGCGCGCCTGCGTGGAGGAACCGGACACCCGGGCGCTCGGTTTGCCAACGGGGGGTGCCGACGACCCGCAGGGCCTCCGGCGCGGAGAGGCCGGCCTCCCGCAGCCGCCCCACGCCCGCGATCTCGCCGCCCAACGCGTGCAGCACCGGCCACAGGTCCAGACGCGACGACGCCGCGGCCAGCCCGGGCCAGGGGGATTCCAACGATTGCATGACCTCGACTCCCTTGCGGGAGGTGCGGCCGGGGTCGCGCCCCACGATAGGCACGCCCGGCGGCCCGGCAAGCGTTCGGCCGCGAGGCCGCCGCTATTCGGCGTTCGGCGTCATGACGGCACGCAGGCCCACTTGCACGTCGCGCGCGGCGTCCACCACGACGCCCGTGGCGATCCCGGGCTCGGCACGCACGACGACGACGCGCCCCACGACGCGCTCGGGGAGACGAGGATCCTCCTTGCCGACGAGCTGGCCGCCCTCGCGGCGCTCCACGAGGTACAGCGAGGTTCCCACGTCCACGCCGTCGTTCGTGCCGCGATCGAGGAAGACGGTCTCGCCCGTGGAGGCGAGGACCTGCTCTTCGGTCAGCCGCGCGATGATGGTGGCCTCGGTGTCCCCCGCGGGCGCGAGCACGTCCACCTCGAGATCGACCGCGATGGGGGCCCCGACGAGGTCGCCCCGCTCGATCTCCGACCAGGAGTCGCGCACCATGGCGGTGACCATGTCGTCATCCACCCGGAGCACCTGGGCGACGCCGAGCACGCGGTACACGTGCCCCGCCGGCCCGTCCGATCCCTTGACCTTCCGCCCCTGCCGCCGGTAAACGGCCAGCAGGGCGCCGCAGTCGATGTCGCCCCCGTCCTTCATGTCGAGGTACACGATGTGCCCCTCACCCAGCTCCCTGGCGGCCACGTCGGCGCCGTAGACGACGCCCTGGATCTCGAGCGCGTCGTCATCTCCGAGCACGCCGGGCGCGCTGAGGGTCACGCCCTTGTAATGACGATCGTAGAGCGGCGGGAAGTCACACGCCGCTTCGGACGCCGTGTCGACGGTGGCGACGGGGGGCGTGTAGCCGTCCGTGGACACGACCTGCTCGGTCACGCCGGCGGAGGGGGGGTTCAGGGCATCCCCCAGGCGGAAGTACACCCGGTTGCCGGGGTAGATCCAGTGCGGGTTGGTGATGTACTCGTTCACCGACCAGAGCTCGGGCCAGACGTACGGATCGCCCAGGAAGCGGGTCGAGACGTCCCACAACGTGTCGCCGTCCTGGATCACGTAGAAGTCGGGGGCCCCCGCGGCACCGCTCACGGAGAGAGTCCCCTCCTGGGCCACCGCTACCGCCATCGACAGGCTGAACCACCCGACCAACATCAAAGCTCCAACAGCCTCCCGAGGATCTGCTCCGCAGGCTCTCCTGTCAAGCCCCGCCGCGCTCGACGCGAGCGAACGCCGATCACGGCGCCCGCGTCACCGTGGCGCCCGTGGCGCCCGCCTTGCTGGAGACACCGGCGAGCGCCGCGGCGGCCGCCTCCTTGCTCGCGTAGCCGCCGACCCGCACGCGCCAGACGGACGCGCCATCGACCAGCGCTACCGCCTGGTACGCCGGCAATCCGGCGGCCTGGAGGGTCGCGACGTACCGGTCCGCGTCCGCCTCGACCGCGTGTTGGGCCACCTGGATGGACCAGCCGGACGTAGGGATGTCTCCCGCTGGCGGCTTGACGGCGTCAGGGTCCGCGGCGAGGGCGACAGAGCCGGGGCGGGCCTCGGCCGGGAACGGGTTCGGGGGTGGTGGGGCGGGGGCCACCGGCTCGGCGAGGGCGGCGCCGTCCACAGGGGGGGCAGGAGCCGGCTCTTCCTGGCGCGGAAGCTCCGCCGGGAATCCGAGCGGGACCTCCCCCACGTTGGCCTGCTCCACGCCCGCGAGCAGCACCTCGAGGTCCCCGTCCACGACTTCGCGCGGAACGAACTGGGCCACGGGCGGAGGCGGCGGAGCGACGACCTTTCCCCGGCCCGTCTGGAAGCCGACGAAGAAGGCGAGCACCGCCAGGGCGAGCGAGAGGGCGCCGAGGGCATAGAGGTGGTTGCGCGTGAGGGGCAGCTGGTGGCTGGCGCGCGGGTGCGTCGGATCCATCGGGCGATGGTATCCCGAAGCGCCACGCTATGGACGGGTCAAGAGTCCGAGACACCGTCGAGATGCTCGTTCATCGACAGGATGCGGATGCTCGCGTCGGTGACGTGGGCGTCGAGGACGCTCTCGGCGTCCGCCCGGATCGTGTCCAGGCGCGCGCGCAGCTGCCGCGAGTCGTTCCCCACGACCGAGATCGCCACCACGGCGGCCTCGTGGGCCTCCAGGTGTCCGACCTCGGCGAACGCGGCGCGATGCCGGGTCTGCACCCGGTCGCGCAGAGAGGACACCACACGGCGCCGGTCCTTGAGGGACCGGCTGCCGGGGATCCGGAGCACCATCCGAAGGAGCCCTACGAACAGGGCCTCGTCTGGGGCGGGGAGGTACTGCACCTATTCGGGGCGGGCGACCTGGACCCGGGTGTACAGGGCGATCTTGTCGCCTTCCTGGATGTCGGTCGCGCCGTCGATGCCGATACCGCACTCGAAGCCCTTCTCGACTTCGCGCACGTCTTCCTTGAAGCGCTTCAGGCTCGTGACCTTGCCCTCGGCGATCTGCTTGCCGGCGCGGAACACCTTGGCGGCGGCGCCACGGTTGACCTTGCCCTCGAGGACCATGCAGCCAGCGATGGCGCCGATCTTCGGGATCTTGAAGAGCGCGCGGACCTCGGCCTCGCCGACCTTCTGCTCTTCGTAGATCGGGGCCAGCAGGCCCTGCATCCGAGCCTTCACTTCGTCGATCACGTTGTAGATGATCTCGAACTTCTTGATCTCGACGCCGTACTGATCGGCCGCCTGGCGCGCCTTGGCGTCGGACTTCACGTCGAACGCGATGATCAGCGCGCTGTCGGGCGCGGCGAGGTTCACGTCGGACTCGTTGACCGGGCCGATGGCCGCATGGAGGATCTTGAGCTCGGTGCCCGAGACCACCAGGCCTTCGAGCGCGCCCTTGAGCGCCTCGAGGGAGCCGCTCACGTCGGCCTTGAGGACGACCTTCATGACCTCGGGGGCCACGCCGCCGTTCTTGTAGAGATCCTCGAGGGTGAAGCGGGCGCGCTGGGAAGCGGCCACGCCGGCGCTCTTGATCGCGGTGCGGTGCTCCACGAGGGCGCGAGCGTCCTTCTCGGTCTCGACGACGACGAACTCGTCACCCGCGTTCGGCACGTCCTGCAGACCGAAGATCTCGACCGGAGTGGACGGGGTCGCCTCCTTGATCTTCTGGCCGCGGTCGTCCGACATGGCGCGCACGCGGCCCCACGTCGAGCCGATGACCACGGTGTCACCCTGCTTGAGGGTGCCGTTCTGGACGAGCAGCGACGCCACGGCGCCACGGCCCACCTCGATGCGCGACTCGAGCACCACACCTTCGGCGTGGCGATCGGGGTTGGCGCGGAGGTCGGCGACCTCGGCCACGATCAGGATGTTGTCGAGCAGGTCGTTGACGCCGGTGCCCTTGAGCGCGGACACGGGGACGAAGATGACATCGCCGCCGTACTCTTCGGAGACGAGCCCGTGCTCCATGAGCTGACGGGTGACGCGCTCGGGCTGGACGCCCGGCTTGTCCATCTTGTTCACGGCCACGATGATGGGGACGTTCGCCGCCTTGGCGTGGCTGATCGCCTCGACGGTCTGGGGCATCACGCCGTCGTCCGCCGCCACCACGAGGATGACGATGTCCGTGGCCTTCGCGCCGCGGGCACGCATGGCGCTGAACGCCGCGTGACCCGGGGTGTCGATGAAGGTGATGGGGCTGTCGCCGCGCTTGATCTGGTAGGCGCCGATGTGCTGGGTGATGCCGCCGGCCTCGCCCGCCGCGACCTTCGCCTTCCGGATGGTGTCCAGGAGGGTGGTCTTGCCGTGGTCGACGTGACCCATGATGGTCACGATCGGCGCGCGGACCGGCAGATCGGAGCCCGCTTCCTCTTCGTCGTAGAGGTGCTCGGACTCGTTGAAGGCGACGTTGACCACCTCGTGACCGAGCTCCGACGCGAGGAGGGAGGCGGTGTCGAAGTCGATCGTCTGGTTGACGGTGGCCGGCTGGCCCATCGACATGAGCAGCTTGATGAGCTCGGCCGCCTTGACGCCCATCTCGTGGGCGAGGTTGGCGACGGTGATCTCACCCTCGATCCGGACGCGGTGCTTGACGGTCTGCACCGGACGGACCGTGCGCATGTCCTTGCCACCGCGGCCCTTCGGCTTGCGGGAGCGGGAGTCGGGCGTGGGGACGTGCTCGCTGCGCTCACCGCGGCGTGCGGCCGGGCCCTTCTTGGGGCGACGGTCATCACTGGCGGGCGCGGGTGCGCCTGCATCGACACGGCCCGGCCCGGGGGCGCCGGGTCGGCGATCGGCGCCAGGACCCCAGCGAGTGACCTGGGAGGCCTGCTCGCGGGCACGGCGACGCGCGCCGGTCGGATCGGTCGGATCGTAGCCGGCCGGAAGGGACACGACCGCGCGACCGAGGCCGGGCAGGATCGGGGTGTCCGGGAGGCGGCCAAGAGCCGCACGGGCGCCGGGAGCCGCCGCGGACGGCAGGCGACCGAAGCCACCGGGACGATCGATGATGACGGCGCGCTCGAGCGTGGGCTCGGCGCGGACGGGCGGCTCGACGGGGCGCGCCTCTTCCACCACCGCGGCGGGCTGGGCCGGCGCGGCTTCGGCGGGAGCGCCTTCCTGGGCGGGCTGCGCCAGGGCGGGCTCGGCGCGGACGGCCTCGGCAACCGGAGCGGGCTCGGCGTGGGCCGGCGCGGCGACCGGCTGCTCCGCCTGGGCGCTCACGGGCTCGGCACGGT
>JAKFCH010000164.1:0-3519 GCA_036676765.1 Deltaproteobacteria bacterium
CACCTCGCGCGGGCGGCGGTGGGCGGTGTCGGTCTCCTAGACGAGCCGCCCGCCCGCGCGGTCGACGACCGGGCCCTTGCTATTTCGATGAGTCTGGTATATTGACTGAATCAGAACACATCGAATCATGAAGCCGTCCACGCCTCGCCCCTACAACAGCCCCCTCCGCAAGGCCCAGGCCGAGCGGACCCGCGCGCACATCGTCTCGGTGGCGACGGCATTTCTACAGGAGCACGAGCCCGCCGAGCTCGGTCTGCCGAAGGTCGCGCGGCTCGCCGAGGTGGCGGTGGGGACCGTGTACGCCCACTTCCCGACGGAGGACGATCTCCTGCTGGCGGTCTGCATCGCGGCCCATCAACGGATGCGCATCGAGTCGAACCTCGAGCTGGAGCTCTTGAAGGACGAGCCCCTCCACCGCTTCCCCCGCTTCGCGCTCGAACGGCGCATCTCCGGCTTCGCCGCGACGTTCCCTCCGTTCCAGCGGTGGCGGGCGGACGCGCGACCCGCGCTCAAGGCGGCGGTGGTGAGCCAGCTCCGTACCCTTGCCCCCGACCTGACCGACGCGGAGCTCACCGCGCTGGCGGGCCCCATCTTCGCGATGACGGCTCCCCGCGTCTGGTTCTACTTCGAGGACCTCTGGGGGCTCTCCACCGAGGATGCCGCCCGCGCTGCCTCCTGGGCGATCCGCGCCATGCTCAACGAGCTCCGCCGTGACCCGAACGGGCTGCGGACCATCCCTGCTCCCTCCCCCCCACTCGACCCAGACAAGGATCCCTGATGCTCCACCACGTCTCCATCGCCGCCCAGAACCCCCTCCGTGTCGCCACCGTGCTCGCGGAGCTCATCGGCGGCAGCGTCCACGCCTTCGCGGGGCCGCTCCCCGGCGCCTACTCCATCCTCACCAGCGATCCGCACGGCTCCGGCCTCGAGGTGTACCCGGACGGTACGGTCTGCAAGCCGGGCGAGGCCGAGAGCATGCTCTCCATGCCCATCGAGGCGCCGGCGGCCTTCTCCCCCACCCACATCCTGATGTCGGTCAAGGTCGACCGCGCCGGCATCGAACGCATCGGCGCGCGCGAGGGCTGGCGCACCCGCCACTTCTGGCGCGGCCCCCGCAACGGTCCGAAGGTGTTCGAACTCTACGAGTTCTGGGTGGAGAACCGCACCCTGCTCGAGCTCGTCACCGAAGACATGGTCCCGGCCTACGCCCGTACCTGGCAGACCGAAGTCATGAGCGGGTTGGTGGGGCGGGTCGAGGTGTAGAGCTCAGGACGCTCCCGCGGCCCCGCCGTCCGCGGCGGGGCCGCCCGCGGCGGGGCCGCGGGGCACCTCGCGTGGGGATCGGGCACTGGACCCCGACGCCACCCATCAGGTAGAAAGCCACCTTCCGAGGTGACCCCTGTCGAACCGCCCCACCCGCGAATGGAAGCGCGGCCTGCCGAAGGCCGAGCTGCACGTCCACCTCGAAGGCACGCTCGAGCCCGAGATGATGCTCGCGCTCGCCCGACGCAACGGCGTGACGCTCCCCTGGCCCGACGCCGCCGCGATCCGGGACGCCTACGCCTTCGAGGGCCTGCAGGACTTCCTCGACCTCTACTACCAGGGCATGGACGTGCTCCGCACCCACGCCGACTACGTCGACCTCGCGTCCGCGGCGATGGCGCGCGCCTCGGCCGACGGCGTCGTGCACGCCGAGTTCTTCTACGATCCGCAGGGGCACACCTCCCGCGGCGTTCCGTTCGACGTCGTGACGGAGGGCCTCCGGGCCGGGCTCGCGGAGGGCGAGCGGCGGCACGGCGTGACGTGGCGGCTCATCCCCAACCTGCTCCGCCACCTCCCCGAGGATGACGCGCTCGCGACGCTCCGCATCGCCGAGCCGTGGCTCCTCGACGGGCGCCTCCACGGCATCGGCCTCGACTCCTCGGAGCGCGACCACCCGCCCGAGCAGTTCGCGCGGGCGTACGCGTGGGCCGCCGAGCGGGGCCTGTTCCGCACGGCCCATGCCGGCGAGGAGGGGCCCGCCGCCTACGTCGCCACGGCGCTCGACGTGCTCGGGGTGCAGCGCATCGACCACGGCAACCGCGCGCTGGAGGACCCCGCGCTCGTGCGCCGCCTCGTCGCGCTCGGCATCGGCCTCACCGTGTGTCCGCTCTCCAACCTGCGCCTGCGCGGCGTCGCGCGCCTCGCCGACCATCCCCTGCGCCGCATGCTCGACGCGGGCCTGAAGGTGACCCTCAACGGGGACGATCCCGCCTACTTCGGCGGCACGTGCCTGGACAACTTCGTCGCGATCACCGAGGCGCTCGACCTCACCACCGCCGAGCTGCGCACCCTCGCGCGAAACAGCCTGGAGGTGAGCCTGCTCGCCCCGGAGGACAAGGCGCGGCACCTCGCGGCGCTGGCGGCGTATCCGGAGGCCGAATGAAGCGGAAGGGGTCAGGATCTGCGGGATGTCTGATCTAAATCAATGGAGACGTGACAGCTGACGCGTAGCCGGTCCCGATGGGAATGCCGCGCGTCGTAGCCGCCTCGGTTGGGAAAAAACCGGCCTATATGGCTCGTCCTGCGAGCAGGCATTCTCGAATTGTGGCGTTTCATTCATCGGGCCATGCCTCGGCATGGGCCGACGTTCTCATCCGAGCCGGCTTCGCCCGTTGAAATTCCTCTCCAGGCCGGCTTCGACGCTCCGGGAGGGCGCGCGTTTGGAAGGCGGTCGATCCCGAGTGCCCTTCTACGGGTGCGCGACTCGTCAGGGGCGGGCCGAGCGGGTCGCACCCTGCCCTTGTGCGGGGAGCGCCCCCCAATCACCCTCTCACCCCGACCACCCCCACACCGCCACCCCCGCCGCGACCGCGAGGCCGACCCCCAGGCCGGCCCAGAAGCCCCGCGCGGCGCGGCGGCCGAGGGCCGGGAAGCCGACCTCCACCACCTCGCCGGCCTCCGTGTCGACGAGGAGGACCCCGTCGACATCGTAGGTGACGGCGTACTCGAGGAGCTGGCGACGGGTGCCGCGGTCGCGCAGGTCGGTGGCGCGCGGGCCGCTCTTGGCCTCGGCGATGTAGACCCGCCCGCGGCGGGCCACGAGGTAGTCGGCGCGGATGTCGGCATCCACCGGCGTGCCGCCGCGCGAGACGACGCACGCCGCGGTGACCTGCGTCGCGAGCACGTCGTAGCCGGCGCGCTCGAGCAACCCCGCCGCCTCGGCTTCGAGCCGGCGCGATCGGGCGAACCGGGCGCCGAGCCGCCGCCGGCGCGCCGCGCGGGGCAGCCACCACGCGAGGAGCGCGCCCACGATCAGGCCGCCGAGGAGGACGAGCCGCGAATCCACGGTCGCCGCTAACCAGGACCTGTACGGGTGTCCAGTGGGATGCGTCCGGAGCGCCATGTCACAAGGCTCGGTTCGAGGTCCACGACGCGGGCGTGCGCATGTTCACCGGACGTCGGATCCTCGGATGAACGCTGGCCGCCTGCCCTTCCCCCGCATCGCGCGACCCCGTCGCGGCGGCGGGGCGCCGGCGG
>JAKFCH010000165.1:0-5719 GCA_036676765.1 Deltaproteobacteria bacterium
GCAGCGCGGCAGCGACGCGCGGTCCGGCCGCCGCCGGGTCCGCCCGGCCGCGGCCGACCGAGGCCGAAGGCCGAGCCTGCAGCACGGCGACGGCGGCGCCAGCCGCCGGACCGCCCAAACGGGTTCCCGAGCCTAGAACTGGCTCCAGAGGTACTGGTTGGTGACCTCGTGGTGGAACTGCACCTCGGCGGGCTTCACCAACGTGCCGAGCGCCTTCGGGCACCGCTCCGCCTGCGCGAGCTTGAGCTCGGCGTAGCGCTCCGCCGCGCTCTCACCGAGCAGCTCGGGGATGTAGCGGCTCGCCTTGAACACCCGGAGGGCGTCCTGGATGTTGCTCGGGAGGAAGCGGGTGCGCTCGCGCCGGCTCTCGTCCCCCTTGCCGACGGGCCCCTCGAGGCCGGTGCGGAGCAGGGTGTAGATGACCATGTACGGGTTGGTGTCGGGTGCCACCGAGCGCACCTCGACGCGGGTGCTCCGCTCGTTGCCGTACGGGATGCGCACCATGGCGCCGCGGTTGTTGGCCGAGGCCTTGATCTGGTTGGGCGCCTCGAAGTGCGGGTCGAGGCGGCGGTAGGCGTTCACGCTCGGGTTGAGGACGAGGCAGAGATCGTTGGCGTTGTTCAGGATGCGCTCGACGAAGTCCCAACCCAGCTTGGAGAGGTTGTCCTTGCCGTCCTTGTCCCAGAACAGGTTCTTGCCGCCGCGCGAGATCGACATGTTGGTGTGCATGCCGCTGCCGTTGATGCCCGCGACCGGCTTGGGGAGGAAGCTGGCGGTGCAGTCGTGCTGCGCGGCGACCTGGCGGCAGAGCAGCTTGTAGAGCTGGATCTGGTCGGAGGCGATGAGCGCGTCGGTGTAGGTGTAGTTCATCTCGAACTGGGAGGGGGCCACCTCGGGGTGGTCCTTCTCGTTCTGGAAGCCCATCGCGCGCTGCACCTCGGCGGCGGCGTCGATGAACTTGCGGAGCGGGTCACCGGGGAGGGAGTGGTAGTAGCCGCCGGTGGAGAGGAACTCGAACTTGCCGGTCTCGTGGTAGCGGCGCTCGGCGTCCTTGCCCTTGAAGAGGAAGCCCTCGACCTCGTTGGCGGCGTGACACACCGTGCCGTCCTTGGCGAACATCGTGTCGGTGTAACGGCGGAGCTGGGCGCGCATGTCGGCGGCGTAGGGCGTGCCGTCACGACCGAGCACCTCGCCGAACACGAGCACCTTGCCGGGCCCGAACACGTCGGAGGGGAGCCAGTAGAACGCGGCCCAGTCAATCTCGAGGCGGAGATCGCTCTCGTGCTGGGCGGAGAAGCCGCGGATGGACGATCCGTCGAAGGTGAGGTTGTCGGCGGACTTCAACAGGAACTTCTTGTCGTAGTCGAGCATGTGCAGCCGGCCCTCGAGGTCGGTGAAGCACACGGTGACGGCCTTGATCCGCTTCTCGTCGGTGAGGTAGCGGACGCGCTCCTCCCGCACCTTGTCGGCCGGCACACGGTCGGTCCGCGCCTTCTTGGCCGTGAGGTTGAGCTCCTCGAGCTTGTCGTACGGGATCTCGAGGAAGTCGCGGAGGGGCGTGGACTCGGGCATTGGGGGCTCCTGAAGACGGGCCCCTCTATACGTGTGCGCTCGGCCTTGTCGAGGGTCGGCTGGCGTTGGCGTGAAAGATTTTATCCTACCCGTTTGCACCGGAAGCTTTGTTTCGCGCACGAGTCGCGTGTTGGTGCAGGTCGGCACGCGTTCGTGGGCCCACGACGCGGCCATGGGCGGCTGCGCACGGGTGCACGCTCGGGCCTGCGCGACGCCCGTGCCGAGGGCCCGCACGGCGCGCCCCGCGTCCCGATGCGTCCCGACGCGCACGAACGTCGACCTGCCCAATCCGTGTTCGACCCGGCGAAGGCGCGCGAATGTTCGCGCGTCGGCGATTCTCCTTCACGAGTGCCGTGAACGTTCTGTAGACTCTGTGCATGCGACGTCGCCATGGCTTCAGTCTCGTCGAGTTGCTGATCGTGGTCGCGATCATCGGCATCCTCGCATCGCTCGCGGTGCCGAATTTCCTCATCCTGCAATCCAAGGCCAAGCGCGCCGAGGTGCCCGCGAACGTCAGCGGCATCTGGGTCGCCGAGATCGCGTACGACGCCATGGAGGACGGGTTCGTGGCCCTCTCCACCAACCCCACCGCCCCGCCGGGCCGCCATCTCCGCGCCTTCGAGCTCTCGGGCACCGGCTGGCGGGAGCTCGGCTGGCAACCGGACGGGGACCTCCGCGGGAGCTACTCGGTCGACATCTCGCTCACCGAGTTCACCGTGTTCGGCGAGGGCGATGTCGACGGTGACAGCGTCCTGTGCCAGTACACCGCGACCGACTCCCAGGCCGCGGTGCTGCGCTCGGGCGACGAGAACGTCTACTGACCTCGGCGCGCCTCGGAGGCGCCCGAGAGCCGAACCCTACGACGTGTACCGCTCGGCCGCCTCGATCCCCAGGCCGTAGCCGATGGACGTGAACACGTCCTTGCTCACGACGCGCCCGGCGAAGCGCTCGTCGAACAGGCGCTGGACCCGCAGGGTCTTGGAGGTGCCGCCGGTGAGGAACACGACGTCGATGTCGTCGGGGCGCAGGGCGAGGCGATCGAGCAGCCCGTCGAGCACCTTCTCGAGCTCGCGGATGTCGAGGGCGAGGGCGGAGTCGAGCTCGTCACGCGTCATCGGGGCGTCGAGCGCGATGGTGTCCCCGGCGTGGAACGACAGCGTGGTGGCGAGCTCCTCGGAGAGGGCCACCTTGGTGGACTCGACCGCGCGGAACAGGTGGAAGCCGTGGTCGTCGACCACCATCTCCTGCAGGCGCGCGAGGCCGGGCTTGTCGTCCCCGAAGCGGAGCATGCGGTCGAGGAGCCGCAGGTTCTTGTCGGTCTTGGCGTGGCAGAGCGAATGCCAGCGCGTGACGGCGTGGTGGAGCGTGGTCGGCACCTCCACCCAGCGATCCTCGAGCTTGTACTTCGCGAGCAGGCCGAGGTAGGGCGCCACCTTCTTGTAGACGATGCGCGCGTCGAAGTCGTTGCCCGCGATGTCCACGCCGGCGACGCCCAGGACGTCCTTGCTCCGGTCGGTGCCGATGCGGCCGGGCCCGAGGCGGATGACCGTGAAGTCGCTCGTGCCGCCGCCGAGATCGCCGACGAGGCACAACACGTCCCGATCCAGGGAGCGCTCGAACGAGCGGGCGGCCGCGACGGGCTCGACCTGGAAGCCGATGTCGACGAAGCCGGCGCGGCGCGCGGCGGTCCAGAGGCGGTCTTGCGCGAGCTTGTCGCGGTCGGGGGTGGAGCCGAACTGCGCCGGGCGGCCGAGGAGCACGCGGGTGACGTTCTCACCGGCGGCCTCGTCCACCGCGCGTTTGCACGCGCCGAGGAACCCGCCGATGAGCGCCTCGATCCCCATGACCGTGCCGCCGACGAGGGTGCCCTCGAAGCCGGAGGACGGGAGGTAGCGCTTGATCGCCTGGATGAGGCGGCCGGAGCGCTCGTCGGCGAGCCACGCGTCGACCGCCTGGGCGCCGTAGACGGCGGGCCCCTCGGGCGGGAAGTAGAGCAGCGTCGGCATCCGCTCGGGCTCGGGCGAGAACGGATCGATGGCGAGCTGCCGCACCTCGCCGTGCTGGCAGAGGGCGACGGTCGTGTTGGAGGTGCCGAAGTCGATGGCGCACGAAGCGGGCATGGGGCCGGGCTTCTAACCGAACGCCTCGCGCGGGGCACCCGATCGAATCGTCACGATCCAAAGAGGGCGATAGCAGGCGCGGGATGCATCGCTTGCGCCGCTCCGTGCCCCTCCTCCTCACGATCGTCTTCGCGTACGTCGTGTTCGGGAAGGGGATGTGGGAGGGCACGACCCGCTTCCTCGGCCGCGAATACGTCGACGCCTGGGGCACCCAGTGGTTCTACTGGTTCGTCGGGCGCCAGGTGGCGGCGCTCGAGGGGTTCGGCTTCTCCGACCTGTTCTTCTACCCGTGGGGCAAGGACATCTACCTTCACACGGGCGGCAACGTGCTCGACGGGCTGTTCGCCTGGCCGATCCGTTGGCTCGTCGGTCCGGTGGCCGGCTACAACCTGTTCGTCCTCGCGATCGTGGCCACGAACCTCGTCGCGATGCGCGCCCTGCTCGTCCGCCTCGGCGCAAAAGCCGAGCCCGCCACGCTCGCCGCGGTGTTCTTCGCCTTCAACCCGTGGGTGCTCCACGAGCTCCGCGATGGTCGGCCCACCCAGGCGCTCCTGGCCTTCGTCCTCCTCTTCTTCGCGGACTACCTCGCCCTCGACACCGACCGCCGGCCGTGGGTCCCCGCGCGCGCCGGGCTCTGGCTCGCGCTCGCGGGGCTGACCTACTGGTACAACGCGCTGTTCGCCGGGATGGCGGCGGGCGTGCTCGGGCTGCTCCGCGTGGCATCCGAGCGTGACCGCAAGCGGACGTTCCTCCGCCACGCCGCCGCCGGTGCCGTGGCGCTGGTGCTCGTGGCCCCGTTCGTGGCGCCCATGCTCGGCGCGGACGAGGTGCCCGGCCTGCTCGACGTGAGCAAGTGGACGCTCACCTCCTGGGCGCCCACCACCGCCGAGGGCGTGAACATCGGGCTGTACGTGTTCGATCCGCTCTCGCTCGGCTCGGGCTTCTTCGCGATCAAGAACGACGGCGGCATGGCGTTCCTCCGCGAGGACACCAACACGTTCCCCGCCCAGGTCGTGTTCTTCGTGATCGGCGCCCTCGTCGCCCCGCCCCGCATCCGTCGCGCGGCGCTCGTGCTCTGCGTGGTGTCGCTCCTCGTCGCGACCGGGCCGGCGGTCGCGGGCGTGCCGAACGTCGCCTACCTCGTGCTGGTGAAGGCCTCCACGATCTTCCAGCGCCTGTGGTGGCCCTCCCGGGCGCTCGTCCTCGCCCAAGTCGGGCTCGCCCTGCTCCTCGCCTTCGCGTTCGTGCGCGCCGGTCGCTTCGCCCCGCTCCTCGCGCTCGCCACCGGGGTGTGGTGGGTGGCGGATCTGCGGGGGTCCGAGCTCGGGCCGTTGCCCACCTGGGAGGCCGGCATCCCCGAGGCCTACCGGTGCCTCGGAAAGGCCGACGAGGGCGCGGTCCTGGAGCTGCCGTACGCGCACACGCAGGCGCACCTCTACTACCAGACGGTCCACGGCCGCCCGCTGTTCGGGGGGATGGTCGAGGACAACGCCGTGTTCGCGCCGAAGGAGCAGATCGCGTACCGGGCGAACAACAGCTTCGTCGCCGTCCTGCTCGACCAGGCGGGGACCGGCGAGGGCTCGCCCGACTACGACCCGGCGGATCGCGAGGCGCTGGGCGCCCTCGGCTACAAGTGGGTGGTGCTCGACAAGCGCGCGTACATCGACGTCGGCGACCGAGGCGCGCGCGTCGGCACGCGCCTCGAGGGCCGCGGGCGTTGGGTCCGACGCACGTTCACCCAGCTCCTCGGCGCGCCGGTGTACGAGGACGCCGCGACCGACATCTACGCGCCCTGGGGCCACGGATCGCCCTGCGTCGCCGATGTGGAGGCGGTGGCGGAGGACGTGGCGGTAGAGGCGCCGGCGGTGGGTGGGGCGGTGGAGGGGACGGCGGGGTCGGCGGCGGGCTCGGCGGTCGAGCCGGCGGGCGAGCCGGCGACGGGGACGGCGGGCGAGCCAGCGGCGGGCTCGGCGGGCGAGTAGACAGGGCGCGCCCCGGCGAGGACGCCGGGTCCGAGCCCCTCCGGG
>JAKFCH010000166.1:0-5701 GCA_036676765.1 Deltaproteobacteria bacterium
CCCACCGCCCAACCGCCCCACCGCCCCTCCTACCGCGCCTCGATCCCCACGATCACCGGCACCGGCTCGAGGTTCGCGACCGTGCGCGCGTGCCCCGGGACGCGGAGCGCCAGCCCGGTGCTCGACCCGCCGTCGAAGGCCATGGCGTCGACGCACCCGAGCCCGCCGAGCACCGTCGCGAGCTCGGACAGGGAGAGCCCGTTGGTCAGCGTGTCGGTCACGAGCAGGACGACGCCGCCATCGCCGAGCGTGCACGCGGCGGTGCGGCGATCGACGCGCCACACGTCGAAGCCGCGGCCGCCGTAGCGGAGGTAGCCGTAGGTGTGGCCGCCCGACATGATGGCGGGGAAGCCCTGGAAACCCTGGACGAGCGGACCGAGCACCGCGCCCTTCTCGTTCACGATGCGCGGCGCGCCGCCACCCGAGCCCCCAGCCGAGCCACCACCCGAGCCACCCGCCCCCACCACGAAGTGCGCCGCGCGGTTCTTGCCCTGGCGGCCGCGCGCCGCGCCGTCGGACACGACGAGGCCGAGCGGGCCGTCGTCGGAGAAGTAGGAGGCGTTGACGGCGAGGGCGAGGCCGGCGCGCTCGGCGAGGGTGTCGACGGCGCTCGGGGCGAACTCGGGGGTGCCCCACACGCGGAAGCGCCAGCGCGCGGGGTCGACGCGGGCGAGCACGACGTCCACCACGAGGGGGTTGGGCGGGCGGTGCAGCGCCACGTCGGCGATGGCCAGGCCGGGCGCCACGTCGCGCCACGCCGGCGCGAGGAAGGCGTGTTCGGACCCCCACGTCCGACGGCGTGTGTCGGCGCCGCGCACCGGCACCCAGCCGTCCACGCCCCTCCACTCCAGGCTCCCGACCCCGGCGACGTATTGCCCGACCGCACGTGCCGCATCGAGCGCGAGATCGCTCGACGCCCCGAGCGCCAGGATCACCGCCGCGAGTGCGAGGAGCGGCCAGCGTCGGAGACGACGTGCCGGCGGCGTCGCGCGCGGTTCGGGAGCGGGAGGAGCCGCTTGCTGGGAGGGGGTCGGAGGGGGGTTCATCGTCCGTCTGGAGGGAGCAGCGGGGGCGGTCCGAACGTGCTAGTTGGGATGCTCAATGGGCAAGCCACGCAACATCATCCTGCTCGTGGCGGACTCGCTCCGCTACGATTCCGTGCACGGCTCGGCCGTCAGCGGGGATCCTGCGCGTAGCGGCAGCGGTCTGCCCTTCACCACCGCCCACGCCACGCGGTTCACGCAGGCGCGCTCGGGCGGCTGCTGGACCCTCCCGGCCACCGCCTCGCTGTTCACGGGCCTGATGCCGCACGAGCACGGCGCGGACAGCCAGTCGCGCGGCATGCGCGCCGACGTGCCGACGATCGCCGAGGCCATGCGCGAGCGGGGCTTCCGCACCCACCAGATCACCGCGAACGTCGCCACCACCGAGATCTTCGGGCTCGACCGCGGCTTCGACGAGATCCACCGCATCTGGAACCACGTCCCGTCGCAACACAAGAAGATCCACGAGGCCCTGGTCCTCGTCGGAAAGCCCCGCCTCCGCAAGAAGATCCTCTCCGCCGACTTCGTGAGCGGCAAGCTCTCCGAGGATCTCGAGGCCTCCAAGGTGTGGCTGCAGGACACCGTGGGGGATGTGTTCGACGCCGCGCGCTCCCGGCTCGAAACGAACGAGAAGGACGGAAAACAATCGTTCCTCTTCCTGAATCTGATGGAGACCCACTTCCCCTACCACGTCGGCCCGACGTTCGAGACCACGGCCGAGGGCCTCGTCGGGAAGATGCGCGAGATCGTGAGCCTGTTCCACCTCGTCAACCAGACGTGGCTCACCACCGACTCCCAGCCGATCCGCGACGACATGATGCGCATCCTCCGCCAGCGCCAGCGCCTCGCGTGGGAGCGCCTCGCCCCCCAGGTCGACGCCTTCATCGCCGAGATGCACGCGCAGGGCAACCTCGTCGTGTTCGGCTCCGACCACGGCGACAACTTCGGCGAGCAGGGCTGGGTCTACCACTTCTCCAACGTGACCGACGCCGGCAACCGGGTGCCCCTGTACTGGGTCGACCCCGCGGACGACGTTGCGCGCGTCGTCGACACCCCCGTGAGCACGCGGGACGTGTACAACGGCCTCCTCACCGCGGTGGGTGACGACCACGGCACCTTCTCCCCGGTGACCGAGCCCGAGCGCTCGTTCCCGATCATGCAGAGCTGCTGGTACAACAACCAGGGCAAGACCCTGGAGAAGTACCGCTACAACCAGATCTGCCTGCTCGAAGGCGGCACCCGCTGGATGCGGCGTCGCAACGAGTGGTTCTCGGCGCCCCCCGCCACGGACGCCGGCGAGGCCTCGTTCACTCGCCTCCCGCCCGGCTTCGACCCGCTGGAGGAGGGCGTGATCCTTCCCGAGCGGCGGAAGTATCTGAAGTCGGTGCTGAAGGACTTCGGCGACTTCTCGAAGCGCGTCGAGGCGTGACCTCCCGGGTCGGCCCGGCCCGTTCGCTTGCCGGGTTGGCGTTTGCCGGGATCGCGCACGCCGGGTTCGCCGGCGCTGGATTCACGGGCGCCGGAGCCCTCGCCGGATGCGCCCCCGAGGCCCTCGACACCGTCGTCGTCACGGGCGCCTTCGCCCCCACCATCGTGTCGGTCGACCGGGTCGCGTGCACCGCCCCGGCCGCCGGCGAACGGTGGGACATCGCCCTCACCGCGACCGATCCGCAGGGCGCCGACACCGTCGCGTCCGGCCACGTCTCGGTGCTCGAAGCGCGCGGCGGCGAGCTCTCCCGCTACGACCTGGCCTGCACCGCCGGCGCCTGCACGGGCGGCTCCCGCGCGGACATCGACGGCGTGACCTGTGATCTCGCCGACATCGCCTTCGTCTTCACGGTGACGGACGCGGACGGCAACGTCTCCGCCCCCCACACCCACACCCCGTAGTGCCCGCCCCCGCCCCCGGCCCCGCGCACGCCGTCCGCCACGCCATCGACGAGGCGTTCCGCGCGATGGGCCTCCTCGCCGTGGCCCCGTGGGCCCTCGTCGCGGGGGCGTGCCTGTTCGGCGGGCTCCTGATCCCGATGGTGGCGCGCGTGCCGGGGGTTCCGGGCCGGTTCGTCATCGGCGGCGCGCTGCTCACGTGGGGGGCGATCGGGCTCGGGATCGTGCTCACCGGGGTGATGGCGATCTCGGGCCACGTGTCCACCCCGGCATCGCGGGTCGTGGGCGGGGTGCTCGCGGGGCTCGGCGCGGCCCTGGGCGTCGCGACCGCGGCGTGCGCGGGCGCCGTCGGGCTCGCCGACCCGGTGAACGGCCTGTTCTTGCTCGCGGTCGCGGCGCTCGGCGTCATCGTCGCGGCGCCGGCCGCCTCGGTGTGGGCCCGGAAGCGCTACGACGCGGGGCCCGTCGGCGCCGCGATCGCCGCGGCCTGGCCCGTGTTCGTGGTAGGCGTGCCGCTGGTCTTCTACGGAGGGATCTGGACATGGACGACGTGAACCCCCGGCTCTCGCCCCTCGGCATCGTGTGGGTGGTGTGGTCGGCGATCACCGTGCTCGTCGGCGTGGGCGTGTTCCTCATGGCCGCGGGCTTCGGAGGGCTCATCGCGGTGCTCCCCGACACGAACACCGGGGAGCCCGCGCCGTGGTGGGTCGGTCTCCTGTTCGGCGGCATGGGGCTCGCCATCGGCGGGATCATCGCGGCCATGGGCGGCATCGGCATCGCCGTGGGCCTCGCGCTCCGCAAGGGCCGCCAGTGGGCGATGATCGCGGCCTGCATTCTCGGCTTCATGCAGATGTCGAACTTCCCGGTCGGCACGGCGCTCGCGATCTGGACGTTCGTGGTCGTGGCGCAGGAGATGTCGCGGCCGAAGGCGTAGCGGTCGCTCGCCAGGCGGGCCCCGGGAGAGGTAGAACCTCCCATGCTCGCCACCTCCTCGAACTGGATCGTCAGCCGCGCCACCGATCTGCGGTGGTTCATCGGCAGCGTGCTCGCCAGCTACGCGATCCTCGCCCTCGCCCTCGCGCTCCCCTCCCGGGATCCGGCGGACTTCTCGTTCTTCGCGCCCGCCGTCCTGCTGTTCCTGGTGTGGGGCATCGTGTTCGACGGCTCGCACGTCTTCGCGACCTACACCCGCACCTACTTCGACCGCGAGGCCTTCCGCGAGCGACGCGCGCTCCTGCTCGGGAGCCTCGCCTGGCTGGCGTTCGGCCCGTCGGTCGCGCTCCTCGACGCGGCCCTCGGTCACGACGGCGGCGCCGCGCTCGGGACGCGCCCCCAGAACGGCCTCGCCTACACGTTGTTCCTCGTGTTCGCGTTCACCTGGGCGTACTTCCACCTGATCAAGCAGCACTTCGGCTTCCTGATGCTCTACAAGCGGAAGAACGCCGACCTCGACCCCGTCGACAACCGGCTCGACCAGGGCTTCTTGTGGGTGGGGTTCGGCTACCCCTACCTGCACTTCCTGTTCGGTCCGAACATCTTCGCTTCCGGACTGATGGGGCGGCTCACCCAGCCCAGGGTGGAGGCCGCCCTCGGCATCGAGCTCGCCACCGTGGCGCTCGTCCTCGACGTGGCGTTCGTGGCCGCCACCCTCGCCTACCTCGGGCGCATGGTCTGGCTGGCCGCGCGCGGCCGCGCCCTGAACGTGCCGAAGTACCTCCTGCTCGCCGCCGCCATCCCGATGCACGTCCTCGTGCTCGCCTACGTGACCGACCTGCTGCTCGTCGTCGCGGCGCTGACGATCATGCACAACCTCCAGTACCACCGCCTCGTCTGGTTCCACAACCAGAACGCCTACCAGTCCGGCCGTCCCGACGCGGAGGCCCGCCACGGCGCCGCGGTGGCGCTCTCCCGGCGCGTGCTCGTCTACATCGCCGCGGGCATCGCCTTCGCCATCCCCTACCGGATGAGCCGCACCTTCGGCGGCGCCGTCTCCGACGCGCTCGTGGTCGACCAGATCATCGGCGGCCTCGCATGGGGCGTCGCGTTCCACCACTACTACGTCGACGCGAAGATCTGGAAGCTGCGGGCGAGCGCGCGGGTGCGCGAGGACCTGCGGCTCGAAGGCGCGGGCGCGTAGCCCGGCACGCGATGTGCAAGCTACGTTGGCCCGGAGGCCACCATGCTGCTGATCACGTTGTTCCTGGGCTGCTTCAACGACTGCTCCTACTACGAGCGTTGCGACGGCGACACGCTGCTCGTCTGCGGCGAGGGCGCCGACCAGCAGGTCAACCGCAAGGTGAACGAGGTCCCGTGCGAGGCGCCCAACGCCGTGTGTGTCGAGGTGGGGGACGCCAACGCCACCTGCGCCCACGCCGCCGACATCTGCGACTCGACCGCCGCCGCCCGCTGCGAGGGCGACGTCCTGATCACGTGCGAGGCATTCGGCTCGGCCCTCGGCCTCTACGGCAGCGCGACCGACGCCTCCTACGAGCAGGCCACCGACTGCGCCGCCGAGGGCGAGACCTGCGGGCAGGACGGCGTCACCGGCGACTACGTCTGTGACCCGAACGAGATGAAGCTGGCCCGCTGACCGGGGCTCCCATGGGCGTGCCCCCGCCTCCGGCGGGGTCGGCGTGCTGCGGGCTCGCGGCGAAGCCGCTCGGTCGGCCGGGCGCCCGATTCTCCCGCGTGGAGGGGGCAGCGACGCGGGCGCCCGGCCGGACCGCCGCCAGGGGCGGCGCCCTCCGCATGCCTCACGCGGGCGGCGGGAT
>JAKFCH010000167.1:0-54635 GCA_036676765.1 Deltaproteobacteria bacterium
GCCGCCGCCTCGGCCTCCGACGCGGCGCGCGAGGCCGCCGCCGCCTCCGCCAGCGGGGCCAGCCGCGCGAGCCCGCCCTCGAAGTGGGGGCCGAGCCCGGCCTCCATCATCGGCACCATCAGGCCGCCGATGGGGGCCATGCCGAAGTCGCCCTCGTCGGTCCAGGTCACGCGCGTGCCCTCCCCCTCGGGGGCGAGCCGTAGGCTGCCGTGGGCCGGCGTGGCGCTCTCCTCCATGACCATGTCGTAGGTGACCCCGGTGGGATCACTCCCGGTGAGCGTGACCGTTCCGAAGCTCCCGGGGCCCTTCCAACTGTACGTGGCGCCCGTGCCCCTGCGGACGGGCCCGTAGCTGAAGGTCATGCCCGCGGCGTCCGCCTCGGGGCCCGCCGCCCACCTGGGCCATGCCTCGAGGTCCTCGATCAGCGGGTGGATGTCCTGGGGCGCCGCGTCGATCACCCGCGTCCGCTCGACGTGCCACTGGGTGGAGCGGGTCGCACCGTAGCCGAGGAGCCCCGCGCACCCGAGGACTCCCACCCCGACAATCCCGATCACGACGCGCTTCCACATGGACGACTCCAGCTCGGGAGCCCGCTAGCCCGCCTCGCGCCGAGGCGCCATCCCCGCGCGGTCGGGGTAATTCCACGCCATGCCCTCGCTCACCGACCAGCTCGCGCTCGACCGCACCCGCCTCGCCAACGAGCGCACGCTCCTGGCCTACCTGCGCACCGCCCTGGGGTTCACCGCGGCGGGCGTGACGTTGTGGCGGCTCTACCCGACGAGCGCCCCCGACCGCGCCCTCGGCTTCGTCGGGATCGGCTTCGGCGCCGGGCTCCTCGTCGTGGGGACGTACCGCTTCGTCGCCGAGCTCCGCCGGTACCGCCGCCTCGAGGCGGACCTGCACGCCCTCTGACGCCTACGCCGGCTCCGGCACCTTGCTGGCCGCCCGCGCGCCGTGGCTCGTGATCAGGTTGCGGTAGGCCGGCAGGTGGTCGGAGAGGATGCGGGCGAGGCCCGCGGCGTCGTTGCGCCAGTCGCGGTGGAGCTCGCAGGCGACGGCGAACCAGTTCACGAGCTGCACGCCCGCGTCGGCCATGCGCGCCCAGGCCGCCTGCCGGGTCACCTCGTCGAAGGTGCCGGAGGCATCCACCACGGCGTACACCTCGTAGCCGGCCTCGATGGCCGAGAGCGCGGGGAACGCCACGCACACCTCGGTGACCACGCCCGCGATCACGAGCTGGCGCCGACCCGTCGCCCGCACGGCACGCACGAAGTCGTCGTTGTCCCAGGCGTTGATCTGGCCCGGCCGCGGGATGTAGGGCGCGCCGGGAAACTGGTCCCGGAGCTCCGGCATCAGCGGGCCGTTCGGGCCGTCCTCGGCGCTGGTGGTGAGGATCGTCGGGAGCTGGAAGTACCGGGCGATGTCGGCGAGGGCGAGGACGTTGTTCCGGAACGCGTCGGGCGCGAAGTCCTGGACGAGGTTCATCAACCCCGACTGGTGGTCGACGAACAAGACGGCGGCGTCGTCCTTCGAGAGCCGTTCGTACTTCGGTCCTGCGTCCATGGGCTCCTTTGCCGCGTGCGCGGTCAGGAAGAACGTAGGCACGGGGGCCTCGGGTAGCGGCCGGCGGGGCTACTCGAGCCCATCGAGCACGCCGGCGCCGACCACCTGGACGAGCCAGGTCCCGACGAAGCTCACCGCGACCACGGCGGCCGCCTCGCCCCACGACGGCAGGGGCGTGCGGCCCCAGATCGACGCGGCGGCGACGGCGCCCACACCGAGCTGGACGAGGCACCCGAGGCGGTGGAGGAGGTCGCGCACGGGAGAGCGTAGCCAGTCGGGGGCTCGAACATCCGGGGGGGGCCGCCTCACGGCCAGGAAGGCGGGGTCATCCTGGATGACTGGCCCTTCCTGGCCGCCTCGCGGCCAGAAAGGCGAAGTCATCTCGGATGACCGGCCCTTACTGGCCGCCTCGCGGCCAGGGAGGCGGGGTCATCCCGGATGACCGGCCCTTACTGGCCGCCTCGCGGCCACGGAGGCGGGGTCATCCGCGACCGGACGCCACACGCGCCCTCCGAACGCCGGCGAACCCCACGGGGCGCGCCGCGCGCACCAGGACCGGAGCCCACCACCCGGGCGCGGCAGGCGACCGTAGGGCGGGCGGCTCCGCCGCCCGGCTCCCTCACGGCCCGCCTTTGCGGCGTGCCTCCGGGAGCGGGCTCCGCGGCCTACCCGGCTTGCCGCCGGGTGCGCTCGCAGCGCTCACGCCGGCCACTACGCGACGCCTTCGGCGTCCGGCGGGACCGGCCGCCGGGAGGCGGGCGGTCCCGCCAGCCGAGGCCGAAGGCCGAGCCCGGAGGGCACGCCCCGCCGCCGGGCCGCCCAAGCCCCCACAAGCCCCCCGAAGCCCCCCGAAGCCCCCGAGACTACCCCTTCCACTCCCGCGCGTACCGCACCTCGATCGTCGGCACGGGGAGCGCCTCCTCGGGCAGCAACGACCGCGCGAGCAGGTAGCCGGCGGCGTGCCCGGTGGTGTCGAGCCAATTGGGGTGGCCGGGGTCCCGGTGGGCGAGGCAGAGCTCGAAATTGCCCTCGGCGTCCGTGACGATCTGCGCGTGGTTGAGCGACACCCGGTGGCGCGTGTAGTCGAGGCTCTCCATCCACGCGTTGTAGAGGGTGAAGCTGAAGTACCGCGCCTTCGGAAGCCTCCCGCGCACGAACATCAGCTGGTCCTCGCCGAAGCGGTACCAGCACAGCAGGTACTTGTTGTCGGGCGTGGGGAAGAACTGCTCGCCGTCGAGCGCGACGAAGCGGTTGAGCGCCATCTGCGACGCGAACGTGTAGCCCTGGAGCGTGCGGTCGAACACCGCCGTGAGGTTGCGCCGCGCGCGCTCCAGGCCCTTGGCCAGCTCTTGTGCCGTCAAGGGTCCAGGTACGGTCGCACCCGAACGTTCCACGTGCAACACCACGGGTGGCTGGGTGGTACGGTCGGTGAAGTACTGGCGGATCATCACGGCGGTCTCGTCGCCGTCGCCCTTGAGCCACACCCCTCCGGAGGACGCGGCGTCCGCGGGCAAGTCGTCGCTCGTGATGCGCACCTCGAACGTGCCGTCGGGACGCACGAACGCGTGGTCCTGGAGGCGGTTCCCCACCATGCCGCCGCGCTTGTAGAGCAGCAACCCGACGTATTGCGTGCCGGGCGGCACCGTGCCCCACACCCGGTAGACACGCCCCGGCCCGAGGCGGATGGGCGCGCGGAGGTAGTCGGCGTCGGGGTTGTCGGCGAACATCTTGCGGGTGGGCCCCTCCGAGTGGTGGAAGTGCGGGGCCTCGACATCCCCCTCCTCCACGAACAGGTCGATGCTAGCCGACACCATGCGCAGGAGGAAGCGGCGGCCCTCGACCGCGTCGAGATCGGCGGGGACCTTGATCTTCGCCTCGAGCTCGCGCGCGGTGTCGAACAGCGCGTTCATCGCCATCGTGGCCTGGGCGATGGGCGGCGGCGGGAGGGCGCCGAGGTCGTAGCCGAGCTCCCGGGCGAGCGCGTGGGTCTCGGGGCTGACACTCGCGGGGTCGAAGCCGGTGAGCCACTTCGTGGCGAGCGTGGGATCGATCTTGCCGCGGCCGGCCATGTTGGGATCGCCCACGGCGCGCGCGCCGGGCGGGCCCTCGCGCATGCGGTCGCCCTCGTAGGGGTCGAGCACCGCGTCGTGGAAGGGCACGCCGAGCGTGGCGCACACGCGCTCGAGCACCGGGCGCGCGTCGGCGACGAGCTCCTCGTAGCGGACGACCACCTTGCGGGCCTCGGGCACCCCCGCCAGGAAGCGCTGGAGGTTCTTGTTCGCGGAGTGCCAGATGTCGCGGGCCTCGGGCGCGTAGCCCTGGAGCATGACCTCGGCCATCGGCATGTTCTCGACGCTGCGGGTCACGCTGCCGGGGTGGCGGACGATCCAGATCCAGCGCGCGTCCGGGTACCAGGCGGCGAGGCGGGTCAGCGCCTCGGGCGTCGCGACGAGGTGCGGACACTTGTCGACGAGGATGCGGTCCGCGCCATCGTCCGAGCGGAGGCGATCGAAGAGGTACTGGTAGACCTCGGGCACCGTCTTGTCGTCGAACGTGGCCTCGCGCGCCTTGGCGGCGTCGACATCGAGGCCGTCGAGCTCCATGAGCGCGCGGCGCAGGCCGCCCTTCTCCCAGAACCGCTCGGCGAGGCGGGCCTTGCGCTCCGCCATCGTCGCGAACGGCGCGATGACCATCTCGGGCGGCGAGAACAGCCGCGGGTGGCCCGCGAGCATCACGCGCAGGAGGGTGGTGCCGCTGCGGGGGGCGCCGATGACGAACGCGACGGGCATGGGGGCTCCGGAAGAAGTCGGGAGAGGAGGGTACGGCGGGCGGCCACGCGAGGCAATCTCGGTCACGACGAGGGGAATCGGGGCGCGACCCGGCGAGGACGCCCGGGTCGGTGTCTTCCAGGGTCGGCCTCCGGCCTCCGTCGGCGCCCGCTCCGAAGGCGAGCGGGTGACCGTCCTGCCCTCACGCGGAGCCGGCGCCGGACCGGCCGCGCGACGCGGCCGCCTTCCAGCCCCCTCGCGCCGCCCGGAGGCCCGTCGAGACGCCCGGTGCGCCCGTCAGGACGCGCGAGCGCCCGTCAGCTCGCCCGAGCCCCCCTCAGGACGCCCGCAGCGCCGGCCAACCCGGCCCCGGCGGCGCGAACCAGAACCCCTGCATCAGCGGGCACCCGAGGCCCGCGAGGGCGTCCCGCTCGGCGGCGGTCTCCACACCCTCGGCGACGACCCGCATGCCGAGCTGCGCGGAGAGCTCGACCATCGAGCGGACCACGTGGTAGCGCGCGATGTCGTGATCGACGCCGCGGATGAGGGAGAGGTCGAGCTTTACGACCTCGGGCTCGAGCAGGACGAGGCGGGAGAGGCCGGCGTAGCCGGCGCCGAGATCGTCCACCGCGATGCGGAAGCCGAGCGCGCGGAGGCGGCGGGCGCGCTGGGCCAGATCGCCGATGTCCTCGAGCGAGGCGCGCTCGGTGATCTCGAGGACGACGCGGGCCGCGCGGCGGGAGAGCGGCGCCCGGGGGTCGTAGAGATCGTCGTCCAGCAGGTCGGCGGCGTGGAGGTTGACGAACAGGAGGGCATCCCCCTCGAGGGTCGCCGCGGCCTCGGCGACCAGGGTGCGCATGCGCCGCCCCACGTCGACCACCCGCCCGAGGCGCTCCGCGGTCGACAACACGTCGATCGGCCCGGCGAAGCTCGGCTCCCGCGTTCGGAGGAGCGCCTCGTAGGCGTAGACGGTGCCGTCCGGCCAATTCACGATGGGTTGGAACGCGGGCCACATCCGCTCGACCGCGCGATCGAAGGTGGCTTCGAGCACGGTGTCCGTCCTGGCGCGCCCGTTCATGAGCAGGAATGCGTCACGCCGGGCGCGCGCGAGCGCCCCGAATTGGATCGCGCGGGCGAGCCCGTTGCGGAGCTGGTCGGCGTTGAGTGGCTTCACGAGGTACTGCGCGGCGCCGTGCTCGACGGCGAGGATCGCCGAGTCGATGCGCGGATTGCCGGTCATCAGCACGACGGGGAGGTCGGTGTCGCGCTCGCGGATGGCGCGCAGGAACCCGATCCCGTCGAGGCCCGGCATCTGGATGTCGGTCAACACGGCGTCGATGTCGCCCTTCTCGAGGCGCTCCAGCGCTTCTTCGGCGCGAGATGCCGTGCTCACGCGGTACCCCGCGGCCACGAGCGTGCGCCGCGCCCCGGACAACATGGTTGGTTCGTCGTCGACGATCAGGACGTGTGCGTTGGTGTCTGACATGGCGGTGCGCGACGATAGCGCAGGTACCCCGGGGAGACAATGGGCCCGCGCCCGATGCACCGGGCCGATCGTCCCCACCCTTCGTTGACCGGAAGCAACGCTCTGGTAGAGTCAGCGCCCCATCCGGAGCCGACATGGACGATCCCAAGAAGAAGAAGAACACCGTCGCCAAAGCGAGCGCCAAGGCGGCTACGACGGTCCTTGAGGCGTCCCTGCGCACGGGCGCGGCGGGCCCCAACGTCACGCCCCCCCGCATGGCCCAACCCAGGATGACCCACTCCGCGCGGGTGCTCCTGACCGCGATGTCCGCGAAGGTCGTCGTCCAGGACGAGAAGGGGCGCTACGCCCTCGGCGATCGCGCCGGCGCCCAGCGGGCCCTCGAGGCCCTCGGTGACAAGTCCTGGGCAGCCGCCCGGATGGCCGAGCTCGAAGACGCCGTCCTGGACCTCAACGTGCTGAATCCAGGCCATCGCCAGGGCTTCGTGGTCTGAACCGTGGCGAGCACCACCTTCACGTCGGCCGCGCGCCGCCTCTTCGCGGAATACTACGCGGCGGACCAGGTGGCGCAGCTCCGCATCGTCGCCCACGAGCACGATCGTCAGTACGTGGCGATGGGCGGCGGGGTCACGCACGGGTGGATGGCCTACACCGTCGCGACGGGCCTCGGGCTCCCCGAGGACCTCGCGCGTGGCGCGGGAGAGGTGCTCGACGCGATGGAGCCCGCGATCGACCTCGCCGACAACCTCGCCGACACGGACCTCGACCGTCACCTCGGGCGGGATCCGGACGCCCGCTACCCCGGCGTCCCCAAGGAGGTGCTCCCGTCCTTGCCCGCGCTCATCGTGGGCGCCTGCGTGGCGAGCCTCCACGCGCGGTTCCCCGCGCCCACGTGGCGTGCGCCCTATGCCGCCGGGCGCCTGCTCGGCGTGCTCGGGCGCATGACGCACGCGCAGGGCCTCCCCCTCGATCACCCCGACCGGAACGACGCCCTCTCCGGCGAGGCCGGCCTGCTCTGGTGCCTGCCGCTCTGGCTCCTGCCGGAGGACCACCCCACGGCCCGGCGCGCCCCGAGGCTGGAACGTTGGGCGCGCCAATTTGGCAGCACCATCCAACTCGGTCGTGACGTGGCAGAGAATCCGGACGAGCCCGCGCATCGGGAGCGCCTCGAGACCGCCCGCGCCGCGGCCCGCGCGATCTGGCCCCGGACCGCCCCGTTCCGCGCCCAGGATCCGCTCGCGGCCGATCGCCTCCTGGGCTGGCCCTCATGAGCACCCCGGACATCTTCGACCACCCGGCCCGCTACCGCGTGGCGTTGGAGGGCTTCCGCCCGGCCACGATCGTCCAGATGCTCCTCCTGCACGCGTTCCTCACGGGGCTGGCCGCGGCGTTGGGGTATTGGTTGCCCGACACCGTGCCGCGCCACGGCGGCCAGTACGCGCCGGTCCTGGTGGCGCTGCTCGCGCAGGTGCCCATCGTGGCCCTGTGTGGCCGCCTGTTCCTCACCCGTGCGCGCCGCGCGTTCTGGGTGGCGCACGACGGGTTGAGCCTCGCCAACTTTTTGTGGCTGGGGCTCCTGGTGTGGGCGGCGCCGGGCTTCTACGGCGCGCTGATGGTCGGGCTGTTCACGGTGTGGGCCTACCACGACGCCTGGATCGCCGGCGGGCGTCGCGTCGCGTTGACCTTCCTGTTCGCTGCCCCGGTGGTGGACCTCGCCCTGCTCGCCCTCGATCTCGCCGGCGGCCGCGGCCTCCTGTGGGCGTGGCGGGAGGAGCGCGGCGGCGTCCTCGCGTTCCTCTCGCTGGAACTGGTCATCACCGGGCTAGTCCAGTGGCTCATCCGCTGGGTCCGGCAGGAGTCGGAGAAGAACGAACGCCGGCTGGTGGAGCAGGCGCGCCTCGGGCAGGAGCTCGCCGTGATGCGGCGCGAACGCGAGGTCGTGCAGGCGAGCTGCTCGCTGCTCACGACGGGGCTCGTCGCCTCCAAGTTCAGCCACGACCTCGCCACCCCCGCGTCGGTCCTCCAGTTCGACGTCTCGGCCATCGAGGACGTCCTCGCCCGCCTCCCCGCGTCGGGCGAGCGGGAGGAGCTCCGCGAGATCGTCACCGAGCTGGGGGACGTTGGGCGGAAGATCGCCGAGATGACCGGCGCCGTGGCGCGCGCGGTCCGCGAGCGCGAGACCGGCGCGATGGTCGAGCTCGTCGCCGTGTGCGGCGACGCCGAGCTGGAGATGCGCGCGGCCATGCGGTCCCACGATCGCGAGCCGCCGCCCGTCGACATCACCACCCTCGGCGGCCGCGTCTGGGTGACCGGCGCGCACGGCGCCACCCTCGCGAACCTGCTCACCAACAGCGCGCTCCACGCCCCCGGCCGCCCCATCGAGATCCGCGCGCGCCCGGTGGGCCGCTGGTTCCACGTCGTGTCCATCCGTGACCACGGCGTCGACGGCGCCGAACGCGACGAGACCCTCGGTCGCGTGCGCGCCCTGCTCTCCCTCGGAGATGCCGCCGCGAACGTGCAGCGGGACGGCGGGTACCGCAGCTACGGCGTGGCGCTCGTGCTCGCGAAGATCTACCTGCTCCGGTACAACGGCTGGCTGGCGGTGCGGCCGGCCCCGTCGGGCCCCGGCCTCGTCTTCGACGTGCTGCTCCCCGCCGCCGACCCCGCCACCATCCCCGAGGCCGAGAACCGCCCCGAGGAGGCCGCGGCGGAGCTGGCGCGGGTGGCGTAGCATCGCCGGCGGACAAGGTCCTCCCGACGAAGAAACCCCCCGGAGCGCGTGCTCCGGGGGGTCTCTCGTGAAGGGACGGTGGGCTACGCGCCCGCCGTGGCCTTAGTGGCCGACGCTGCCCTGGGCGGCCGCGCGCTTGATGGCGGCGGACTCCTTGTTGGTGAGGAGGCCGCTCGCGTAGGCGTCGTTGGCCACGGAGACGACACAGCTCACGTAGTCGCCGTGGTTCGCCCACACGCCGTCGGCGTCACACTCGAGCTCGACGCGCTGGGTGCCGCTGCAGCCTTCGCTGTCGTAGTACACGCCCGCCGGGGTGGCGGGGCAGATGTCGTCCTCGTCGAGGACCAGGTCGCCGTCGTCGTCGCCGTCGCAGACGTCGCCGACGTTGTCGCCGTCGTAGTCGGACTGGTCGGCGTTGTAGAGGACGGGGCAGTTGTCGATCACGTCGTCGGCGCCGTCGTCGTCGTCGTCGCTGTCACAGACGTCGCCGTCCGTGTCCCCGTCGTTGTCGGCCTGGTCGGCGTTGAAGTCGAACGGGCAGTTGTCGAGGTCGTCGATCACGCTGTCGTTGTCGCTGTCGGCCTCGCAGACGTTGCCGGTGCCGTCGGCGTCGTCGTCCGCCTGGAGCGCGTTCGCGTCGCTCGGGCAGTTGTCGCTGGTGTCGCAGACGCCGTCGGCGTCGGTGTCACCGGAGGAGTCGTCGCCCTGGCAGATGTCCTCGTCGTCACACACGCCGTCGTCGTCGGTGTCGCCGAAGGAGTCGTCGCCCTCGCACATGTCGACGCTGTCGGGCACGCCGTCACCGTCGCTGTCCGGGTCGGAGATCTCGAGCGTGCAGATCGCGGAGCAGCCGTCACCGCCGGCGATGTTGCTGTCGTCGCACTCCTCGGAGCCGGTCACCAGGCCGTTGCCGCACACGACGCCCTCGCACGCGTCGCCCGTGCCGTTGTAGTTGGCGTCGATCTGCGAGGCGTTGGAGTCGAGCGGGCAGTTGTCCTCGTTCGCGCAGATGCCGTCGTCGTCACCGTCGTTGGCGGTGTCGAGGGGACACACGTCGTCGCCGTTACACTGCCCGTCGAAGTCGGCATCGGCGCACGCGCCACCACCGAACAGCTGGGCCGGGTACGTGCCGAGCGGGGACTGCACCTGGTTCGTGGAAGTGAAGTTGATCGTGTGCGACGTGAACGCGAAGCTGCTCGTGAAGGTCTGGAAGTGCACGACGTACGGGTGCGCCACGCCGTCGGGATTGCCCACGGGATTGGACCAGCCGTAGCCGTTGTTCGACGGCGAGTAGCAGTGCGCGCCGGCGGGCAGGCCCGACGGGGAGATCCAACCCGAGAACGGGTACTCGAAGCCGTCGAGGATGATCCCGCCGACCGGCGACGGGGCCTCGTAGGGGCTGTGGTAGGTGCCGGCGTAGAACGTCGTGGTGGCGCCGACGTCCTGCCAGCAGATCTGGATGGTGTGGGCCGACGCGGCGGCGGGGAAGCCGAGGAGGGCCACGAGGCCGATGCGACCGAAGAGGGAGCGGACCGAAGGGAGAGCAGACATGTTGAGGGAACCTCGGTTGGGGGCGGCGTAGAGCAGAGGAACCGGCCTTGCACCAGGGAGGTCCAGGCGGTCCGTTCGGCGGGCGGGGTTTACGGCGCCCACTGTTCGATGACAATGTCGTGGCCGGGCCCGTCCCGGCGTCCAGCGGGTCACGCCGTCGCCTCACGGGCGACGTTCGATCTCCTGTTCGCTCGACGTCATCGTCATTATCGCCGGGCCGATCGAAGGGCGGGCCGGGCGCGGTCGCACCACTTGCAGTCGCTTGCAGTCGCTTGCAGCCGACGAGCTCCGGCCTCGCGATTGCACCTCGGTAGCTTTGCTGTCACCCTCCCCCGATGGCCCCCCTCTCCCTCGTCGCGTCCCTCCTCCTCGCGGGTTGCACGTCGCCCACCGACGCCCCCGCCGACACCGCCCCGACGTGCTCGGTGACACCGCCGGAGGTGGCCCGCCTCGACGTGCCCGCCGGATACCGCACCGTCGACGCGCCGGTGGACGCCCCGTGGCTCGCCGAGCCGCGCACCGTGCCGGTCGGGCTCTGGTACCCGACCGACGCGACCACGGGGGAGGCCGCCACCTACATCGACGCCTTCATCGACGAGCGCTCCCTCGTCGACGCCGGGTTCGCGGACACCGGGTGCCGCCTGCCGCTGGTCGTGTACAGCCACGGCTCCCAGGGGTGGGGGGGCAACACGTCGCCGCTGGTGCGCCACCTCGTCGCGCAGGGGTGGGTGGCGGCGGCGCCCGACCACCTCGGGAACACGCTCGCGGACAACGTCGAGCCCCGCCCGGTCAGCTATTCGCGGACCCGCGTGGCCGACGTGGTGGCCGCCATCGACGCCATCGAGGCGCTCCCCGCCGACGATCCGCTCCACGACCGCGTCGACACGTCGCGGGTGCTCGTGTTGGGCCACAGCTTCGGCGGGCAGACCGCGTGGCTCCTCGCGGGGCCCACGTTCGACACCGCGACCATCGCGGCCCGTTGCGAGGCCGGCCCCCCGGGCTGCACCGACGCGGAGCGCGCGGCCTACGACGCGCCTGCCGTCGATCCCCGCGTGGTCGCGGTCCTCCCGATGGACGGCTTCGCAAACGTCGACGTCGTCGCCCCCGCCGGCTGGGCCACCGCGGACCGCCCCATCCTCTACCTCTCGAAGTCCGAGGACGGCGACGACGTGCCCTTCACCAACGCGGCCGCCGCCGACGTCACCTGGGCCCGCTTCGAGGGCGGCTGCCACGAGACGTTCACGTCGACCGCGCTGTCCTGCGTCGACTTCCCCAAGGAGGAGGGCCTCGACGTGGTCGCCGCCTACCTCACCGCGTTCGCCGCCACGCGCATCCTGGCGCTCGACGAGGCGCCGTACGTCGGGATCCTCGATGGGAGCACGGTCGTGGACGAGCGGGTGACGGTGCGGCGGACGGAGCGGTAGCGAGGCGGGTGTGCGCGTCCCCGGCGAGGCGCCGGGGCCGGCGTCTTGCAGGCCGCACGATCCACCTTCGGCCGAGCCGAAGGTGGCTTTCGCGCGCCTGCGGCAGCGGCCTGCGGCCTCGGTCGTCCGGGCGAGGCGCCCGGACGGACCGGCCGCGCGCGGACGCGCGGCCGCCTTCCAGCCGCCTCGCGCCGCGTTCCGTTCAGGATGTGACGGCACGGATCGCGGCGCCCGCGCGCTCGGTGGCGAACGGGGCCGCGGATGCCAGTCGCGACGCCGGGAGTGACTCCCTTGCGCGGGCGCGCTCCTTGGCGCGGCTGGCGAGCGCTTCCGCGGCTCTCCGATGGCGCGGTTGCCGAGCTGCCGTGCTCCGGTGACGGCCCTTTTTCCCTGCGATTGCACGCGACCTGCCGCCCGGGAGACCCCAAGCCCGGTTCAGCGAGACTCACCCCGACCCAAGCGGCACCGAACGAGACGTCGACGTACGCCAGGCGCCCGCCCGGTCGCTGACCGCATGGCTGAACCTGGCTTTTCCACGAGCTCGCCGCTGTCACGCCCGACGGCACGCAGCGAAACCAGGCAGGCATTCCAGTTCGGTGCCGCATGCCTCGGGGCCGTTCCAGTTCAGGGTGGCTTGCCCCCCGGCGCGCCACGGCCGAGGCCCTCAACTCGCGGAACCGCACCGGGATTACACACGCACCCGGAGCTCTATTCCGCCCCTCGGGAAAATTGTGGTAAATCGCAAGTCCGCGACACCAACCGACTTACACGCCAATTAATCTTTCGACGCAACTGGTGTCGAATCTTGACATGTCCAACCACGGCGGGTATCCCTGTCTCGTCCGGACGTGGACGCGTCTCGGACCACACCCCGGCTGGCATGTCGCAGTCATCACTTCCGAGGCGTTGGCCCTCGGTGGAGAGTTGCCCCATGGTGCGAAGCTCGTTTGGTCGTCTCCTCGTCTCCGCGTCGCACGGCGCCAGGTTCATCGGCCCGGTGCTGCTCGTTCAGGGCTGCGCGGGCGAGGCTTCGGACATCGCCACCTCCGCCTCGGGGGAGGATGTGGATCCCCGGGAGGGCGCCTCCGAGGACGCCGCGAGCCGGCGTGTCCGCCCCTCCCGCTCGTCCACCTCGACCACCACGGCTCCCAGCGCCAATCCCCTGGCGGACTACGCCCTCTACGTCGATCCCGACACCTACGCGGCGGAGGAAGCCGCGTTGTGGACCTCGGTCGGCTACACCGAAGGCGCGCGGCTCATGAACAGCATCGCCTCCCAGCCGAGCTCGCTCTGGCTCGGCGATTGGACGTGGGACGCCGAGCGCGAGGTGGACAGCATGCTCAACGCCGCCGCCGGCAAGCTCGTCACCCTGGTCGTGTACAACATCCCGCATCGGGACTGCAGCGCGTGGTCCGCGGGCGGCGCCGCCGATGCCACGGCGTACGCCGCCTTCGTGGCCTCCGTCGCGCGCGGTCTCGCCGGCCGCACCGCGGTGGTCGTGCTCGAGCCCGACGCGCTGGCCCTGACCCACTGCCTCATCGCGACCGAGGAGAGCGAGCGGTTCGCCATGATGGCCGCCGCCGTCACCACGCTCACGGCGAGCGGGGCCCGTGTGTACCTCGACGCGGGTGACTCCAATTGGATCCCCTCGGCGACCATGGCGCCCCGCCTCGTGTCCGCCAACGTGGCGGGCGCGGCCGGCTTCGCGCTGAACGTGGCGCACACGGAGTACACCACCAACGAGATCCGCTACGCGAACGAGCTCCGCGCGGTCCTCGGCACCGGTGCCCACTACATCATCGACACGGGCCGGAACGGGCTGGGCCCGAGCCCGGACGACGAGTGGTGCAATCCGCTCGGGCGCGCGCTCGGCTCGAACCCGACGGTGTCCACGACCGACCCCGGCCTCGACGCGCTCCTGTGGGTGAAGCCCCCGGGCGAGTCCGACGGCGAGTGCAACGGGGGCCCCGAGGCGGGCGGTTGGTGGGCGGACTACGCTCGTGACCTGGCGGCGACAGCCGGCCGCTGACGCTGGTAGGATCGCGGCTCTCCTCCTCCCGAAGGACGATCCGTGAAGCCTGCCGATCGTCTCGTGGTCGCGTCATGAGCACGCTGTTGCTGCTCGTCGCGTGCGGGGGCCCCGCATCGGCCCCTCCGCTCGTGGCGGACACGGATGACACGGGCCCCGTCGAGACGTTCCAATTCGAGGCGTCCCCGATCGTGCCCCTCGCGTACGTGACCGTCGGGGAGCCGCCCCCGGACGGCACGATCACGCTGTCGGAGGTCGGGGGAGTTGCCTCGGTCGGCGGGGTCGTGGTCACCGTCGACGGGGCGTTCGCGGTCGGCGGGGAGCTCGGTCCCCTCCCCTCCGGCGCGACGCGCGCGCTCACCGTGCGCTGGACGGGCCCGACCGACATCGCGGGCAGCGCCGAGGGCGTCGCGCACGTCACGATCGACGGCCAGACCGCCGACGTGGTCCTCGCCGCCGTCATCGGGGATCCCGCGATCCCCGAGAGCGACTGGACCACCGACGCGTGGGGCACGCACACGATCGTGGCGCTCCCGAGCGCGCCCTGGGCCGCCGGCGGCGCCTGGGAGGACGCGTCGGTGCTGATCTCCGTGCCCGACGGCCTCGGTGACGCGGGCGGCGTGCACGTCGTCACCCACTTCCACGGCTGGGGGGCCGTGATCGAGCGCACCGTGGCCGCGCACGCCCTCGTCGAGCAGCACTCCCTGTCCGGCCGGGACGCCGTCCTGATCGTGCCGCAAGGGCCCCTCGACGCCAGCAGCGGCGACTTCGGCGCGCTCCTCGACGACGGCGGCCACGCCACGCTCGTCCGCGACGTGATCGCCCTGTTGTACCGCGACGGCTTCGTCGATCGGCCCACGCCCGGCCTGCAGGTGCTGACCTCGCACTCGGGGGGCTACCAGGCCGCCGCCGCGGTCCTCGACCACGGCGGGCTGCCGATCCACGCCGTGCACCTCTTCGACTCGCTCTACGGCAACGAGGCGACGTTCGCCGATTTCGCCGAGGGCGGCGGGGTGTTCCGGTCGCTCACCACCTGTTGCGGCGGCACCGACGAGCAGAACGCCGCGCTCGCCGCGCGCCTCGACGACGCGGGCGTGACCGTCGACGACCGCCTGACGGACGACGCGTTGCGGACCGGCACGGTCACGATCGCGGCGGTGGGCTCCACCCACGACGGGTGTGTCACCGACCAGCGTTCCTACGCACGCCTGCTCGCCGCGAGCAGCCTGCCGCGCCGGGAGGGCGCGCCGATCGAGGTGCGCGCCGTGATCGCCGAGGGAGACCGGGCGCGGGTCACGTGGCTCGCCGACGGAGTGGCCACCGTGGAGGGGTCCGACGACGGCGTGACGTGGACGACGCTCGGCACGAGCGAGGGGAGCGCGCTCGCCGTCGCGGCGAAGCCCTGGATCCGGGTCTCCGGCTCCGACGTGTACGGCGCGACCGGCGCGGACTGGCTCGTGGTGGACGGGTTCGATCGGGTGCTCGACGGGAGCTGGTCGTCACCGACCCACGACTTCGCCGCGTCGGTCGGAAACGCGCTCGGCGCGCCCTTCTCCACCTGCAGCGACGAGGCGATCGCGAGCGGCGAGGTCGACCTGGCCGACTACGCGGGCGTGCTGTGGTTGCTGGGGGACGAGGGCACCGCCGACATCACGCTCGACGAGGCCGCGCGCGACGCCATCGGCGACTACCTCGCGGGCGGCGGCGCGATCGTGGCGAGCGGGAGCGAGGTCGGGTACGCGACCGACGGGGCGTGGCTCTCCGCCGTGCTCCACGCGTCCTACGTGGCCGACGATGCCGGCACGACCGAGCTCGACGACGGCGCGACCTTCGGGGTGGCCTACCCCGAGGACTACCCCGACGTGCTCTCGGGCGAGGACACCCTCCTCCGCTACGCGACCGGCGGCGCGGCGGCCGTGGGCTTCGACCACCGGGGCATCGTCGTCGGGTTCCCGCTCGAGACCCTCGACGAGGCGGATCGCGCCGACGTGGTCGGCGCCCTCACCGCCTGGCTCGCGCCGTAGCGGCAAAAAAACGCGCTCTCCGGTGAGCCGGCGCGCGGGAGCCCGCTCGAACCTCCACGTCGACCGTCGCGGATCGTGCTAGGAGTGGGACCCCGATCCGCCGCGCACGGCGCCCGACCCGTTCCCGACCCCGTTCCCCGAGAACTGCCATGAGCACCCCCACCTCGACCATCATCTGGACCCGGATCGACGAGGCCCCCGCGCTCGCCACGTTCTCGCTCCTCCCCATCGTGCAGGCGTTCACCAAGGGCACCGGCGTGTCGGTCGAGACGCGGGACATCTCCCTCGCCGCCCGCATCCTCGCGAATTTCCCGGAGCGCCTCGCCGCCGATCAGCGCGTGGACGACCACCTCGCCCAGCTCGGCGAGCTCACGCTCCAGCCGGAAGCGAACATCATCAAGCTCCCGAACATCTCGGCGTCGATCCCCCAGCTCAAGGAGGCCATCAAGGAGCTCCAGGCGCACGGGTACGACATTCCCGACTACCCGGAGAATCCCACGGACGACGCCGAGCGCGGCCTCCAGGCCCGCTTCGCCAAGGTGCTCGGCAGCGCGGTGAACCCCGTGCTCCGCGAGGGCAACTCCGACCGCCGCTCCCCCCCCGCGGTCAAGAACTTCTCCAAGAAGCACCCGCACAAGCTCGGCGCGTGGTCGCCCGACTCGAAGACGCACGTCGCGCACATGTCCCACGGGGACTTCTACGGCTCCGAGACCTCCCTCACCGTCGACAAGGCCACGAAGGCGCGCTTCGAGTTCGTCGCGGCGGACGGCACGGTCACCGTGCTGAAGAAGGGCCTGGGCCTCCTCGCCGGGGAGATCCTCGACACCTCGGCCCTCTCCGCCTCCGCGCTCCGCGCGTTCTACGCGGCCCAGATCGACGACGCGAAGCAGAGCGGCGTGCTCCTCTCGCTGCACCTGAAGGCCACGATGATGAAGGTCTCCGACCCCATCCTGTTCGGCCACGCCGTCACCGTCTACTTCGCCGACGTGTTCACCAAGCACGCCGCCACCTTCGCGAAGCTCGGCATCAACGCGAGCAACGGCCTGGGGGACGTGTACGCCAAGATCGCGGAGCTCCCCGCCGACGAGAAGGCGCGGATCGAGGCCGACATCCAGGCCGTCTACGCCACGCGCCCCGCGCTCGCGATGGTCGACTCCGACAAGGGCATCACCAACCTCCACGTCCCGAACGACGTGATCGTCGACGCCTCCATGCCCGTCGTCGTGCGCGACTCCGGCAAGATGTGGGGGCCGGACGGCAAGCTCCACGACACCAAGGCGATGATCCCCGATCGCTGCTACGCCACGATCTACCAGGCGATCCTGGATGACTGCCGCGAGAACGGCGCGCTCGATCCCGCCACCATGGGCAGCGTCCCGAACGTCGGCCTCATGGCGCAGAAGGCCGAGGAGTACGGCTCCCACGACAAGACGTTCGTCGCCACCGGCACGGGCACCATCCGTGTCGTGGACGAGGCCTCCGGCGCCACGCTCGCCGAGCAGGCCGTCGAGAAGGGGGATCTGTTCCGCGCCTGCCAGACCAAGGACATCGCCATCCGCGACTGGGTCAAGCTCGCCGTCCGCCGCGCCCGCGCCACCGGATCGCCCGCGATCTTCTGGCTCGATCGCAGCCGCGCGCACGACGCGCAGGTCATCGCGAAGGTCGAGGCCTACCTCGCCGAGCAGGACACCTCCGGCCTCGAGATCCGCATCCTCACGCCGGTCGACGCGATGAAGTACTCGCTCGAGCGCATCCGGAAGGGCCTCGACACCATCTCGGTCACCGGGAACGTGCTCCGCGACTACCTCACCGACCTGTTCCCCATCCTCGAGATCGGCACCTCCGCCAAGATGCTCTCGGTGGTGCCGCTGCTCGCGGGCGGCGGCCTGTTCGAGACGGGCGCGGGCGGCTCGGCCCCCAAGCACGTGCAGCAGTTCGCCAAGGAGGGCTACCTCCGTTGGGACTCGCTCGGCGAGTTCTCGGCGCTCGCGGCCTCCCTCGAGCACATCGGCCTGACCTTCGGGAACAAGCGCGCCGCCTTGCTCGCCGACACCCTCGACATCGCGATCGGCAAGTTCCTCGACGAGAACAAGTCACCCGCCCGTCGCGTCGGCCAGATCGACAACCGCGGCAGCCACTACTACCTCGCGACTTATTGGGCCGAGGCGCTCGCGGCGCAGTCGGGGGATCCCGAGCTCCAGGCGCGCTTCGCCGGCGTGGCCAAGACGCTCGTCGAGAACGAGGCGACCATCAACGCCGAGCTCATCGCGGCCCAGGGCCGCCCGGTGGACATGGGCGGGTACTACCAGCCCGACGCCGGCAAGACCGAGCGGGCGATGCGCCCGAGCGCGACGCTCAACGCGATCATCGACGCGTTGAGGTAGGTCCGAAGCCGCGAAGTTCGGCGTGAACCCGCCCGTCCGCCCTTGGCGAGACGGTCGGCCATGCGCACCCTTGAAGCTGGCCATGGACACCCATGCACCCGCAACAGGCGTGTCGACATGAACGAACTAGCACGACGCGTCCTCGCGGAGACCTCGCGGGGGCCGGACATCACCCCCGCCGCGGGCATGCAGCGGGCGTGCGACCAGCTCTGCGCGGTCCTCGGAGGGGTCCTCGGGGCCGACTATTCGACCGCCCTGTTCGAACGCGCGGTCCACGCCGCCGGCGTGCATCCGCACGTCCGTGCCGTGGCGGTGGGGCAAGGCGCCGCGTGTAGCCTCGCGGGGCTGGACGAGCTCGCCGAGGAGCCCGGTGCCGAGGAGGTGCACGTGGCGATCCTCGGCGAGACCATGTCCCTGCTCGTGCGACTCATCGGAGCAAAGCTGTCGATGCGCTTTTTCCGCAAAGCGTGGCCCGACGTGCCCTTCGATCCAATCTCGGAGGAAGGTGATGAGTGATCGACGGCGAGATGGCCCGGCCCCGCTGACGACCGGCATCGAGAAGCTGGATCAGGTCCTCGGTGGCGGGCTGCCCATCTACTCGCTCAACGTCATCATCGGCGAGCCGGGCTCGGGCAAGACGACGCTGGCCCACCAGATCGCCTTCGCCAACGCCTCCTCCGAGCGCCGCGTGGTGTACTTCACGGCGCTCGGCGAGCCGAGCCTCAAGATGCTCCGGTACCAGCAGGACTTCGCGTTCTTCGACATCGCCAAGGTGGGTGAGAGCCTCCTCTTCGTGAGCCTCGCCCACGAGGCCCTCGAAGAGGACAGGTCCAGGCTCGTCGAGGTCCTGATGCGGGAGGTCGAGCAGCACCGGGCCTCGCTCGTGATCGTGGACTCGTTCCGCGCGATGTTCCCGTCGAGCTCACGGGCCGAGCTGCAGCAGTTCCACCAGGATCTCGCCACGCGGCTGACGGCGTACGAGGCGACCACCATCCTCGTCGGCGAATTCTCGGAAAAGGCGTTCCAGAACCATCCGGTCTACGCCATCGCCGACGGCGTCCTCTCCCTGCGACAGGCCATCCAGGGAAACTCGATGGTTCGCAAGCTGCGCGTGTGCAAGATGCGGGGGCAGGACCCGCAGCCGGGGCTGCACACCATTCGCATCACCCAGGCGGGCATGCAGGTCTTCCCCCGGATGCTCGATCCAATCGAGATCACGAAGGGGCCCGCCTCCACCCGGCTCATCTCCACTGGGATCCAAGGGCTCGACGATCTGCTCGGAGGGGGCACGTTCGAGGGGAGCTCCATCATCCTGGCGGGCCCCACCGGCTCCGGGAAGACGACGGTGGGGATCCAATTCATCGCGGAGGGCGTACGCAGGGGCGAACACGGTGTCATCGCCCTGTTCGAGGAGACGGTCGCCAAGTACATCCAGCAGGCCAACGGGTTCGGCGTCGACCTCCAGAAGCTCATCGACGCGAAACAGGTGGAGCTCGTCTTCAATCGGCCGCTCGACCTGTCGATGGACGAGACGCTCTACGCCATCCAGTCCGCCATCCGGCACGTGGGGGCGCGCCGGGTGGTCATCGACTCCATCACGGGGCTGGAGAGCGCGCTCGCGCCCAGCTTCCGTGAAGAATATCAAGAGTCCCTCTACCGCTTGATCGGCGCGGTCACGGGGGCGGGCATCAGCATCCTGATGGCCGTGGAGATCTCGACCAGCTACGCCGAGCTTCAATTCACGCCCCACGCCATCTCCTACCTCACGCACGACATCATCCTGATGCGTTATTTCGAGATGGACGGCCAGCTGCGCACGTTGATGTCCGTGGTGAAGACCCGCGGCCGAAAACACAGCCCCGATCTCCGCGGCTATGTCATCACGAACAAGGGCATCGAGGTCGGCCCCGTGCTCAGCGAATTCGAGGGTGTAATCACCGCGGTGCCGAAGCGGCGCGGCGCGGGCGCGGAGGACTTTCCCGGGCTGACCGACGAGGAGCGCGGCCTGCTCACGGTGCTCCTCGGCGCAAAGGACGCTTCGCTCGACCAGCTCGAGAAGGCGACCCACCTCCCCAGGAAGGTGTTGAAGCAGGGACTGAAACGCCTGGTCGATCTCGGGTACGTGACACGCGACGCCAAGCCGTCGGTGTATCGAGTCGGCCAGCGGTGACCCGCGCCCAGACGGGTTCCGGCCCTCACGGGTTCATCGTGTACCGACCCCGGAGCGCGAAGACGTGCTCGTTCCAGATCCGCTCGGTGCGCGCCGGGTCCGGCACCGGCCTCGCGAGCATTCGCTGGCAGAGCGCCATCTGACCGCTGGTGCTCGACGGCTTGCTGTAGAGTTGGAGGGCGTACTTCGAGAAGTCGCGCACGAGGATGTCGAAGATCTCCGCGAGCAGGTCGGTCGACAGCTCGGTCGGGTTCATCGTGTGGTACTCGATGATGAGTTGGCCGTAGGCGACGAGCGTGAAGATCTCGCCCATCGACAACAGGAAGTCGATGTCCTTCGCTTGGGCGGCGGCCGCCGCGGGGTCCATGGCGGAGGTGACCAGGAACTCCTTGAACACCGCGATCTGCGCGCGGAAGACGTCGACGTTGGGGAGGTCGACGCGCGCGTAGGCGAGGTTGTAGTCGTGGAACTGGATCTTGCCGAGCCCACGCGTCGCGCCCTGCTCGAAGAGGAAGTCGTCGTTGGTAGGGGCGTCCATCCGCGGGACCACGGGGAACTCCCCCGGGCTGAAGAAGTAGTTCCGGATGAACTTGATGATGAGCGCCATGTTGACGTGGACGGTGCCTTCCAACTTTGGCAGCGCACGGATGTCACGGGCAGCCATCTCGAAGTAGCCGTCCTTCTCGAACCCCTTGGCGGCGATCACGTCCCAGAGGTGGTTGATGACCTCCTCTCCCTGGGTGGTGACCTTCATCTTCACCATCGGGTTGTAGAGGAGGTAGCGCCGGTCCTCGGCGGAGGCGGCGCGCATGTAGTCGGCGGCGCGGCGCGCGAAGACCTTCATGGCCACGAGCCGACCATACGCGTCGGTGAAGAGCTGGCGGACGTGCGGGAAGTCCGTCACCGGGTGGCCGTAGAGGATGCGGTTCGCGGCGTGGTCCATCGCCTCGTAGAAGGCGTGCGTGCAGATGCCGATCGAGGCCCAACCGAGGTTGAACTTTCCGATGTTGACGGTGTTGAGCGCGGCGTCCCACGCGTCCTGGCCGCGGGAGAGGATGTCCGCCTCGGTCAGAGGGTAGTCGTGGAGCGCGTATTCGGCCACGTACGACTGGGAGTTGACGACGTTCTGGACCAACTGGTAGGCCGGATGTTTCGTGTCGACCGCGAAGAAGACGAAGTCGCCGGTGTCGGCGAGCTTCCCGAAGGTCGAGACGAGCGCGGCCTTGTTCGCGTTGCCGATGTAGTACTTCGACCCGTTCGCGACGTAGGTGCCATCCCCCCGCGGCGTCAGCGTCATCGCGCTCGCGTAGAGGTCGGCGCCGTGCTCGCGCTCGGAGAGCCCGAAGGCGAAGATGCCACCGGCCGCGAGGTGCGCGGCGGTCTTCGCCTTCATGGCCTCGTTGGCGCTCATCCAGAGCGGACCCAGACCGAGGATGGTGACCTGCCACGTGTACCAGTAGGCCAGGCCGTAGAAGCCGGTGATCTCGTTGAAGTCACAATTGCGGGCGGTGTCCCACCGGTGCTCACTGTCCCCGGCGGCGCCCTCCCGGGACGGGGTCAGGAGCTTCGCGAACACGTGGTGCTCGGCGACGAAGGAGAGGAAGTCGGCGTACCAGACCTGGTCGCGATCGTCGGCCTTGAGCTTCCGGAGGCCCTTCGCCTCGAAGAACGCGATGGTGCGCCGCATGACCTCGGCGCTCGCGGGGTCGAGATGCCGGGGGTCGTACTGCTTCGGGTTCAGGAGAATCATGGCGGCCTCGGAGCTGGCATGTTCCCTATCCCCCTCAGAACCGGCGGTGCACCAGCGTCCGGACGTATGCCTCCGCCGCGGACGTGATGTCGAGGAGGCCGGGCACCTCGTCGGCCCGGATGCGGCGGCACCGGGGGATGTCCCGCTCCCACAACGCCCGTGTCGTCTCGCGCGCGAACCCGGCGTCGGCGATGACGGCCGCGAGCTCGTAGTGGAAGAAGAAGCTCGAGTGATTCATGTTGGCGGTGCCGACCACCGCCACGTCGTCCACCACCGCCACCTTCGCGTGGTTCATGTGGTGCTGGTACTCGTAGACTGCGATGCCGGCCTCGATCATCTCCGGATACCAGAGCCGCGCGGAGTAGAGGAAGTCGCGGGAGTCGTTGTCCTCGTAGGGGAACACGAACGTGACGGCGACGCCGCGGCGGGCCGCCGCCGTGAGGGCGCCGAGCGCCTCCGGGTTGGAGAAGTACGGGCTCATCAGGTGGATGTGCCGACGCGCGCCGTGGAAGAGCGCGAGCAGTGTCGCGTGGTAGGATCGGCGCGCCCCGGGCGTCGTGTCCACGATGCGCACGGGCAGGCCGTCTGGACGCGGCGGGATCGGCGGGAACGTAGCGTCGGCGCGCTCCTCGGTCCCCGGCCCGAAGGTCTCACCCCCCTCCCCCACCCACCGCTCGCGAAAGTAGCGCTGAAGGTCGCTCACGACCGGGCCGGCGAGGCGGATGGAGACGTCGTGCCACTTCACCCACTCCTCGTCCCGGTCGCGCACCGCCGGGTCGAAGGGGCGCTCGTACGCGTACTCCCGGCCGACGTTCTGGCCACCGAGCACGGCGACCCGCCCGTCCACCACCAGCAGCTTGCGATGGTCGATCCGTGTCATCGCGAACGACGGGAGGTGCCCCTCCAGCGCGCGGTACGCGGCGGGCAGCTGGCGCTTGATGCCGGGCAGCTCCTCCACGCGTGCCGAGCTGTTGTCGATCACGGTGACGTTGGGCTCGGCTTCCAGCTCGGCGATCAGCGCGTCGATGTCGGTGCGTCGGCGCTCCTCCGCGAGCGTCTCCTCGAGCACGGCGAGCTCGGCCGCGCGCACCTTCCGCGGGACGCGCCGGAACACCTTCAGCCACGCGATCTGCTGGAGCACGAACGCCGGGACCGCCCGCGTCACCTCCATGCCGAGCAGGAGGCGCACCCGCACGCCTTCGCGTGCCTTCGCGAGGATGCACGCCTGGATGCGGCGGGCCATCGGATCGTCGAAGTAGAGCATCACCTCGAAGTGGAGCGACTCCCGGGCGGACGCGATCGCGGCCTCCCACGCGGCGAGCAGCGCCGGGCCGTCGACCAGGAGCGACACGTCGTTCCCCGGGTGGGTGTGCGGGCCGCTCCTGTCGACCGCGAACAGGTAGGGCTCCTCGGGCGTGCCGAGGCGCTGGGCCTTCCACTCGTCCCAGTAGCCGCGCCCTTTGCCGTCGACGCCCGCCTCATCGCGACTGCTCCACGTGGGGCGGAGGGGGGCTGTGTCTTCGGCGCCCGATGGCGGCTCGACGGTGAACGAGAGGTCCGGGTCGCGCTCACCTTCGTGGATGGGCATGCTGACGCGACCCTCGCGGTCCGTCACGGCGCGACCGAGGATCGTGCCGCCGACGCGGTTCGCGTCGAACGCGGTGACCACGAGGCCTTCGGGCGCCGACACGAAGTCCCCCGCTTCTTCGGACCAGCACACGAAGCGGAGGAAGGCCTCGCGCCCGAACCGCACCTCGAACGGCGCCGCGGAGGTGCCCACCAGACCGCGCGGGCGCCGGTGCCCGAGCCGCGTCACCCACGGGTCGGGCGGGGTCCACGCGCCGGGTGTGCCCGGGCGCACCCGTTTTCCGGCCGCGGTCAGGGCGTCTCCTCCGACGCTCGCCTCGATGTCCACCGTGTCGAGGTCCTTCACGTCGAGCGCGGCGCGTCCCCGCCGCACCACGGCCTCGTCGACGACGTGCCCGCCTCCCCCACGCTCCCGCGCACGCACCCGGGTTCCGTTGGGGAGGGGCACGTACTCGCCCGCGACCGGGCTCCAGGTGGACAGGCGAAGGTGCAGCACCCCCAGCAGCTAACCCTCTCCGGCGTCGCATTCCGACGCCGATCGTCACGGTTGTCTCACCCCCCCGGCGTGAAGGTCACGACGATGGAATCGGTGCCGACGACCGCGCCCCGAAGATCGGTGGCGACGAGCGTCACATCGTTGGGGCCGGCCTCGAGCGGCACGGTCACCCGCCAAGCCTGGTCGCCCACCCAGGTCAGGTCCAGGGGCGCGGTCGCGCCGTCGAGCCAGACCTGGCGCACGTCGATCCAGGCCTCTCCCTCCAGCGTGACCTCCGTCGCTGCGACCGGGAAGTCGGCGCCCCCGCCCGTCGTGATGCGGAAGTCCAGCGAGGGATAGCGCGTCGTCACCGCGTCGGGGGAGCCCGACATCACCCACTCCGCGCGATCCGAGATGAATTGGCAGTTGCCCGCGAAGTCCTGCGCCGGCAACAGGTCGGCGAGCTGGTCACACCACGGCGCCAGGTAGTCGGAGTTGTACGCCCGCGCGACGATGTCCTGCAGATGGCCGTAGTAGGCCCGCTCGTTCGCCGGATCCTGGAGGAGCCGCGCCAGGTCGCTGTTGCCCACCACCGCCATCGAGGCGCTCCCGTAGAAGTCCAGGTCGTGCGGGAAGTACAGCACCCGCTGGTCCTCGGGCCGGACGTAGAACCGCGCGTTGTGTTGGCTCCCGTCACTGCCGTAGTTGTCGACCGCGCCGGAGAGCGTCGCGAACGCGAAGGCGCGCAGCCACTGATCGACATCGATCACCGCGTCCGCGTCGGCCAGGAAGTCCGACCCGGCGAAGGTCTGGCCCAGGTCGACGAGGCGGTCGTAGTCGTCCTCGCGCTCGTTGTTCTGGATCAGGAAGTTCCAGCGATACGCCTCCCGATCGTCGCCGAGATCGGTGAGGGGCGTGCCGATCACGGAGTCGGGCGCGGGCAGCTTGAGCCCCTCGGCGGTCCCGTCGTCGGTCGTCAGCGGGTAGTAGATGAGCTCGTACTCGAAGAGCGTCCCGCTCGCACCGTCCACGAATTGGGAGGCGAGCACGAGGTCGCTGAACCGGTCGAGCTGCAGCTCCGCGGGCCCGGTGTGCTCCGGGAGCGGCGTCAGGGCCTGGACCAGGTCGTTGTACTCCCCCGACACCGAGCCGGCGCGGGTCATCACGAGGTTCATCAGCACCTCGCGCTGCCCGTACCCGACGCCCTCGGACCGATCGACGAGCACGCTCGAATGGCTGCCCCGGAAGGGCTGCTCGCTGTGGAACGAGACGCCGTAGCCGAGGCGCGGCACCTCGGGCCGGCCGCGCTCGCTGCCCTTGGCGCGGACGCCCACGTCGTAGAACACCTCCGCCTCGTCGTAGACCACCGTGGCCCCGACGAGGTCGTCGCTCATGAGGTTCACGTCGTCGTGCAGCCAGTCCGAGTCGGCCTGGGTGAGGAGGATCCGTAAGTTGTGCAGGCCGTTGGTCGCCGCCAGATCGTCGTCGAACTTGATCAGCGCCCGGGAGTCCGGTCCCTCGGCGGGGAAGGTGGAGGTGACACCGAGGCCGTCCTCGGCCTCGACGTAGAACTGCACGATCGTCCCGGCCGCCCGGCCGTCGAGCTCGCCCGCCCAGTGACCCGGCTCTCCCTCGGTCATCGCCTGGTCCTGGAAGGTGCCGTCGACCGAGGACCACAACGTCACCCCCGCCACGCCGTCGGGATCGTCCACCGAGACGGTGATCCGCACGGGCTCGAAGGGCGCCGGCACGGCCACGTCCTGGGCAAGGTCGGCGAAGGTGGGGCCCCGGTTGTCCACCCAAGTCGAGTTGGGCGCCCCCGGCGTGCCCGACCGGTCGGGCTGTAGCACCAACGTCGTCCGCGGGAGGCGGTTGAAGTAGAGCCGGGTGTTGACCTGGTTGCTGCCCGAGACCCACCGGGCCCGGAAGGAGACCTCGTGCTCCACCGTCCGGATCGGCCTTAGCGAGGTGGTCTCGGCATGGTTGTGCATGTGTCCGGTGGGCCCCGTGGCCACGAGGCGGAGCACCGCGTTCGCGGGGTCGTCGGGATCGGGCACGACCTCGCTGTGACGGTGGTTCCCCAACAGCCGCCAATGCCCGCTGCCGCCGTCGAAGGTCCCGTTCTGGACGAGCTCGACGGGCGTCCCGTCGGGATCCTGGATCACGCTCAGGTCGTCGATCAGCACCTCCCCGCTGTCGAGCAGGCCCACCACGAGCTCCTCCCAGACGCCGTCGGGGCCCACCGCGCTCGGCTCCGCGGCGCCTCGGTAGCGGTAGGCGCTCCACTCCGACCGAGGGCCTTCGTCGCTCGCCGCCCAGGACTCGGCCGCGGCGTTGTCGGCACGGAAGTCGCGCAGCTCCAGGCTCGACCCGCCGCCATCGGCGGAAGCGGGCCAACGGCCCCCGTCGAAGTACCGCACCTCGTCCGCCGGGTTCCCGCGGGCGTCGAGCAGCAGGACCCGGTCGCTCCCGTTGTCCAGTCGGCCCGCGTAGTCGCCCACCACGGCGATGGCGGGGTGCTCGGCCCGCAAGGACGCCGCGTCGCCCGCGACCACGAGGTACGCGTCCGGCGCGAGGACGGTGCCCGACGGGATCGCGTAGGCCACGGCGTCGACGAGCTGCCAGCCGCCGAGGTCCACCGCCTCCGCGCCCCGGTTGTAGAGCTCGATCCACTCCTCGGACCGCGCCGTCACGGGCTCGCCCTCCCGCGACACGGGCGCGCGGTGGTACTGGATCTCGTTGATCACCACGTCCTCGACGACCTCGATGGCGTTCGGCTCTCCCGGCGTGGGTGCGCGGGGAGAGCGCCAGGGCCCGCCGTCGCCGGCGCGGCCGCGGACCCCGTCCTGCACCCTCACCGCGTCGAGCAGCGCGCTCCGGTCGGCCGACCAGAGGAACAACACGTCGCCGGCCTCGACGGAGAAGCCAACGTCCTCCAACGCCAGGAGCTCGCCGGGCGCGAGCGTCCCGGTCGGGAGCACGAGCTCGCCGCCCGCCGACGAGGCCAGCACGAGGCCGCCGGTGTCCTGGGCGCTCGGGCTCACGTCGAGCAGCTCCACCCAGAAGGGCGAATCCGCCGCGGGCGCGACCTCGTTCAGGACGATGGTGGGGTCGGCGGATTTGGGCTCGATCCGGGCCGTCAGCGCGCACCCGAAGGTCATGTCGAGGTCGTCGGGCTCGGCCTGGTGGACCTCGACCGCCAGCACGTTGCGCCCCCGGACCAGCGCGTCGGCGGGGAGGTCGGCGTAGAGTTGGGAGGGGTCCGCGACCGGGGCCGTTGCCAGGGTGGTGGCGTCCACGGGGCCGTCCGGCATGTTGTGCCGGAGCACCTCGACACCATTGAGGTAGAAGACGGCGCCGTCGTCGAGGAGGCAGTCGAGGGAGAGCTCGGCGGTAGCCGGGTCGGCGTCGAAAGAGAAGGCGGTGCGGAAGAGGATCGTGGTCGGGATCGCGGGCAGCTCGGTGGTGCCGCGCGACCCGAGCAGCGGCTCCCTCGAGCGGAAGAGCGCGTAGGTGTTCTCGGTGTTGGTCACCGAGGGATCCCCGAAGGTGTCGGCCCAGACGTACTTCGTCGCGTCGCCGAACGACCCGCTGACGGCCCAGCCCCAGGGATCCGACGTCGGGTCGGCCTCGACACCCGGCAGGGCCCAGGAGGCCGCGGCGTCGGCGTCCGCGACGAGGAGCCCGAGCGCCTCCTCGGTCGGCGGCGGCTCGGTGGCGCCGGGGGAGGCGTCGGTGGGCCCGAGGACCCACTCGAAGGCCGACGCGTCCGTGCCGACGACGTCGGCCGGCAGCTCCACCTCGGCGATGGTCATCTGCGGGCCGCCGGAGTCCCCGGGAGCCTCCCAGGCGGCGAGGTAGAGGTGGTCCTCGGGGGTCACCCAGAGGTCGAATTCCTCCACGGTCACCCAGTTGCCATCGGCGTCCTCGCCCACGAGACGGAGATCACCGCCGTCCGCCCGGCCCAGGTAGAGCCCGAAGTAGTTGTCGGCCGTGACCCGCGCGGTCGCCCGGACGTCCTCCCGGGCCCCGCCGGCGTAGAAGAGGGCCTCGCCGCGGTCCCACCCGCCGTCCTCGTGGTCCGGCCCCGCCCAATCGTCGGCGGGGTAGGCCCCCGCGCTGTCGTAGGCCCAGGTGGCGTCGAGCGCCACGAGCTCGAGCGTGGTCGAGGGCTCCAGGGGATCGAGGAGGTTGGGCGCGCCGGGCGTCCCGCCGAGCGCCGCGCTGACCGTCCAGTTCTCGGCGTGGTCGCTGGCCGCGTCGGCATCGGACTTCGCCAGCGAGAGCCCCGAGCCGGCAGCCCCGACGGGCCAGGGTTCGTCGTCGCCGTACGCGACGGTGTCGATCAGCCGACCGCCGTTGTTGCGCAGGTCGATCCGCTCGCCGCCGTCGGAGAGCGTGCCGACGTAGGGCCCCAGGGCGTCCGCGAGGCGGGCCGGATCCGAGGCCACCACGAGGAACCCGCCCGCGGCCACGACGCTCCCCTCGCCGAAGGTGTAGGCCACGCCCCCCTCGAGCGACCAGCCGGACAGGTCCATGTCGAGGGCCATGGGGTTGTGGAGCTCGATCCACTCGAGGTCGTCGTCGGAAGTCGGGTGGTAGAGGAGCTCGGTGAAGGTGATCGAGCCCGGCGCGGCGATCTCCTCGCGCAGCCACGGGAGGGTGTGCCCGGGGACGGTCTCGACGTCACCGTCGGTGTCCTCGCCTGTCTCGGCGTCGTCGTCCGGGACCTCGTGGGGCTTCGGATCGCCGGTGCATCCGGCGAGGAGGGTGACGAGGGCGGTTGCTGTCCGGAGTCCGAGGAGGGACGACGGCGACGCGAGGGGGGCGTTGCGGGTGTGCACGTGGGATCGCCTGCCTGCGAACGGAGGGCATAGCCGCACGACACCTCGATGACACCGCGCCGCGCCGCGCGACGAGTACGTGACCCTTGCGTGAACCACGTTCTCTTGAGCCGGTCGGTGGACAAAGTACGATCTCTCCCGAGCGTCGAGATGTCCCGTACCGCCACGATCCTCTGCTTCCTCCTCACTCCCCTCCCCGCCCTCGCCGGAATCGAGCTGGTGCCCGTCGGGGGGTGGACCAACGGTGCCTTCGACGAGGGCGGCGCCGAGATCGGGGCGTTCGATGCCGAGAGCGCGCGCCTCTTCGTGGTCAACGGCGCCGCCTCGACCCTGGACATCCTCGACCTCTCCGACCCGACGTCCCCCGTCCTCCTTCTGAGCGTCGACACGACGCGCTGGGGAAAGAACGCGAACAGCGTCGCGGTCCACGACGGGCTCGTGGCGATCGCGGTGGAGGCCGATCCCAAGCAACAGGCGGGCCAGGTGGTCTTCCTCGACACCGACGGCAATCTCCTCGGGAGCGTGGCGGTCGGCGCGCTCCCGGACATGGTCACCTTCGCGCCCGACGGGGGGACGCTCCTCGTCGCCAACGAAGGGGAGCCCGACGCGACCTATGCCGACGACCCCGACGGCTCCGTCAGCATCGTCGACCTCACCCACGGACCGGCGGCGGCGGTGTCGACGCAGGTGACCTTCGAAGGCTTCGTCGGCGACACGCTCGACGCGAGCATCCGGGTCTTCGGGCCCGGCTCGGACGCCGCCGCGGGACTCGAGCCGGAGTACGTCGCGGTGAGCCATGACGGGAAGACGGCTTGGGTGACGCTCCAGGAGAACAATGCCATCGCCCTCGTGGACGTGCACGGGGCCGTCGTCACCGACGTGGTCGGCCTGGGCTTCAAGGACCACTCGGTCGAGGGTGCGGGGTTGGATCCGTCCGATCGCGACGGGGGTGTGTCCATTGGTACCTGGCCCGTGCGGGGGATGTACCTGCCCGACGCCATCGTCCAGCTCCGTGACCGGGGCGAGACGTTCCTCGTGACCGCCAACGAGGGCGACGCCCGCGACTACGACGGCTACTCGGAGGAGACCCGCGTAGGCAACGTGACGCTCGACCCGACGGTCTTTCCGGACGCCAGCGCCTTGCAGGACCGGGATGCCCTCGGTCGCCTGAAGATCACGGAGAGCCTCGGCGACGAGGACGGCGACGGCGACTTCGACGCGCTCTACTCCTTCGGCGCCCGCTCCATCTCGGTCTGGGACGCCCGGGGCGCGCTCGTCTGGGACGGCGGCGACGAGCTCGAGCGGCTGACCGCAACGGTCGACCCCGACTCCTTCAATGCCGACAACGTGGAGACCGATCCGGACGGCCGCAGTGACGACAAGGGCCCCGAGCCCGAAGGCCTCGCCGTCGGCAAGGTGGCAGGCATCTCCTACGTCTTCGTGGGGCTCGAGCGCACCGGCGGCGTGGTCGCGTACGACTTCCACGATCCCCGTGCTCCGACCGTCGCCGCCTATGTCACCACCCGGCTCCCGGAGGGCGATCCCGAGGAGGGCACCGCGGGCGACCTCGGGCCCGAGGGGCTCCTCTTCGTCAAGGCGGAGGACAGCCCCTCCGGCGTGCCACTGCTCGTCGTCTGCTACGAGGTGAGCGGCAGCGTGGGGGTGTTCGAGGTTCGAACGACCTACGACCGGTCCCGGGGCGTTCCGGCGAGGCCGCACGGGTAGACGGGGATCGACGAGGCGGCGGCGGTCGCCCTTGCGGGCAGGCGCCTCACGGCTGCCAGGTCAACCCCAGGCTCGCCGCCCACCCGGCGCGCGTCGACTCGCTGATGTTGTCTCCCACCTTCTGGATGGCGGGCCAGTCGAGCAGGTTGGATCCCTTGACGCGGGTCGTCCAATGTTTGCCGATGCCCTGTGACCAGACGAGGTCGAGCCGGTGCACCGGCATCTCGTAGGTGTCGGGGATGCCGGAGGTGCCAACGTCCACGATGCGCGGGCCAAAGGCGTTGTAGAGCAGGGACACGGCCGTGCGCAGGTCGGGGTTTTCGTAGCTGATCTGCGCGTTGACCACCCAGGGGGACTGCCCCTGGAGCGGGCGTCGGTCCGAGGTCTGGTTTCCTTCGGTGTCGGAGAGGTCGACCTGGGAGGCGATGATCGAGACGTTGCCGCTCACGTAGACGTCGGACAACAGCGGGTGGATGCGGTCGAGGCGCTGGCGCGCGTCGAATTCGGCGCCCACGTTGGTCGCGCTCGTGGCGTTGGCGAAGGTCCCCACGCTGCCCGACACCGCGCTCACCGCGACGACCGACTCGATGGGATGGTCGAAGTACTTGAAGAACGCGCCCGCGGACAGGCTCTCGCCTTCGCGGGGGTACCACTCCCACCGCGCGTCGACGTTCTCGATCGTGGCACGATGGAGGTCCGGGTTGCCATAGAGGGTCCGCCCCGTGCGGTAGTCGTAGTATTGGACCTCGGTGAGCTCGCGGAACTCGGGGCGCGAGAGCGTTCGCCCGTAGCCCGCGCGGAGGAGCATCCGATCCGGCTCCGCCTTCGGGCCGATGGCGTAGGTCAGCATGCCCGCGGGGAGCCAGTCGCTCGCGCCGAGGTCGGCGACCACGGGCGCCTTGGTGGTGTCGAACTGCTCGAAGGTGGTGACGGACTGCACGGAGCGCTCGAAGCGCACGCCGGCCATGCTGCGCAGCCGCTCGGTCCACACGACGTCAGCCATGCCGTAGGCCGCGTAGAGCTCCTGCCCGGCCGAGTAGTCGTCCGAATTGATCGTGTTCTCTTCGATCTGGAGGTACCCGCCGTCGGCCTCGCCCTCCTCGCCGATGTTGTCGGGGACGACCAGGTCCTCGATGGGCGCGCCGAGATCGAGGCCCTCGGTGCCGTGGAATTGGAAGCCGAAGCGGCGGGTGCCCGAGGCGCGCTCGCGGGAGGCGCGCAGCCCGCCGAGCTTCAGCGCGGTCCCCTCGCGGGGCCAGGGGAGCGGGACGGTGACGTCGACGCCGCCGTCCCGCATGAGCTCCTGAAGCGCGAGGTACTGGATGTCGCTCCAGCTCCCGCGTTGGGAGAGCACGTAGGCGCCCTCCTCGGTGCGGAGGTAGCTCCATTCGCGGCGGTCGGGCTCGAGGCGAGACGCGACCGCCGTGGCGTAGCGGCCCTCCACCTTGACCACGCCGAGATCGACCTCGGCGGCGAGCTGCTCGAAGAGGAGCTGCTGCTCGACCCAGGCGCTGCGCTCGGTGCGGGTGTCGCTGCTGCCGGTGGGGTCGTCGGCGTCGTACCGCAGGCCCGTCGCCACGCTGGTGCGGTTGAGCAGGGTCGTGGAGGTGACCTTCACCACGTCCTTCCACTCCGCGCCGAGCGCGAGCGCGCCGCCGAGGCGGACCTCGTTCTCGGTGCTCGTGAACGTGGTGCGGCGGCTCTCCACGAGGCCGTCCGCGCCGCTCGCGTAGACGGACCGCACGCCGTCGTCGACGTCCCACCCGTTCTGGTAGACCGCGCCGACGAGCCCGCCGAGCGAGAGGTCGCCGAAACGGACGCGGCCGCCGGCGTTGAGGGTGGCGCCGAAGTCGGGGGGCAACGCGCGGGACGAGAGGCCCCAGCGGTTGGGGAGGAGCTCGCCGAGCGCCTCGAGCTCCTCGGGGGTGTACCCGCCTTCGGAGAAGCGGCCCGCGGGCTTGATGGCCTCGTCCTCGCTGGCCGCGTCGAGCTCCGCGGGGAGGGCGCGGTGGCGCGCGCCGAAGCCGAGCCAGTCCGTCGGACCGGCGGCGCCCACCCTGCCATCCCCGAACGTGGTGCCGGACGCGTACGTGCCCGACACGCCGAGGTTGAAGAGCGGCTTCTCGGGCACGGAGCGCGTGATCACCTCGACCACGCCGCCGCCGAACTCCGCGGGGCGATCGGGCGAGAAGGTCTTCTGGATCACCACCTGCTCGATGAGCGACGAGGGGAAGATGTCGAGCGGGACGACGCGCTTCTCGGGCTCGGGGCTCGGCAGGGAGGAGCCGTTGAGCAGGGTCGCCGAGTAGCGGTCGCCGAGGCCGCGGACGTAGACGTACTTGCCGCCGATGACGGTGAGGCCCGTCACCCGCTTGAGCGCGGAGGCCGCGTCGCTGTCGCCGGACTTGCTCATCTGCTCGGCGCCGAGGATGTCGGACACCGTGCTCGCCTCGCGACGCTCGTCGAGGACCGAGGCGGTGCCGCCCACGATGCGCGGCGCGCTGATCGTGAAGTCGGACAGCTGGAGGCCGGTCTTCTCCATGGTGACCGCGACGCTGACCTCCCCGTCGGCGACGACGGTGGCGGTGACGGCTCCGGTCGCGTAGCCGGGGCGGACGAGGGAGAGGTCCCACGGGCCCTCGGGGAGGGTGAGGGAGAACGTGCCGTCCTCGCCCGTGGTCACGGAGACGTCGGAGCCACGGACGAAGACGCGCACGGTCGAGAGGGGCGCGCCGGACGCGGGGTCGACGACGCGCCCGGTCAGCCGGCCCGGCGGGCCGGTGCGCGTGGACGCGGCGGCGGTCGCGGGAGGGGCCTCCAGGCTGACGTGGGCCGGCGGGCCGACGGTGACGAGGAGCTCGGTGGTCTGTCCGGCCACGACGGGCACGTGCTCGATGCGGGTCGACGCCGCGCCGATCTCGACGGCCACCTCGCCGGGGGGCAGCGCGAGGTGCCACGCCCCGGACGCGTCCGTCCGGGTCACCTGCTCCGCGGCGCGCACCTCCACGCCCGCGAGCGGCGCCCCGTCCGGCGAGAACACGACCCCGCCGACGGTGCCCACCGGGTCGGCCGCCGCCGCGGCCACGAGCGCGAACCAGAACGCGGTCAAAGGCAGCCTCCCCCGCGTTCACACGCGGCCATCGCCTCGCGAAGCTCGGTGGCGCGCCGGAACGTCGCGGGATCCTGGATGTCGCGCAGCCAGCGCTCGGCGTTCGGGTGCTCGCCGAGCCGGAACCAGCTGTAGGCGAGCCCGTACGCGATGCCGTCGTCCGTCGTGAGCCCCGCGCGCACGAGGCGGGGTTCGAGCGCGACCGCCCGCTCCCAGCCCTGCGCCTCGATGAGGAGGCCGAGCCGCTGTCGCGCCTTCGCCGCGGGATCCGCCACCTGTCCGTTCATCCGCATCGCCGCGTCGAGATCGCCGCCCCGGCGGTACGCCTCGGCCGCTTCGAGGGCGAGGGCCGCATCGAGCACCGCCGCGCGTTCGAGGAAGCGGCCCGCGTTCCGCGGCTGGGCGTCGTCCAACGAGGCGCGCGCCGCCTGGACCAGCAGGTCGCGGTCCTCCCCTACTTCGAGCAGCGCCGCCTCCAGGATGGTGAGCGCCTCCCGCGTCTCGCCGCCGCGGCGCAGCGCCTCGGAGATGGCGACGGCGTCGTCGGCGTCGGCGTCGGGGCGGGCGAGCAGGGCCTCCCCGCGCGCGCGCGCCTCCCGGAACAGCCCGAGGCGCACGAGCAGGAAAACCTGCTGACGACGGAGCTCGGGCTGGTGGGGAAACCGGGTCGCGCCCGCGTCGAGCGCCGACCACGCGTCGTCGGTGCGGCCGGCGGCCTCCCACGCCTGGGCCCGGAGGAGCCAGGTGCCGGGGAGGCCCGCGCCCACCTCGCCGGAGCGGTCCAGGGCCTCGATCGCCTCGGTGGGGCGCTCGTCGGCGAGGAGCGCGCGGGCGAGGTGGAGCTCCAGGAGCTCGCGCCCCTCGGTCGCCGTGGCGAGGGCCACGCGGAACGAGGTCGCGGCCTCGCTCGACCGCCGCTCGTGCAGCTCGACCAGCCCGCGGAGGGTCCAGTAGCGCGGCAGGTCCACGCCCTTCGCTTTCGGATCGACCGCGGCGAGCGCGGTGGCCGCGCGCTCCCACTCCCCTTCGCGGACGAGCAGCCCGGCGAGGGAGACCGCCTCGTCCAGCTCGGGCGCGCGCTTGCGGGGCGCGGCGTACGCCATCGATGCGCCGATCAGCGCGATCAGGAGGAGGCGTCGCATCGTCATTGGAGCTCGAAGCGGAGGGTCTGTCGGACGCGGACGGCGACGGGGTTGCCCTGGTGCCGCCCCGGATCGAAGCGCCATGCGCGCACCGCCGTGACCGCGGCGTCGTCGAACACGCCCGGGGGCTCCGCTTCGACCACGTGGACGTCCTGGCTGGTCCCGTCGACGTCGACCACGAAGCTCAGGGTCACGTGCCCCGCCTGTCCGAGCGCGCGTGCGCGGGCCGGAAACGACGGTGGAACGCGCTCCGTCGGGGTCGGAGGCTCCTGCACGGCGTCCTCCTCCATCACCGCGGTGCCGACGTTCTCGATTAGGGCCTGCGTGGCCTGGGAGAGCGCGGCGTCGGCCGAGCCGCCGAGGCCGAAGTCCAGCCCCGAGATGTTGGCCGCCAACATCGGCGCGGGAGACGGGGCCGAGCGGGCGGCCTTCCGCGCGGTGGGGGCGCGGCGCTGGCGCGACTTCGACGCGGCCTTCGGGGTGGAGGCGACGGCGACCTCCTCGAGCACGCTCACCGGCTCGAGGAGCTTCGGCTCGACCTGGGCGTTCATCCCCAGCGAGAGGCCGATGACCCCCATCGTGCCGAGGATCGCCACGACGAGCGAGCCGAGATGCCTCACGATGCTAGCCGTCTTCGGCATCTGTCACCACGCCGATGTCCTTCGCGCCCGCCAACCTGCACTGGTCGACCACCTCCACCAGCTTCTCGGCGGACACGCGCCGATCGGTGACGACGAGGACGGTCTTGTCGCCCGCGGTCCCGAGGGCATCCCGCACCCGGCTCTGCAACATCCACGGCCGCACCGGCGCCTCGTTCACGTAGACGTTCAGCGACCGGTCGATGAAGACACGCAGCGCCTTGCTGCTCGCGGGGGTCGCGCTCTTCGCGCCCGGGCGCTCGATCTGGAGCTCGGCGTCCTTCGCGAAGGTGGTGGTCACCATGAAGAAGATGAGGAGGACCAGGATGCAGTCGATGAGCGGCACCACGTCGATGTGGGGGTCCTGGTGTTCGGCATGACGACGCCTCACGCTGCACCTCCACGCGCGCCGCCGAGGACGGCCTTGAGCTCTTCGAGGTCGTTCGCGAGGCTGGTCTGCCGCTGCCGCAGGAACCCGCCCATCAGGAGGCCGGGGACGGCGATGGCGAGGCCCATCTGGGTGGCGTAGAGCGCCTCCACGATGCCGCCGGCGATGCCCTCCGACGCCGTGGACGTGGACGACGTCCCGAGCGAGCCGAAGGTCTCGATGAGCCCGGTGACGGTGCCGAGCAGGCCGAGGAGCGGCGCCATCGCGACGAGGCAGGTGACGAGCCGCGTGCCGAACGAGAGCCGGTGTTCGAGGTCGCCCAGCGCCTCGTCCAACAGCGGCAGGGGGACGGGGCCGCCGGCCTCCCGCCACAGCCGCGCGCCGCGCACCACGGCGGTGTCGACGATTCCGCGCTCGCCGACGGTCCGACTGTTCCCGGACAGCGCCGCGTCGACCAGCATCCGTACCGGGCGGGTGTCTCCGCGACGCAGGAGGAACAGCCGCTCGCCCATCGCGAACCACAGGACGAACGCCGTCGCGAAGAGGCCCGGCATCACGACGCCGCCTCCGTACCAGAGGTCGTAGACCAACAAGGCCAGGCGCTCAATCATCCGCGGCCCGCAGGGGAAGGGAGGGAGGCGCGGCCTCGGTCCGCGCCGCGCCGTCGAGCGCGTTGAGCATCGCGAGCGAGGCGCGTTCGATGGTGTTCTTGATGCCGTCGGCCACGCTGGCGAGGACGTTGCCCGCGAGCAGGGTGGGGATCGCGACCGCGAGGCCGAGCGCCGTGCAGACGAGGGCCTCCGCGATGCCCGCCGACATGAGCTTCGGGTTCCCGGTGCCGTGCCTGGTGATGACGTCGAAGGTGGCGATCATCCCGGTCACGGTGCCGAGGAGGCCGAGGAGCGGAGAGCCGGCGGTGATGACGACCAGCGCGGAGGCAAAGCGGTCCACGCCCGGCGTCTCGAGCAAGATCGCCTCGTCCACGACGCGGGTGAGCTCCTCGGGGGGGCGGTCCCCCGCGCCGAGGATGGCGCGGAGCACCCGCGCGAGCGGACCCCGGCGGCCGGCGACGAGCCCGCGCGCGAGGTCGATCCGCCCCGTCCGCACCTGGCCGACGACGGCGTCGACGAGGGGCTGCCCACCCCGACGCGCGAACAGGAGGGTGATCGCGCGCACGACCACGAGGCAGGCGCTCACGATGCCGAGGCCGAACAGGACCTGCCCCATCGTGCCCGCTTCGTTCAGGAGCGCGCCGAGCCCGCCCTTCTTCTCGGCCTCCTCGGCGCCGCGCTCGGCCTCGAACAGCTGGATCTCCAGGGACGCGGGGGGCGCGGCCCCATCGAGCGCCGCGACGGTCGCCTTGCCGAATTCCATCCGGAGCTGCATGCGGCCCTCGCCGGCGGGCGCCAGCGCCCCGCTCCCCGCGGGCGACGATCCCCACGCCGCGATCTGCCCCATCCCGTAGACGCGCCCGGTCACCTGCTCCCCGCCGGGCAGGAAGAAGCTGCCCTCGCGCCAGCCCGTGAAGGCCGCGGCCTCCACGCGGGCGGCGGCCGCCTCGAATACCAATGGCAACACGACGCTCGGGTCCTCGGGGGCGGGCAGCTCCAGCGTCTCCGCGGCCTGGCGGATGGTGGTGCCGAGGAGCGCCTCCGTGTCGTCCATGGAGCTCGCTTCGCGCTCGAGGGCGTCGAAGTCGTCCTCGGCCCGATCCGCCTCGCGGCTGGTGGCGACGAGCCTCCTCTGGAGGTCGGCGAGCTGGGCGTCCGCGGCTGCGATACGCGCGGCGGAGTCGCGCTCGACCTCGGCGACGCGCGCCGCGAGCTCCTGCTTCTCCGCGAGCAGGTAGGCGTACTCCTTCTGGTAGGCGGCTTCGAGCGTGCCGGAAGGGGCGGACGGGGCGTCCTGCGCGAGGGCGGCACCGGCGAGGAGGAGGATCACGGCGCACCCCCGACGTACGGGTTGGGAAGGACGAAGGCCCCGGTGCGGACCCCGTGCTTGAGCTTGTCGAAGAGGAGCCCGACCGCCTTCTGCTGCTCCCGGTCGTCGAGGCGGGTCCATCGCCACGCGCCATCGGCGCGGGTGACCATCCCGACCACCCCACCTTCGGTGCGGAAGTAGAGGGCGACCATGCCGAGCCGCGCCACGTCGGCGAGGACCTCGGCGCCGTCCACCTGGACGACCTGCCGGTCGAGCCCGTTCTCCCGGGAGAGGCGGAGCTCGTCTTCCGTGAACGCCCAGAGCCGTGCCGCCGCGGCCTCCGGCGTCAGGCTCGCGGCGGTCAGCTGCGAGGAGAGGGTGTCCATCTCGGCGAGGCGATCCTGGAGGTGGAACGGGAGCCCCGCGGCCACGACCGCCCGCATCCGGGCGATCGCCGCCTGGACCGCGGGCGCGAGATCCGCGCCGCGCGTCGCGTGGCTCGCGAGCTCGGCACGGCGCGCCTCGGCCTCGCCGGCCACCTGGGCCAGCCTGAGCTCCTCCCGAAGGATCTGGACGTCGAGTTCGACCTTCTGCGCGTCGATTGCGCGGAGGCGCCCGCGGGCATCCTCCTTCTGTTCCCCCAGCTCGGTCGAGAGGGTTTCCACCTCGCGCCGGAGGCGGGCGAGCGCCTCGGCGCGCGAGTCGGCCGGGGCCTCGGCCTGCGCGCTCGACACGAACGCGCAGGCGAGGACTGTCAGGAGGAGACGCGTCATTTGTCTACCTAGTTCGCGTCGTGGCGGGTCCAGCCGGCCGTCCAGTCCGTCGTCCCGTCCAGGGCTCCGACGTAGGCGGCGGCCTCGAAGAACGCGTCGGCGGGGGCGGCGCCGCCGGTGAGGAGCGGCGAGCCGCTGGACGGCGCGAAGTCGGGGGCCGCGGTGTTCCACGCGTCCGCCAGCATCAGGTCGTCGACGACGCGGTTGTTCCCGCCGGCGGTCTCGAAGATGCCCTCCTCGGTGCCGGTCTCCGTCTCCTTGCCTTCCTCGTACGGCGTGTCGCACGCGATCACGCTGTTCGTGATCGAGGTGGTCCCGTCGGTGTAGTAGTCGTAGGTGGCCTGGTCGCGTACCGAGAGGCACGCGGTGGAGAAGCCGGTCATGGCGATGTTGCTCAACGTGGGCGCGAACCCGCGGCGCAGGAGCAGCGCGAAGTTGGACTCCTCCAGCGCGGAGTCCCCGATGAAGGTGACGTTCGCCATCGTCGGCGTGGTCCCGGGGACCGCGGTGTGCACGTCGGGGTTGTTGTCCGCCTCCATGCCGTTGTTGCCGGTGCCACCCCACTGCTGGACCACCGCGAATTGGATCTTGCCCTGGTACCCGAGGTCGAAGTCGATGCCGTCGTCGCCCGGCGACGTGCAGACCAGGTGCTTCGCGGTCGCGGCGCCGCCCCAGAATTCGATGCAGTCGTCGAGGGTCTGGTGGACCTGGATGTAGTCGAGCGTCGTCCCGCTGCCGGCGCCCTGCATGCTGATGCCGTTGATCTCGTTGTCGGGGCTCACCTCGGTGCCGCCGAACTCGACGATGACGTACCGCAGCGAGCCGCTGCTGTCGGCCCAATCGTCCCCGCCGTAGGTGCCGGTGTTGCCCTCGCCCTCGGCCTCGCAGGGGGTCGTGCCGTCCGTGCAGGAGTTGATGGGTGCCCGCCCGTTGAGCACCAGCCCGCCCCAATCGCCGCGGGCCCGCGCGCCGTCGAGCTGGTCGGAGGTGAAGAGGATCGGCGCGTCCGCCGTGCCGTTGGCGAAGATCTTGGAGCCGCGGCGGATGATGAGGACGGCGTCCGTGGCCGCCTCGCCGTAGATCGTCGTGCCGGGCTCGATCTCGAGGATCGTCTCGTTCACGTCGTCCCCGATGCTGACGCCGCTGCGGATGAGCCACGGCTTGTCGGCCGTCAGGCGCATGCTCGTCGTGTACTCGCCCGTGAGGAGGCAGGCGCCCCCCTCGTCGACGCACTCCGCGGCCGCGATGTCGCTGCCCGTGTCGGTGTCCGTGTCCGTGTCGGTGTCGGCGTCCGCGTCCGTGTCACCGGCGGTGTCCGCGTCCTTGGGATCCTCCCCGCTGCAACCGAGGAGCAGGATCGGAAGAAGCGTGGGCAGAAGGAGGAGTCGCATGCGAAGGCCTTGTTCCCCCGGGGAAGGGCGAGGGCCGCCGTCCGAGGCCCACCAACGTAGAATCCACGTGTGTCAGGTTCGCAACTACCGTGCGAAGACTCCGCTGCGGTGCCGTCAGAGCCTGAATGCGATTGAGATGTCACGTTTTCGACCGGATGACGCGCGCGGTGACGTCAGTTGCGTGACGAACGGGCCGGATGTCACACCGATGGATCGGACCTCACGGAAATGCGGGTGAACCCGTCCGGTTTGCTCTACGCGATCACCCGATCGTCACGGATGTGACATCCATGTCGGACGGACGGTCGACACATCGAAATGTCACACGTCCCCGGCAGAGTCGTTCCCGAGCCGATGCAGGTGCGTAACGTGGCCCCGGTACCTTCTCCCGATGCAGATCCTCCTGGTCGACGGCGACACCTCGAGCACGGACGCGCTCGCCGAGCAGCTCCGCGCCGCCGACTTCGGGGTGCACGTCGAGCCGGACGGCGCCGTCGCGATCGACCGCGCAATGGCGTTCCCCTACGACTGCGTGCTCACCGAGCTCGACGTGACCGGTGTGCCCGGGCTGGAACTCTGCCGGCGACTCCGGGCGCAGAGCATCACGCGCGGTCTCCCGATCATCGTCCTGTCCTCGCGTGCGGACGAGATCGATCGCGTCGTCGCCTTCGAGATCGGCGCCGACGACTACGTGGTCAAGCCGTGCTCCTGGCGAGAGCTCACGCTGCGCATCCGCGCGCGGCTCCAGGCTCGCCGGTCGGTCGCCCTCGTCCCGCCGCCGTTCCGGTTCGCCGGGATGGAGTTCGACCTGGGGCATTTCCGGGTGTCGGTGGACGGCGCGAGGGTCCCGCTGACCAACAAGGAGATGACGCTGCTCCTCGCGCTCGTCCGCAGCGGCGGCGGGATCATCACGCGGGAGAGGCTCCTGCAGGAGGTCTGGGAGCTGTCGGACGGAGAGAGCAGCCGTACGCTCGACACGCACATTCGCCGCCTCCGCGAGAAGCTCGGCGCCGCCGGCGCGCACGTGCAGACCGTCCACGGTGCGGGCTACCGGCTCACGTCGGCGTAGGCCGCGCCGACGCGGCCCTCGTTCGGTGATCGCGGCGCGCCGCCCTCACCGGTGCCCGTGGCCAGGGCCGCGTCGCCTCGCCAAACCCCCTCGCCCGGCGCGGAAAACCTCGCCTCCGCGACGGCGGGAAGCTACCCGGCGAGATGCGCGCACGCGTCCGACCCTGTTCCGCGCTGGCACTCGGCCTCGCGCTGCTCGCGGCGCCCGGTTGCGTGCACGTCTACCAGCCACTTTCGGGCCTTCATCGCCCGGTCGTGGTCGATCCGAGCGCGCCGAACTTCGAGGACCTGCGCCTCGACGTGGTGTGCCCCGCGGGTGACCTCGTGCGCCGGTCGGAGGCGCGGATGCTCTGCGACAAGGTGGGCAAGCTCTTCGAGAACCAGGGCGCGCAGGTGACGACGATCACCGACCAGGGCATCCGGGACCAGGAGCTGGGGGAGGACCCCGCCGAGGTGGCCGAGTCCGTCGACACCCGCACCACCGATCTCGTGCTGGAGCTGCGGGCCCGCGAGATCCACGTCACCAACAACGCGCTCTCGTGGGTGTTCTGCGTTGCGACCGGCACCCTGGTGCCCGCCTACACCGAGTCCACCTTCGCCCACGACGTCGTCATCCGCGACGGCACCGGCTTCCTGCTCGTCTCCGACACGCTCGAGGCGCGCATCGTGCGCACCTTCGGGCTCGGAACCTGGGCGGGCAACAAGCTGCTCGACCTGGTCTGGCGCAAGAAGGAGGACGAGCTCAACACGAAGGCCGTCTACGCGGATGTGTCCGCGGACCTCTACGGGCAGCTCAGCCAGCTGATGCTCAACGCCAAGATGCGTTGGCAGGTGCTCGAAGAGGCGACGCCGGACGGGCGCGCCACGATGCCGTCGCCCAGTACACCGGGCGCTCCGTGATCATCGTCATCCTCGGCCTGTTGATCCTGCCCGCGCTCGTCCTCCCGGACCCGGCGCCGGGGCTCGACATGAGCCGGAGCCGCTCGCGCAGGCTGGAGTGCGAGCGGATGAGCGCCGAGAGCGCCAGCCGGCGGTATCCGGGCGAGGTCCAGCCGCCGCGGCCCCGCGGCGAGTACGTCGAACGCAGCGCGCTCGTCTGCACCGAGCGCCTGATGCGCCCCGGGCTGCGCGAGAAGCGGGACGAGGCGATCCTCTCCACCCTCGAGCCGCTCGTGACCGAGCTGACCGCCGCGGGGGACCTCCACCCCGAGCTGGCCGCCCGCACCTGGCTGGTCGAGGCGCACTACCCGAGCGCGCCGGTGTCCGCGAAGCTCTCCTTCGCCACGAAGAACGCGCTCGTGGGGAAGGGCCTGCGGGTCTCCGATCGTACGCCTACGCTGTCCGCCGGAGACCTGGACGTGATCACCCGCATGCCCCCCGAGGAGGCGTACACGGCGGCCTGCCGTCGCTACTGGGACAACGGTAGCCTCGGCGCGAACGACACCCTGCTCGCCGTGGTGAGCCGCGATCCGCGCGAGACCATCCTGCACGCGGGCCTCTGCACCGACGGCCGGTGGAGCTGGCTCAAATGAAGACGCGCGTCCTCCTGGTCTGGCTCCTGCTCGCGCCGTGGCTGGCGGCCCGCGCGGTGAGCCCCGTCGAAGAGGCCCAGCTGGTCGAGCTCGACCGCCTGCGCGCCCAGGTGGCCGGCGAGGTGCAGCTCTCCGCGTACGACCTCGTCGACGAGATGGTCGTCGGCTGGAAGACCGACCCGGTCTTCGACCAGCCCACCCCCGTGGTCCTCGCCGGCGTCACGGTGCCCGTGGGCCTCGGCACGGGGATGGCGGCCCTGCTCGAGAACCACGTCGCCGCCGTGCTCGCCGAGAACCCGTCCACCAACATCCAGCTCGTGCACTGCCCGACCTGCACCGCCGTCGTCGTGCACTCGGGGCCCGAGGCCACCGTCATCTCGCGCGGCATCGACGACCCCGCCGTGATCGAGCAGCTCGGCAGCGCCAGCGGGAAGCACGCCCTCTTCGTGGACATCGAGGCCGAGGGCACCTGGCTCGTGCTCAGGGCCCGGCTCACGCGCCTGACCCCCGACCTGCCCATCGTCTGGAGCCGCACGATCGCGAGCTCGGCGGGCACCCCGGCGCTCCTGCGCCAGCCGAACGACCTCAAGACGGCCGCCGAAGCCCGGCAGGAGTACCTCGCCGCCTTGCGGGCGCGCGGCCCGATCACCGTCCCCGTCCGGTTCGCGGTCCGCACCTTCGCCGAGCCCGCGAACTCGGGCCGGATCGCGGCGCCGCCGTTCATCTGGCTGCAGACCGGCGTGGAGCTCGGCGCCAGCGACGCCCGGGCGTGGACCGCGAGCCTGCTCCTCGGCTACAGCTTCATCCCCGACGCCTACCAGGGGCTGATGGGCCAGGCCCGGATCAGCCGCCTGCTGACGGGCCGGGCCCGCTCGCTTACGCACCCCGACCTCTACCTCTTCGTCGGCACCGCGGTGATCGCCGTGTGGGGGCCGGCGACGGCGCCCTTCCAGGGGGACGTGCTCACCGCCGACGACCTGCTCGCGGCCCTGGCGGGGGATGCCCCGCGCACCACCCTCGGTGCGGTGCACTTCGGCCTCGACCTGCGCCTCGGCAACCGCATCGGCCTGTCCGCGTTCCTCGAGACCCTCCCCGCGCGGAACCACTCCGAGAATTTCGGCGACTACATCCGCGTCCTCGACATCGGCTTCCAGAGCTTCGGCACGGAGGTGACGTTTTGTTTCTGAAGCTCGCCCGCGCCTGGACGTGTTGTGCCGCGCTCCTGCTGTTCCCCGGCTTCGCCCTCGCCCAGTCGCCGACCAGCCGCGACTCGATGGACCGGCTGGCCGAGGTGCTCGAGCTCCGCGTCGAGGAGGGCCGCCTGCGCCCCGAGGACGTGATGCCCGCGATCCTCGTCAGCGCGCAGCCACGCACCGAAGAGGCTCGGGGCTGGTACGCAACCCGCGTCATCGAGGTGCTGCAGGGGGCCTTCGGCGCCGATGGCCTCCGCGTTTGCGAGGCGTGCATGGCGCCGCGCGCGACCGTCGACGGGGGCCGGATGGTCTACCAGGCCGGGCCGGTGGGCATCGACGAGGTGGTCCGCCTCGACGACGTGAGTCGCGGCGGGGCCGAACCCGCGCGCACCGCCATCTGGCTGGACGAGCACGCGGGCGGAGTGTCGATCCGCATCGTCGACACCCGCACGGCCCGGGTGATCTTCGCCCAGAACATCGACCCGTACCTGGTGGAGCACAAGAACACCCGGCGGATGTACACGCTCGCCGCGGAGCAGGAGCGGCGCGCGCGCGGCGACGGCCTGACCCAGGCCTTCGTGGACGTCGCCTTCTTCCCGGGCCAGCACATCTCGCTCGACTGGACGGACCAGTGGGGAAAGAGGAACAAGCAGTTCTCCGGTGTGACCTTCTCCATCTTCGATCCCATCGTCGGGATCGGCGCGGTCCACTACTACTGCATCGGCTTCCTCGACACGCTCGTCGGCGCCCAGGTGGTGCTCAGCCTGCCGACCACCATCGTCCGGGGCCTCGGCCAGCAAGGCGAATTGCTCGACCCGCTTCTCACCGGGGTCGCCGTTGTCCGGGTACCCTTCGGCCGCTCCAACTTCGGGGCCTTGTTGACCGCGTCGACCAACGGCCAGATCGGCCTCGGGATCTCGCTCATGAACATCAGCCTGCTCCCGTTCGTGCCATGAGGCGCCTCTCCCCGAGCCTCCTCGCTGCGCTGGCGCTCCTCGCGCTGCCGCTCTTCACGGCGAGTGGCGGCTGTGCCGCCCGCAACTACACGCACTACCTGATCGACCCGGCCCCCGCGACCAACCCGGTCCTCGAGGAAGAGGAGGGCACCCAGCTCCGCCCGATGGGGTTCGGCTCGACCACCGCCATGAAGGTGAGCTGGAACGACGGGACGCTGATCACCGAGGTGGAGATCCCGCTCCTCTCCAGCGGCCAGCGCATCGTCATCGAGCACACCAAGGGCGCGACCGGCGTGGAGACCATCCCGGCGACCCGGCTGGTCCCGCCGCCGCCCAGCCTCGCGGACGCGACGCTGGATGCGGCCTACCGGGAGCGCGGGCTGCGGGTGAAGACCGACGCGCCCGAGGTCAGCATCACCGGCGCCCGTACGCGGATGCAGGAGGCCCTGGCGGGGGGCAACTACCAGCTCGCGCTGGAATGGTGCGAGCTGGTGCTCGCGCGCTACCCGTCGCACCCGGAGACCCTTCGGGCCAAGGGCTCCATCCTGCTGATGCTGGGCGAGCGGGAGAAGGCCATCGAGATCTACGAGGCCGTCGAAGAGATCGAGTCGGACCCGACGGTCCGCAAGAAGCTGGAAGAGCTCCAGCGCGACGGCTCTAAATAAAAGGCAGGATAGAAGGGGATTCCCGTGCAACTGGTCGGTCTTGCTCTCCTCGTGTTCGTGATCTGGCTCGGGTTCGCCGAGCGCACCGACACGACCATCTCCGCCTTCGACGCCCATGCCTTCGTCATGGTGCTCGGCGGCTCGCTCTCCGCGGTGATGATCTCGTCGAGCGCCGTGACCACGCTGCGCACCTTCACGTGCCTCCGCGAGCTGCTGCCCGGCCTCGGGACCCTCGCACGGGACACCCTGGCGCTCGAAGGGGAGCGCACCCGGATCGCGGAGCTCTGGCTCGAAGGCCGGCGCGCCCAGGCCGTCGAGCTCGCCGAGCAGAGCCGTCACCCCGCGCTGCGCCGCATGCTCCAGCTCGTGATGAGCCGGGCGCCCGAGGAGGCGAGCCACGCCGCGTTCACCGAGCTGCGGCACGCCGAGATCTCCCGCTGGCAGCCCGCCATCGGCAACTGGGAGATCCTGGCCCGCCTCGCCCCCTCCTTCGGCATGGTCGGCACCATCACGGGCATGATCCAGCTGTTCCAGAAGATGGGCGCGGACCAGGCGAGCCTCGGCTCCGCGCTGTCCCTCGCGCTGCTCGCGACCCTCTACGGCGTGGCCTTCGGCGCCGGCGTGGCCGGGCCCATCGGCCACTACCTCCGGAACCTGCTGGACGAGCGCCTCGGCGCGGTCGAACGTTGCGAGAAGACCGTGCGAGAGCTCGTCGCCCGCTCCGGCCGCGACCTGGCCCTGGTGGGGGGCTAGTCCGTGCAGAGACGCAGCTACGTGAGCGACGACGGGTGGCTCCTCTCCTACGCGGACCTCATTACCAACCTGCTGATCTTCTTCGCGATGCTCCTCGCGGCCGCCGAGATCAGCCGTACGCGCATGCAACAGATCGCCGAGGGGATCACCGGGATCGAGGCGCCGGCCAGCCTCTCCGCCATCCAGCAGGAGATCGAGGAGCAGATCGAGCGGGAGGGGCTGCGCGAGATGATCCGCACCGACCTGGACGACGACGGGCTGCGGCTCTCCCTGAATTCCGGCCTCGTCTTCGACTCGGGCAGCGCCACGATCCGGAACGAGCAGGAGCCGACCGTCGACCGCATGCTCAAGACCCTCGTGCCCTACGCCGGCCAGTACGGCTTCGCGGTCGAGGGGCACACCGACAGCACCCCCGTGATCAGCGGCGGGGCCTACGCGACGAACTGGGAGCTGTCGGCGGACCGTGCCAACGCGGTGCGCTCGCGACTCGAGCTAGTGGGCGTGGAGCAGCGGCGCATCCGCGTCGAGGGGTACGCGGACACCGTGCCCCTGCCGGAGGAGAGCCTCGCCGGGCTCCCCCCGGACGAGCGTCTCGCTCGCCATCGGCGCGTGGTCGTGAGGATCTACTGATGCAAGCCCTCGTCCTCCTCACCGGGCTGCTGCAGTCCGTGTCGGCCGCCTCCCCCGCCGTCCCCGCTCGGGAGATCCCGCCGGCGGTGCTGGTGGAGCTGCAGCTCCTCGAGAACCGCTTCGAGCTCGCCCTCGCCGCCGACTGCGACGCCGGCCTCTGCTATTCGAAGGGCTGCGTCTGGCTCGATCACGCCGTCGCCGACCAGCGGCGCGCGAGCTCGATGCCCGGCCTCGGCGCGGAGCCGGGGCCCAGCGCCGTCGCCTCGCAGGAGTACCTCACCCGGGCGCAGTGCTCGTTCGCCCACGAGACCACACTGGGGAGCGCCAACGCCCAGACCATGGTGCGACGCCTCCAGGGCCGGCTCACCCAGGGGTGGACCGTGGTGTCTGTGGATCACGAGGCGCTGCCGCCGCTCCTCCCGCCGACACCCGTCGAGCCCGAGCTCGACGAGGCCCTGCCGGAGCCGCCGCCGCCGGTCCCGCCGACGCCGGAGGCCTGGACCGCCGCGGCCGCGGGGCGCGAGCTCTGGAATACCCTCCTCCCCCACTTCTTCTGGATGATCGGGGCCGCGCTGGTCACCATCGCCGCGACCACGCTGATCTGGGCGTGGCGCCGTGTCGGCCGGGTCTCGGTCGAGGAGCAGGCCCTGCTGGCCCAGCTGTCCCAGCCCGAGCCCACCCCCGCCGCGGACCCGCCGGCGAGCGAGGAGCGCGCGATGGGCGAGGCCGATCGGGCCTTCGTCGCGGCGCAGGAGGCGAGCTGGAAGTCCACGCTCGAAGCGATGGACCCCGAGCACCCCGACCCCGAGCTCCAGGCGCTCGTCCGCGAGCGGCTCCGCGCGGGCGACCTCCGGCTGCTCGCCAAGGCCGTGCTCCGCTTCCCCGACCACTTCCCCACCGTCTTCCCGAACGACGGAGAGACCGCCACCGCCAAGCTCGAGCTCGCCGAGCTCCTCCAGACCGTCCGCGACGACGCCCTCCCCGGGGATGTCGAGTTCTTCACGTCGTTGCAGCGGCACGCCCTGGCCGCGACCCTCTCCTCCCAGCCCGACGCCCGCATCGTGCGCAGCCTGCGCGAGGACTTCGGCGCCGCCGGGCTCGTGGAGCTGATCGGGACCCTGCCCGCCCGCATCGGCGCCCTCCTGTTCGCCCTCAGCCCCCCCGTGGAGCAGCACGAGATGGTCCGGCTCCTGGCGCCGCCCCGGGCCGCCGGGCTCTGTCGCCAGCTGCTCCGCTCGAACCGGATGGACCCCAGCGAGACCCGCGCCGTCTTCGAGGTCCTCCGCGGGGCGCGGGACGAGACGACGGGGCCCGCCGCGCTGCCCACCGGCGAGATCACCGATCGCGGCGTCACCTTCGACGCCGCGGGCGCCCTCGCCGCGCTGCTGCCGAGCCTGTCCCCCCACGACCGCGCCACCCTGTTCGACGATGCGCTCGACCGCACCCACGGGAACCTCCCCGCCTGGACCCGCGGGATCCTCACGCCCGACATGCTCTTCACCCTCCACCCCGAGTCCCGCGCGGACCTGCTGCTCGAGGTCGACGCCGAGCCCCTTGCGGCGTGGTTCTCGCTGGTCGACGCGGACACCCGGACGCGCCTGCTCGACGGGCTGCCCGACTCCCTGCGCGTCACGATCCAGGCGCCGTCCTCGTTCCACTCGCGGGAGCGCCAGCTCTCCCTCGCGGGCCGCGGCCGGCGCGACCTCGCCAAGAGCTTCCAGCGTCAGCTCGCCCGCGCCCGGATCCCCTTCGAGCGCGCGCTCCGTCCCGACGAGGAGGCCCAGCCGTGATCCGGGGGCGCACGTCGCTGCTCATGGACGGCGCGCGCGGCGTCGCCGTCGTGACCGTGCTCGCCCTGACCGCGTGCAACAAGGTCCCCATCCACAACGTCGCCGCGGGCTTCGTCCTCGCCGACGCCTCGTGGTTCGCCGAGGAGGAGACCCTCTTCGCGTTCTACGAGGTCACCGCCGAGCAGGGCCTCGGGGATCCGAGCGTCATCGAGATCACCTACGCGACCGACGACGAGCGGGTAGACTGGACGGCGCTCTCCGACCTCCCCGCCGTCCACACCCACGAGCCGGTGGACTGCGGGGTCACGAGCCTGTGCGGCAGCTACAGCCTGCACGTGGAGAAGGAGCCGCGCGAGGTCGCGCTGCGGCTGCGCTACCACCGCGACGGGGAGATGGCGCTCGACGCGGACACCGTCTTCAACGTGGTCGGTCTCGGCGATCCCTGGTCCCACCGGAGCTACCTCGCCTACGGGGTGTTCGACGCGACCAACCAGCGGGTGCAGTGGCGCGGGCGGCACCGCTTCCCGACGCTGCACAACGAGCAGGCCACGGAGCTGGGGCTGCGCCGCTCGCTCGTCGTCGCCGACGCCACCTACGGCTGGGACGATCTGGCCCCGCCCGACAACCCCTACGGCTACGGCGTCGACTGCCCCGGTGACTTCGAGCCAGCCGGGCTCGCCGAGGTGGAGACGATGGAGCGCGCCGTGTTTGCCGAGGCGGACCTGCCGCTGGCCGCCTCGGACGCCTCGACGGTGTGTGCCCGGGCCACGGTGACAGACGCGACAGGCACGTTCACCACCGGCGCGATCGCGCGGAAGAACCCGGAGGTGCGCCCCGCCTTTCCGGAGCTCCGGAGCCCGATCCACGACGCCACCCTCCTCCCCTTCTTCCTCGAGCCCTGCGACCGGGTCATCTCCGCCGAGCACGAGGAGATGCAGCGGCAGCGCCTCCAGCTCGATGGCGTGCGCTCGTACTGCACCGACGACTGGGACACCCCCGGCTTCGCCGACGCCCTCGCGGCCGCCTTCAGCGACGCGGTCGAGGCCGCGCGCCCCGCCGGCGAGGACATGATCCTGGTGATCGGCCTCCACCAGGACGAAGACGGCGTGGCCGATGTGCTGCAGGACGCCCTCGCCCAGGTCGTCCCCGAGGAGCGCCTCCAGCCCTCGCCGCGGTTGGCGGGCGCCTTCGTCTTCGACAGCGACGGGGAAGGGCTGACCAGCGCCGCGCTCGAACCTTCGACGCTCTGGTGCCCCTCCACCGTGTCCCCCACCGACACGGACCTCCCGACGGCCGCGAACCTCACCTGCGCGATCGCGCCGGACAACCCCGACGTCGTGCTCGGCCCGTTCAGCTTCGGCGCCCTGCCCATCCTCACGTCGAGGGAGCACTACCTCGACTTCATCGACACGTACTCGAAGGCGCAGGCCGGAGAGGTCACGTCGGTCAGCATCCGCACCCCGGAATTCGCGACCACCGCGGATCACGTCGACATCGGCGAGTTCGGGGTCGCGACGTTCCTGAACGACGAGCTCGTCACCGCCGAAGCCGACGAAGCGTTCTCGCACTGTGTGTCGGACCAACCGTACCTGTTCGTGTTCCGCTCGGAGATCATGCAGAGCGACGCCTTCGCCGCGTTGCTGGCGCGCAACTGTAGGGACGGCACGTTCTCGGAGGAGTTCTGCTCCCTCGCCGGGTTGGGGCTCCTTCCGATCGAGATGTTGCCCGACTGGCACGGCGCTTTCCCCGAAAGCAGCTACGAGCTCGGGTTGTACTGGGACTTTCCCTTCCTGCTCCACCTGGAGTACGAGACCCAGGCCGCCGGATCGGTGACCGCCTTCGGCCTCTCCGTCCCCTTCGGCTTCGCCGGGACCGGCGAGTCCTACCTGGCCAGCGCGATGTGGACGACGGACCGCTTCCCCCTTGGGGACGCGCTGACCCAGTGCACCCGCTTCTGTGACCACCCCACGTTCGACTCGGCGGGCGTGTACCAGGTCTCCGCCCTCTTCCGGTCCGCCTACGCCCACAGCTGCTATCTCCCGGAGTATCCAGCGCTCGGAGACTCGGGGTTCCCCCTTGATCCTTAGCGCGCTGATCTGGATGGTCGTCGCGCACGCGTCTCCGGCTCTCGCCGGGGAGACCGTCGTCGAGGGCGACGATCCCCTCGCCCCCCATCGCGTCCCCTTCCCCGAGCTCGCGGAGCGGACGATCGGCACCGCGTCGCAGCCCGTGGAGTTCAACTGGCGGCGCTCCAAGGCGCAAGGGGCGGTCACGGGGTCGCAGCTCTTCGAGCTGAACAACTTCAACAGCCTCCGCGTGGGCGGCCTCGCCCGCTTCCCCACGGGGGGCCTGATGGCCGAGCTCGGCGCCAGCTACGTCCGCACCTGGGACACCCCCGCCAGCGAGATCCTCGCGCTCACGCCGTATCGGCAGCCGGGGCGCCCCGACCGTATGGAGATCGACATCAACGTCGGGATCCCGCTCGCGGAGGGCGTGGTGACCGTCGCCCCGCGCTTCATGCCGTCGCTGCAGCTGGTCCTCAACGGCTACGTCGGCTTCCGGTACCTGCTCTACCCGGACGGGTTCGCCGGGATGAAGGCCGGCAAGGTGTTCACGGCCGTCCTCGCTCCCTCCATCACGCAGGCGGAGCTCGACAACCTCGACGATCGCCGCCTCGACGGCATGCAGGTGGACGCGGGGCGCTACGGGCTGATGATCGGCATGGGCAACGACCTCTACTTCAAGCAGGGGTTCTTCCTCTCGCCCCGCGTGATGTTCGCGCTGCCTCTCCTCGCGCCCGTCAGCCAGACGGACCTCCTCCTCTGGGGGGACTTCTCCCTCGCCATCGGCGTGGCCCGCTGATGTTGCCGTGGCTCGTGGTCATCGGCCTGGCCGCCGCCGAGCCGGAGCCCGCGCCAGCCCCGGAGCCCTCCGGCGAGACGGTGATCTACTACAACGCCCGCATGGCCCTGCGCGAAGGCCGCGCCGTCGAGGCCGTCCGGCTCTGGCTCCTGCGCAACGCGTTGGAGGACCGCGGCGGTGGAGTCTCTCCGCACGACGCGGACTTCCGCTCCGTGACCTGGGCCGCGCTCGGAGAATTGGGCCTCTGCCAGGACGGGTACGCGAAGGACCTCGACGGCGCCGGCTTGTGGCCCCTGGCGCTGCACAACCAGGTGGTGCGGAACCTCGGCCGGGGCAAGCCCCCGCGCCCGCTGCGGCCCTTCCTCGCCTTCGACGTGGATCGCCAGCAGCGCTTCGTCTCGATCACCGACGTCCTCGGCTCGCGCGAGCTGGGGACGGTCAAGCTGTCCCGAAGCCGGTGTGGTCGCCAATGGCTGGCGAAGGTGGCGGCGGGCGAGTCCATCACGGCGCGCCTCACCGATCGGCAGGTCGCGACCCGCCTCCTCCGCCACCTCCTGACGAAGGCGCGGTCCACGCTGGCCGAGGGGCGGGTCCGCGGCCTCGCCGTCCTCGACGCCCGGCTCTTCGACATCGATCTGCAGCTCACCGCGCTGGCCGCCCGCGAGGCGCGGGACGACACCCGGAACGCGACGCGCCGCGGCCGGGAGCTCGGCCTGTCGCGCGAGTCGGTCGCGGCGATGCGCGAGGAGGCGCCGACGACCACGCTGGATCCGGGCTCCACGGCCGCGGGCGTGCTGCGCGCGTGCGTGACCTGGCCGACCTCGGAGTGGATGGCGCTGTCGCCGGACCGCCGGATCTTCCTGTTCACGCGGGCGCGAGCCGACGGCGCGCACCCGGAGGCGTTCGACCGGCTGGGTCTCGGCATCGTCGACGCCCTCATCGCCGCCGGCGAAGGCGACGCGGCCGAGGTGTGGATCGGGGCGCTCGCCGCGGGCGAGCTCGCCGTCCTCGATCCTGCGAAGCGACGCGCCATCTGGGAGGGCTCCCGGGGCCAGGCCCTGCTGGCGCTCGACAGCGAGGCCGGCTTCGACGAGCGCGCCGTGATCGCGCTCCACCGCGGGATCGACCAGCTCCAGCGCGGCGAGCTCATGGCCGCCCTCCGCTCGCTCGCCTTCGCCCGGCAGCACGCCGACGAGTCCCGGGCCGCGGGTGACCTCGCGGGCCTGAGCCTGCGCTGGTTGTCCTACGTCGCGGGGCAATTCGCCCTGAGCTCCGAGCTCCTCGTGACCTTGCAGGAGCTCGTCCCCCGCCAGGACTACGCCGTCATCCTCGAGGACCTCCTGTGGAGCGCGGCCTTCCACGCCGACCGGCGCTCGTTCGACGACGGCCTCGCCAACCAGGTGGGGCGCGGCGCGCTCGAACGGCGGCTCGCGCTCCTGGCCCCGCTGGCCGCTGGCGACGCGCGCCGCTTCTCCGCCGGCATCCGGGCCGGCCTCGCCGAGTCGCCGAGCGAGACGCTGCGCTTCCTCGACCTGTTCGTGCAGCGCCTCGAGCTCGAAGACGCCGGCGTGCGCACCGCGCAGCTCGCGACGCTCGTCGACCTCCGGCGGCTCCTCGCGCCCTTCGAGACGGGGGAGGGCGGCCGGCAGGGCCGGACCGCGGCGCTGCTGATGGAGCGGACCCGCGCGATCGCCGAGGGCGTCGGGGGCCTGCCCGAGCCCGGCGAGCGGGACCGCGCGCGGTCGCTGGCGCCCGGCGGCGAGGTGTACGCGGGGAGCATCCGCCTCGCGCCTGCGGATCCCCTCCCCTGGCCCTTCCAGGCGACGGAGCCCACGGCTCCGTCGGTGTTCACGCCGCTCGACCTCCGACCGGAGGAGTGGCGGGACGTTTCGGGAGAGCTGGTGTTCGGCTGGAGCATCCGCGGGTGAAGGCCCTTCGTTCCCAGGCGCTCGCGGCGCGACGGCAGGCGCTTCGCGCGAAGATCGCCCATCGGCTCGCCCGTGGACGGCCGTCCCCCGGGAGCGACAATCCCGCTCGGCGGCGGAGGTGGCAGCTGCTCCTCCTGCTCCTGCTGCTGCTCCTCCTCCTGTGCGGTCGCCCGCCCCCCCCGCCTGCGGTCGAGGCGCTCCTCCCGGCCGAGCCGACGGCCGTGACGCACGCGCCGCCCGCGCCGGAGCCACTGGCCGGTCGGGTCGCGCGGAAGGACCGCCCCCGCTTCGAGAGCAAGGCACCCGAGCCCCTGCCGTGGCTCGCCTCCTTCCGCCTCCAGGTGGCGGCGCGCAGCCCTCGCCTCGCGGAGTGCTTCGCGGGCGCGGCCCGCCCCGGCGCGCTCAAGTGGATCGCCGCGGTCGAGCCGCGTCACGGGCGGGTGTCCGACCACACCGTCGAGCCGACGCTCTCCAGCGACGAGCTGAACGCCACCCAACGCGCGTGTGTCATCGCGGTGCTGTCGGAGCCGCCCTACCAGCTCGAAGCGGCTGCGCCGGCTTCCACACCGTCGCGGGTGGGGATGGTGATCGAGTTCTGAGGGTCGGGCGCCGTGGGCGTCACGGGGGCGTCATCCCCCCGACGACCGCCCCTCCACCCGCTCGAACCGCAGCGCCGCGAGGTCGTCCGCCTCGAGCAGGAAGTCGGCTTCTCCCATGTCGCACAACATCAGGTTCGTCCCGGGGTCGGTCTGGAGCTGCAGCAGGCATCGAAGCGTGCTGTCGAGCGGCAGCGACCCCTGGCTCGACGGCACGTAGCCGAACAGTTGGTGGTGGCGGACCCGCTGCACGTCGTCCCGCGTCCAGGTCAGCGGGCGCCCGGCCTCCTCCGGCGCGACGCGGCGCGTGCGGACGATCGGGGTGTGATGCGGGCGCGCCGCCTCGTACACCGCATCCGGGAGCGCGGCGGCGAGGTGCGGATCGCCGCCCGCGCGCACGACGACCTGGCGTCGTCGCCGTCGACCCGGAACATGCGGTCGGCGTCGTAGCAGCCGTCCTGGATGGGCGTCAGGTCGTCGGGCGGCGCGGCGCGGACGCCGGCGTTCGCGGCGTCGAACACCACGCGAACCGGGTCGATCTCCCAGTCCATCGTCTCGTCGATGCGCGCGAAGAACAGCAGGGTCCCGCGCGTCGGGAACCCCTCCGGGCGCCAGGGCAGCTCGGCGAGGTCGACCTGCGCGAGGAAGTGCAGCGGGACGACGCGCCCGCGCTCGCGGTCGTGGGCCCGCGGCCAGGGGACGCCGGGCGGCAGGTCGGGGAGGCCGCCGAAGCGGCTCCGGCCGGGGGCGACGCGGGGCGGCGGATAGGGGCGGACGAGCGCCACGGCGCGCC
>JAKFCH010000168.1:0-21947 GCA_036676765.1 Deltaproteobacteria bacterium
CGGCGCTCCACGGACCGTCGCCTTCGACGTCACCTACAAGGACGTGGCGGTCCTCCCGCTGCCCGACGCCTCCTGGCTCCTGGTGCTCGCCACGCCACGATGTCGCCGAGGGAGCGACCCGGGATCGGATGCCCGGGAGGGTCGGCCGCCGCGGTGCGGTAGCGGGCGAGCACCAGGAGCCAGGAGGCGTCGGGCAGCGGGAGGACCGCCACGTCCTTGTAGGTGACGTCGAAGGCGACGGTCCGTGGAGCGCCGCCCGGGGAGGGGAGGGCGAGCGGCCAGGACACGCCTCTGCGTTGCGACGGCACGCAGGTGGACGAGAGCGGCGCGGGGTCACCCTCGCGGTGGGGGCCGACGACGAAGCGGAAGGGCGCGAGGAGGCGGCGGGGCGCGTCGAGGAAGGTGACGACGCGCCCGGGCAGGCCGCAGGGGTTCGGGGCGACGAGGCGGCCCCACGCGCGGCGATCCGGGAGGACGCGGGCGAGCATCCCGTCGTCCACGCCGTACATGCGGAGGCGGGGCGCGCCGCCGTCGAGCGCGGGGCGATCGAGCAGGACCGTCCGGGTGGAGGTTGCCGGAAGCGCCTGGAGATCCGCGCCGGCGTGGATCTCCACCGCCGGCCCCGCAACCGTCCACCCCACGAGCCCTCCGCGCCCGCCCAGCTTCACCCGGGCGCGAGTCGGCGACAACCCGCCAACTTCCGGCCGGATAAGAGGCGGCATGACCCGCCTCCACGTCGTCGACGGCACCTTCGAGATCTTCCGGGCCCACTTCTCCAAGCGGCCCGAGCACGCCCGGCCCGACGGCAAGCCGTTCAAGGCCACCGGGGGGCTCGTCTCCTCGTTGCTCGCGCTCCTCTCGGACAGCAAGGAGCAGGTGACCCACCTCGCGGTCGCCTTCGACAACCCCATCCGGTCGTTCCGCAACGACCTGTTCCCCGACTACAAGTCCGACGTGGGGATCGACCCCGATCTGCGCGCCCAGTTCGACGACGCCGAGGAGGCCACCCGCGCGCTCGGCATCACGGTGTGGTCGATGGACCGCTGGGAGGCCGACGACGCGCTCGCGAGCGCCGCGTGGCGATGGGGCCGCGAGGCCGAGGTGCGCATCCTCTCGCCCGACAAGGACCTGGGTCAGTGCCTCGGCTGGCCGGGCGTCGTCCAGGTGGATCGCATCCGCGAACGCATCATCGACGCCGCCACCCTCCGCGCCACACGCGGCGTCGAGCCGGCGAGCATCCCCGATCTCCTCGGCCTCATCGGGGACGACGCCGACGGCATCCCCGGGCTGCCCGGCTGGGGCGACAAGTCGGCGTCCACCGTGCTCGGGCGCTGGGGCCGCATCGACGCCATCCCGTCCATCCCCGCCGCGTGGGACGTGAAGGTGCGCGGCGCCGACAAGCTCTCCGCCACCCTCAACGCCCGTCGCCAGGACGCCCTCCTGTACCGTGAGCTCGCGACGCTCGACCGCGAGGTGCCCCTGGCCGAGTCGCTCGACGACCTGAAGTGGCGCGGCGCCCCGCGCGCCCGCTTCCACGCGTGGTGCGACCTCGCGGGGCTCGGCCGCCTGAAGGAGCGCCCGGCCGCCTGGTTGTAGGAAACCCGGCGAAGAAACGGGACGAACCGAGACAACACCGGGTGGTGGTGCCTAGGGTTTGGGGGTGGAACCCACACTATGCCCCCCGTCGGACGCGGGCCCCACCACACCTTGCGGACTCGTGAGCGGACGTGCGGGCGGACGGTACACGATCGGCAAGTTGCCCATCGGCTCCGGCGCCCAGGCGGAGGTGTGGCCGGCGCGGCGGGACGACGGGCTCTTCGTCGCCATCAAGTTCGCCCGCCCGGCGCGCGCCGCCATCGAGGCGCTCGACGCCGAGGGGCGCTACCTCGAGGATCTCGCCCGCAACGGGGTCGTCTGCACCGTCCCGTGCATCGACCGCGTGGTGTGGGAGGGGCGGCCGGGCCTGGTGCTGCCGCGTCTGCCGCGCGACGTGAACGCCCTCGTCCGCACCCGCGTCGCGGCGGATCCGGGCCGGGGCTTCGAGGCGGTGCTGGGCGTCGCGGGGCAGCTCGCGCGGGCGCTCGCCGCCCTCCACGGCGCCGAGCTCCGGCGGCCGGGACAGCCCGGGCACCTCGTCCATCGGGACGTGAAGCCCGACAACGTGCTCGTCGATTCCACCGGCGCGATCCGGCTCGCCGACCTCGGCGGCTCCCTGCTCGTCGACGGGCGGGTCACGCGGGAGCTCGGCGTCTTCGGCTCGCCGCTCTGGGCGCCGCCCGATCAGATGTTGCCGGGGATCGCCGAGCCCAACCCCACTTGGGACACCTACGCCGCCTGTGTCATGGTCTACACCTGGATCGCGGAGGACCGGCCGTCGTTCCAGGCGGAGCCGGGGCCGCGGCTCCGCCCGCGCGGGCGGGAGATCCTCGAGCGGATGATCGAGATGGCGACCGCGGGCCCCGCCGCGCGCGGCGCCGCGATCGACGCGCTCTTCGCGGCCCGCGAGGGGGCCCGGGTGTCGGACGTGATCGCGCCCGAAGCGCCCGTCCGCCTCCCGCGCGTCGATCGCGAGCGGTTGGCGACGGGGGTCGGGCGGCTCGCCGACTCCGTGTTGTACGGCGACGAGGGCCTGCAGGACGCGATCGACGGGGTGGTCGCCGTGCTGGAGCGCGGGCTCTCGCCGCACGCGACCTACGCGTCGGGCCACCGCTACTGGCACGCCGCGGAGCTCGCGGAGGACCTCGAAGGGATCGCCCGGCAGCTCGGGAAGTGGCGCCGCTACCGGACGTGGCCCGCGCCGTCGTTGCCCGTGCGCATCGACCGGACCGTGATCGACGCCGCGGGGGATGCGCGTCGCGTGGTGCTCCCCGACCTCGGCACCCTCGCGGAGCGGTCGGTACGGAAGCCCGGGAGGATCGTCGAGCAGGCGGCGGCCGCGGCCGGGGGACGCGCGAGGAAGGGTGGGTGGGCGCCGCTCGTCGCGCTCCTGGGGCTCTTCGTGGCGTGGCCGGCCCCGCCGGACCCCGCCGAGGGGCTTCCGGCGAAGTCGGTGGTGGTGAGCGCGGGGACGGTCCCCGGCGGCGCGTCACCCGCCTCCGCCGTCGAGACGCGGCTGCCGACGTTCCGGATCGGGCGCACCGAGGTGAGCAACTCCGCGTTCGCGTCGTGCGTGGCGGCGGGGGCGTGCACGCCCCTCGCGTGGACCGAGCCGGCCTCTCCCGGCGCTCGCCACAAGGCCGAGCCGTTCCGGACGCTCGGCGGCGACCGGCAGCCCGCCGTGGGGGTCACCTGGGACCAGGCCGCCGCGTGGTGCACCTGGGCCGGCGGGCGCCTCCCGACGGAGCTGGAGTGGGAGCGGGCCACGTTCGGGGGGCCGCTCGCCACCGAGTGGCGCCCGTGGCCCTGGGGCGACGCGCCGCCCGACTGCACGCGGGCCAACCTCGGGACCTGCGGTCGAGGGGCCACCGTGGCCGTCGACGCCGGGGAGGGGGCGAGCGCGTGGGGGGCCGTGCACCTCATCGGGAACGCGTGGGAGTGGACCGGGTCGAGCGCGCCGAAGGGGTCGGGCCGCGTGCTCCGCGGTGGGGCGTTCGACGCGGGCGCCACGGTGGGTGCGAGCGCCGTCCGAACGAAGGGGAAGGCCCGGTCCGCGGGGGTGGCGAAGGAGGGCGGCGGCTTCCGGCGGGTCGACCACCCGTCGCGCGTGTCGCCGGTCTACTCGTTCCGGTGCGTGTTTCCGGTGGATCCCGACGATCAGGGTCCCTTGTAGAGATCCGGCGTCACGTCGATGAACCCGTAGATCGCGCCCACCGGGAGGTCGACGGTCTGCAGCGACCGCCCGTCCTCCGCGAACGTCTCGAGGCGGCCCGAGGACGACCAGGACACCCGCACGCTGCCGTCGGACTGGCGGCGGGTGTCGCCGAGGAACACGACGTTGAGACAGTCGGCGCTGGTGTAGCTCGCCACCGCGGTCACGACGCGCGCCTCCGCGTCGACCACGAGGCGGTCGGCCGTCGAGCAGATCTGCTTGCCCCCGTTGAACACGAGGAGGGACCCGTCGGGGAGGCGCTCGACGCTGTGCGGGTTGCGGATGAGGTCACTCGGTACGGTCGAGTGGGCCGGGCCGACCGTCCAGGCCGTCGTGCCGTCCCGCCCGACCCGGGCGAGCTGCTGCGTCCCGCGCACGGTGACGTAGTAGGTCGCGTCGACCTCGTCGTAGTGGAGCCCGTTCGCGTGGCTCCAGTCCTCGACGTCGGGATCCGCCCGGTAGAAGTCGTTTGCGTAGTCCCCGGTCAGGTCGACGGTGAGCGCCTCGAAGGCGTTCCAGATCTCGCGCTGCACGCCGTCGGCGCCGACCTCGACGATCGTGTCACCGAGGAACCTCCGCCCCGGCGTGACCTCGCGGATCTCCCAGCCGAGCATGGCGATCGTGCCGTCGGGGAGCTCGACCATGTCGGTGTGGCCCCCGGTGAACGTGGCGGCGGTCGTCGTCGCGCCGTCGAGCCCGATCCGGACCACCTCCACCGCGTCGGAGACGGCGTTGGCGACGTGCGCGTAGAGGATCGCGCCGCCGCCGCGGGCGAGCTGGGCGCGGAAGGGGCCACCGGGCGGATCCTCGGTCACCGGCGTGGCCCAGACGATCTCGCCGGAGGGGTCCAGGACGGTGACGAACCCGGTGTCGTTGGTGAGCACCGTCGTGACGACGTAGTCGCCGCTCGGCTGGTCTCCGAGGACCGTGCGCTCGGGCAGGCGCGGATCGAGCGCCCCGGTGCGCCAGGTCTGGGTCTGGCTGCAGATCCGGTGATCCCCGTCGGTGACGCGTACGCGCCATGTCACGTCGCGCAGGGGGCCCACGCCCACGATCAGGGCGCTGCCGTCGGGGGCATCGGGGGTCTCGAGCGCGCGGGTGCCGTCGCCGAACTCCACCACCGCCGATCCGGTCAGCGTCGTGGACCACGAGGCGCGCGCGACGGTCGGGATGCCGGTCGGCTCGACGCGGAGCGAGGAGAAGGCCGCGTCGTCGACCTCGCAGGGCTCGTCGGGGGCGGTGTCGTCGGGGCCTCCGTCGTCTGGGGTGTCCTCCGGCGGGGATGCGCAGGCGGCCAGGAGGGCGAGGGCCACGGCGAAATGGCGGGTCAGGGCGACTCCAGGGGCACGAGCACGGTGAGGAAGCGGGGCGCCGGGTTCCGGCAGGTCGAGCAGCGGAGGGCGAGGAGCCAGGTGGAGGCGGGGTCGAGCACCGGGGCGGCGTCGAGCGCGGCGAGGTCGGCGTCGACTTCCCCGGTGACGTCGAGCTCCCATGTCTCCTCCGCCAGCGACTCGAGCGCGAGGAAGCTCGCCTCGAGGTCCGCGAGCGAGCGGTCGAACCGCGCGAGGTAGAGCTGGTCGAACCGGGAGCGGTCGACGGCGTTGCCGAGGGCGTCCATCGTCAGCGCCGACCAGTCCACACGCGGGGGGGCGCCCGCCGCCACGTACACCGGCGCGAGCGACCGCAGGTCCACGTCGACCGCCAGCGACGCGGCGCCCTCGGCCAGCTCGATCTGCGCGGTGGGGGGGGCGCCGTCGTCGGGCGAGAGGATGATCAGGCTCGCGACGCTCGGGCTCTCCGAGCGCCCCGGCGCGATGAGCCAGGTGCCGCTCCCGGCCTCGAACCAGGTCGAGGGGTCGAACATGTTGCCCGCGAGGCCGAACTCGGAGAGGCGGCAGCCCGCTTCGGTGGGGGTGCACGTGAGGAGGATGCGGAGGTCCGCCATCGCGAGGCGGTCCGAGGCGAGGGCGGCGAGCAGGGCCTCGGGCGTCGTGTCCCGCGCCACGAGCAGCGTGGCGAGGTCGAGGTCGGCGGGCACCAGCGGCTGCCCGAGCAGGTCGTGGGTGAGGCCGGACCACGACACCCGGACGTCCGCGAACGCTGCCGCCGGTACGACGGGCGCCGTCAGGGTCGGCGCGTAGCGGTAGTTGTTGGCGTCCTCGAGGCCGCACGCCCGGCACGCGGCGGGGGCGAACGTGTCGTCGGCGGCCGTGTCGCCGGCGGCCGGAACACAGCCCGTGAGCCCGCCGGCGACGAGGAGCGGCCAGCGGGAGAGTACGGAGCGCATGAACGTATGGTAGCTGTACGCGGCCGTGCGCTCGTCAAGAAGTCCACGGGGTGCCAGGCTCTCCCCTCGGTGACGGCAGGCCTCCCCTCGGAGACAGCGGCGTCGTCTCCGCGCTACATTGCGCCCGTGCCGCTCCTCCTCCTGCTCAGCGCCTGCCGCGTCGAATTCGGCCCTCCCGCGGAGCTTGCGCCGCTCGTGGCGGGTCAGAAGGCGGAGGTGTGGGTCTACACGTCGATGTACCAGCACGTCCTCGACGCGATGGATCCCATCGTGGCCGAGCGCCTGCCCGGCGTGACCGTGCGCTGGTTCCAGAGCGGCTCGGAGAAGGTGGCCCAACGTTGGGAGGCGGAGCACGAGGCCGGGCAGAGCCCCGCCTGTGTCGTCGCCACGTCCGACCCCGCCTGGTACGTCGACCTCGACACCCGCGGCCTCCTCGTGCCCTACGTGTCGCCCCGCGCGGTAGAGATCGACCGCGCCTGGGTGACACCCACCTGGTCGACCGTGCGCCTCTCGTTCATGGTGATGGGCGGCCCGGCGCCCGCGCGCTTCGCCGACCTCGCCGCCCCCGAGTGGAAGGGCCGCTTCTCCAGCGGCGATCCGCTCTCGTCGGGCACCACGTTCACGACCCTCGCCGCCCTCGACGCCACCTACGGGCCGGACTTCGTGCAGGCGCTCTACACCAACGGGTGGATGGCGGCGGGCGGCAACAGCGCGGTCATCGCGCGGATGGAGAGCGGCGAGCGCCCGGTGGGCGTCGTGTTGCACGAGAACCTGCTCGAGAAGGGCCTCCCCGCCACGATCCCCGCCGACGGCGCGGTGGCGGTGCCGGGGCCGGTGGCGATCCCGACGGATTGCCGCGCGAAGGACGCCGCGAAGCAGGTCGTCGACTGGCTCTACACGGACGAGGCCCAGGCGCTCATCGTCGCCGGCAAGATGTACAGCCCGTTCCCCGCGCTCGCCCCGCCCACCGGCGCGCCGCCGCTCGCCGAATTGCCCCGCTTCCCCGTGCCCGACGGCTTCTGGGCCACCACCGCCGCGCGCGCCCCGGAGCTCAAAGAGCGGTTCCGCGCGCTCGTGCGTTAGGTGCGCGCCGCCCTCGCCAGGATTGGGTGGGTGCCGGTCCTGTTGTTCTTCGTGGCGTTCGCGCTCGTGGTGCTCGTCGGCCTGCCCCTGCTCGCGCTGCTCCCCCGCGCCGGGGGGCTCGCCCAGTTGCCCGGGGAGGCCGACGCCCTCGGAAACACCGTGCTGCTCGGCCTCGGCACCACCGCCTTCGCCCTCGTCATCGGCGGCCCGATGGGGTTCGCGCTCGCCCGCGCGCGCCTGTTCCGCGGGGCGGATCTCCTGCTCGTCCTGCCGTACGTCACCCCGCCCTACGTGAGCACCATCGCCTGGATGATGCTCGCGAACCCCACGACCGGCTGGCTGCGGCCGTACCTGCCGGTCGACATCTACACGATCGGCGGCATGGTGTGGGTGCTCGGGCTCCACCTCGCGCCGTTCGTGGCAACCACCGTGCGCGACGCGTTGACACGCCTCGATCCCGCGATGGAGGAGGCCGCGTGGCTCGCCGGCGCGAGCCGCGTACGCACGCTGGTGAGCGTCACCATCCCGGCGCTCCTGCCCGCCTGGGTGGCCTCCGCCACGCTCGTGTTCGCCTCGACCGTCGCGAGCTTCGGCGTGCCGTGGATGCTCGGCGCGCCCGCGTCGGACCCCGCGCCCGTGCTCTCGACACGCATCGTCGAGGTGCTCGAGCTCGGTTGGGTGCGCGGCCGCCCGCTCGCGACGACCCTCGCGCTCGTCCTCCTCGTGCTCGGCCTCGGCGTGCCTCTCCTGCTACGCCGCCTCCTCGCGGGCCGGTCGTGGTCGGGCGCGCGCTCCGTGCGTCCGCTCGTGCCGACGGACAAGCCCTGGGCCACCGCGCTGGTGGCCGGCTGGGGCGTGCTGGCGGTGGCGGTCCCGATGGTGACGTTGTTCGTGGCGTCGTTCACCGACAAGGGCGCGTTCTCCCTCGTGCACTGGGCGCGGGTGCTCGGGGATGCCCGCATCGTCGATGCCATGACCCGCTCCACCGTCGTGTCCGCGGGGGTCGCCACGCTCACCGTGGGCGTCGGCGGGTTCGTCGCGTGGGCGGCCACGCGCGGCGGGAGGGGGCCCGGGGCCGTCGCCGGGCTCGCGCGGGCGGGGCTCGCCATCCCGGGGTCCGTGCTCGCGCTCGCGCTGCTCCTCGCGTTCTCGCAGGAGGTGCGGCTCATCGTCGCGGAGCGCGCCACGTTCACCCTCGCCCTGGCCGACACCGCGTGGCTGCTCGGCCTCGCCTGGTTCGTGCGCTTCCTCGCCCTCCCGGTCGACGTGGTGGGCGCGGGCACGCGGAGCGTCCACGCCTCGCTCGAGGAGGCCGCGCGTGTCGCCGGCGCCGGGCCGTTGCGCGCGCTCCGGAGCGTCACCGTGCCGCTGCTCGCGCCCGCGTTGGCCAACGCCTGGTTCCTCGTGTTCGTGGGTGCCATCTGCGAGGTGACCCTCGCCACGATGCTCGCCGGGCCGCGCACGCCGGTGCTCGGCACGATGCTCTTCCAATTGCAGACCTACGCCGATCCGCGCGCCGCCTGCGTGCTCGGCGTGGGGCTCTCCGCGCTGCTCCTCGTCGGCACCGCGATGACCCGGAGGTTGGTCCGATGAGCGTGACCCTGACCGGGGTGCGGCGGGCGGTGGGCGCCCACGTGATCCTCGACGGCATCGATCTCGTGGCGGAGCAGGGCTCGATCCTCGCGCTGCTGGGCCCCTCCGGCTCGGGCAAGACCTCGTGCCTGCGCGTCGTGGCCGGCCTCGATCCCGTCGACGCCGGCACCGTGCGCCTCGGGAGCCGTGATGTCACCCACACGCCCCCCGAGAAGCGCGGCGTCGGCATGGTGTTCCAGACCTGGGCGCTCTGGCCCCACCGCTCCGTGCTCGCCAACGTGGCGTGGCCGCTCCAATTGCGCGGCGTGAAGGACGCCACTGCCCGCGCCGAGGCCCTGCTCGGTCGGGTCCAGTTGGGTGGCACGGGCGACCGCTACCCACACACCATGTCCGGGGGCCAGCAGCAGCGCGTGGCATTGGCGCGCGCGCTCGCCATCGAGCCCGAGGTGCTCCTGCTCGACGAGCCGCTCTCCAGCCTCGACGCAGCGCTCCGTGACGAGCTGCGCGCCCTGCTCGCCGAGGTCATCCGCGAGCGCGGCCTGACCGCCATCCTCGTGAGCCACGACCCCGAGGAGGCCCTCTCGCTCGCGGACCGGGTCGCGATCCTCCAGGCAGGGAAGGTGACACAGGTCGGCACCCCCGCCGAGGTCTACGCCCAACCTGCCACGGAGGCGGCCGCGCGCCTGACCGGCGCGGTGGCGGTGGTGCGGGCGGTGCGGCGCGGGGGCGTCGTCGAGGTGCTCGGCTGGCGGGGCGAGAGCGCGGGCGCCGACGGCGACGTCGCGGTGGCGATCCGCCCCGAGGACGTCGGGTTTGCCCCCTCCCAGAGCGGCGGCGTGCCGTTCACCGTCGAGCGCGCGAGCTTCCGGGGGGCGCGCACGCGCTACCGGGTGCGCGCGGAGGACGTGCTGGTCGAGGTCGAGCGCGAGGCGCCGCCGACGGGCTCGCTCCGGGTCGGGAGGGCGGTGGTGTTGGGCTGACAAAGGGTGTGGCTTCGGGCGCGCCCCCGCGTGCGCGGGGTCGGTCCCTTCCGGGCTCGCGCTCCGCGCTCGGTCCGCCCGGGTCTCCGCGGACGGAGCGCGGGCGGGACCGGCCGGCGCAGCCGGCCGCCCTGCAAGGACCTCGCGCGGGGTGGCGGTGGGCGTTGGCGCGGGCGGAGGCCGCCGGCGTGCGGAGGGCGCCGGCGTGCGTCCGGCGAACCAACTCGATGAAGTGTCGGCACGTGCGCGAGTTGGTTCGCACTCGCGGGTCTTCGAGCGCCGGAAACGCGAACCAACTCGATGAAGTGTCGATACTTGCGTGAGTTGGTTCGCACCCGAGCCCCCTCCAGCGCCGGATCAGCGCACCAACTCGATGAAGTGTCGACACTTGCGCGAGTTGGTTCGCACCCGCGGGTCTTCGAGCGCCACGTGCGCGCGTTCGCGCGCGAAGGCATGCAACGCCCCACCAGGCTAACTTCCGCGTGAAGCACGAGATCCCCATGAACGGCACCCTCCACGTCCACGTCTACAAGGAAGGCCTGCTCGCGCGGCTCGGCCACGACCTCCGGCTCTCCGTGACGCGCTTCGAGGTGGCCCTCCGCGACGGCCGGTTCTCCGCGTCGTTCGACGTGGGGTCGGTCCGCGTCGATGGCGCGGCGGACGGCGAACGGGTCGATCCCGACAAAATCTCCGACGTCGACAAGCGCACGATCCAGGCGTCGATCGCCCACGACATCCTCCACGCGGACCAGCACCCCCGCGTGACGGTGGAGGGGATCGTCACCTCTCCCGTTCCCGGCGAGGTTTCCGCGCAATCCCGCATCACGATGAACGGCCGGACGATGGACGAGGAGATCGCCGTCACCCGCACGCCCGGCACCCTCCGCGTCAACACGGTGATCGTCCCGTCGCGCTGGGGAGTCGCACCCTACCGGGCCCTCGCCGGCGCGCTCCGCTTGCAGGACCGCTGGCGCGTGCGCCTCTACCTGCCCTGGGAGCCGCCGCTGGACGAGCTCCGGGGCGCCGAGATGCGCTGGGTGATCGGGGGGTAGCAGGGGGGCGGCGGCCCGCGCGATGCGCGGGCCGCCGCGTGCGGGGGCGCTGCCCCCGCAACGCCCCCGGGATCCGCGGCGGTCAGCCCTGTGACCGAGGTCGACCCGACCCCCCACATCTGTGCGACCTCGGTCACGACTTCGGTCAGCTTTCGGGTGCTTCGAGCGCGAAACACGCGCAATTGCCGAATTTGGGCCCGAACAGGCCGCCATTTGTGACCGAAGTCGACCCGACCCCCCGCATCTGTCCGACTTCGGTCACATGCGGCCGCGCCAACGCGCCGTCGCCCGCCCGCCCGCGCCCGCGCCCCGCCGTCGCTACGAATCCCGCCACCGCTACGACCGCCGCCGCGCCACGCCCAACAACATCCCCACCACCCAGATCCCACCGACCGCCCCAGTCCCCCCACACGTCGACGGATCGTCCACCACCACCGCCTCCAACGCCACGACCGTGAACGTCACATCCGCGCTCGACGGACCCACACCCCACGGATCCACCGCGGCGACACTCCACGTCACGACGTCGCCCTCCTCGAGGGCCTCGCCGAGATCCAACACGGTGCCGATCACGTCCGCGACGCTCGTCTCGCCGTCCACCGTCCACGTGACGACGTAGGTGAGCGCGTCGGCGTCGGGGTCGACGGGCGCATCCCAACTCAACGTCACGCGGGGGAGCTCCGCCGTCTCCGCGACCAACGTCGGGATCGGCGCGCCCGGCTCCCCGTTCGCGACGGCGGCCACCGCCGCGCCCGCGTCGACGCGGCCGCAGCCGTAGTAGACGCTCCGCCCGTCGCTGTCCCACTCCGCGAGCTCGGCGTCGTTGCGGACGCCGGTGTCACACAACACCGTGCGCGCGTCCTTGGCGGTGAGCCGGGGGTTGGCCTCGAACATCAGGGCGAGCACACCGGCTACGACGGGGGTGGCGGCGCTCGTGCCGGCGTAGCCGTCGGCGAAGGCGTCGTCACCCTGGTAGGCGCCGTAGCCGCCGCTCACGAGGTCGGTGGTGAGGAGCGACGTGGGCGCGGCGATGTCGACGGAGTCGCCGTAGTTGGAGTACCACGCGCGGCGGTCGTTCCACTCGATGGCCGCCACCACGATGGCCTTGCGATTGCGGAGCATTCCGTCGGCCGCGATGTCACACGCGCCGTTTCCCGCGGCGAACACCACCGCCGCGCCGAGGCCGCCGCGCCCGTTGTCCTCGGCGTAGTCGAACATGTCGCCGAAGACGCCGTCGGCGGGGATGGTCTCGCAGGCGCTGCCGAAGCCCCACGAGTTCGAGAGGACGGACGCGCCGGCGTCCACGGCCTCGGCGAACGCGTTGTAGAGGTCGTCGAGGGAGGTGTCGCCGCCGATGAGGCGGATGGCGTACACGTCGGCGTCATAGGCCACGCCCGCCACGCCGTAGCCGTTGTTCCCGACCGCGGCGGCCACCCCGGCGGCGCCGGTGCCGTGCGGGCCCGCGTCGTCGTCGCCGGGGCTCGGATCGTCGTCCCGGCCGACGTAGTCGTGCCCGGGGATCACCGAGAGGTCGGGGTGATCGAGCTGGACCCCCGAGTCGAGCACCGCGATGAGCTGCCCCGCGCCGGTGGCGTGGGCCCAGGCGGCCTCGGCGTCGATGTCCACGTCGACCGTGCGGCCGCCCTGGCCGGTGTTCTCCAGGTGCCACTCGTCGGCGACGAATTGGTCGTCGGGCAGGGTCGCGGGGACGAGGCGGAAGACGAGGTCGGGGACCGCGTAGGTCACGTCGGCGCGCGCCGCGAGCGTGGTCGCGAGCGCGAGGTCGTCGGTGCCGAGCGTGGGCTCGACCCGCAGGAGGCCGCCGGGCAGGACGGTGACCCGCGCCACGCCCGACGCGCCGGCGACCGCCTCGGCATCCCCGCGCACGAGCAGCCGTCCCGTGCGGCCGGTCACCACGCCGTCCGCGACGACATCGCCGTAGGAGACCGGGTCGAGGCCCGCGCCGGGCAGGAACGTGTCGTTGGCGAGGGCGCCGGTGGCCAGGAGGAGGACGAGCATGCGCGCAAGGGTAGTGGACGACGTACACTTCCCGACGATGCGATCCCTGCTGCTCCCGCTCCCGTTCCTGCTCTCGCTCCCACTCCTGCTGGCGATCCCGGGGGGCTGTCACGACCCTGTCGAATCCTCCGACGCGCCCGCCGCCCGGTGTGGCGATGGCGCGCTCGACCCCGACGAGGCCTGCGACGACGCAAGCGGCAACGACGACACCACCGCCGATGCCTGTCGGACCGACTGCCGGCTCCCCGCGTGCGGCGATGCCGTGGTCGACGCGGGGGAGGGGTGCGACGACGGCGGCGGGCTCGGCGGCGACGGGTGCGATGCCACCTGTGTGCCGGAGCTGGGGGCCTTGGAGGTGGAGCCGAACGAGGCGGCTACCGAGGCGTCCCCGATCGGCGCCTCCGGCCACGGCTCCCTCGCCGAGAACGACGTGGATTGCTGGTCCTTCACCGCGCCGCGCTGCGCGGCGGTGCGCGTCACCGAGGTGGCTCCGTGCGGCTCCGCGCTCACGATGGCGCTCTACGGGCCCGACGGCGCGCGCCTCGCGGCCGGCGCCCCGGGCGAGGACGGGTGCGCGGTGCTCGACCCCGCCGACCAGCCGGGCGCGCGGTGGATCGACGAGGGCGCGTGGGCCGTGTGCGTCCAGGCCGTCCAGGGCGCGCCGGTGCCCGGCTACACCCTCGACGTGACCATCGAGGACGCCGCGCTGCTCGACGCGTCGACGGGCACGGACCTGGACGTCGACGGCGAGCCCGACTCCTGCGATCTCGACCGCGACGGCGACGCCGTGGCCGACCTCGACGACACCTGCCCCGAGGTGTCCAACGGTCCCGACACCGTGCTGGCCCTCGGCGGCACGGGCTACGTCCGCACCTGGCTCGCGGCCGGGCCGTTCACCGGCGATCCCTCGGCGGACACGTGCCGCCCCGCCGACGTGCCACGCGTCGGCGAGGATCAGCCGGGCTTCGCGCCCGCGGTCGGTGACATCGCCGGGGACACGATCCCGTGGCGCGCCCACCTCACCGGGGACTCCTTCGATCTCACCGCCGACTACGCGATCGTCGACGCCCCGCGCGAGGCCTACGCGATGGTGTACCTCTGGAGTGACACCGCGCGCGCCGCCACGCTCGCCGTGGGCGCTGACGACGGCGTGTTCGCGTGGTGGAACGACGCCCTCGTGGTCGACATCGCGAGCTGCCAGGGCGTCAACGCCGACCAATTCACGGCGCCGGTGGAGGTCACCGCGGGGTGGAACACGCTGCTCCTGAAGGTGCGCGACCAGGGCGGCGGCTGGGGCCACATGGCGCGGCTCCTCGGGGAGGACGGCGCGCCGCTCACCGACCTCGAGCCGGCGCTCGATCCCGAGGGCACGTGGCGGCCCGATCAGACCGATTCGGACGGGGATGGGGTGGGGGATGTCTGTGATGGGTAGGGGGATGTCACCCGGACAGTGGGATGAGCGCGCCCCCCGTGCCGTGCTCCGCGGCGGGCGGCCTCCGCCGGGGAAGGCACGGGGCGCTGTGCGGCCACCCGGCGCTTGACGGCCGCGGCGCGGCGGCGTGCCTCTCGAAAAACGGGCGTTTTATCGTCGGCTCCCACCCGCGAACAGCGGTCGCCGGTCGTCGCAGTCTCGCTCGGTGCCGCTTGGGTCGGTCGGAGTCTCACTCGACCCGGCTTGGGTGGCCCGATGGGCGTCGGCGTGTTTCGGTGCAAAGCGCGAACCATCGAAGGCCTCGTTCGCCAGCGCTTCTTCCGCGAGGCCCTCGTGGAACGCCCTCACGGAGGACTCCCAGCGCACGGCTGTCAGAGCCGGCATGAACAGCGCGCTCCGCCCCACCCGGACCTGGATGGGCGTCGTCTCCGGCGCGGGCCTGGCCACCGGCGCCCACCCGCTCGACGTGGTGAGTCCGCCCATCCTCTGGTGAACGAGCGCGCACCTGGGGTACGATGCCGCCATGACCGAGCCGCTCTACGGCGCCCGCGCCGCCCTGTACGACACCATCTACGCCTGGAAGGACTACGTCACCGAGGGGGCGAGCCTCCACGCGTTGCTGGCCGCCGAGGGCGTGCCCGACGGGGCGCGGGTGGTGGAGGCCGCGTGCGGCACCGGCAAGCACCTCGCGGAGCTGCGGCAGTGGTACGACGTGGCGGGGTTCGACCGGAGCGAGGACATGCTCGCCATCGCCCGCGAGCGGCTCCCCGATGTGTCACTCACCCGGGGTGACATGCGCAACCCCGTGGCCGGGCCGCCCGCCGACGCGCTGTTGTGCCTGTTCTCCTCCATCGGGTACCTCCTCGATCTCGACGCGCTCACGGCGGCGCTCCGCGCCTTCGCGGCCAGCGTGCGCCCTGGCGGCGTCGTGGTGATCGAGCCCTGGCTCGCCCCGGAGGATCTCACCTCGGGGCGGGTGGGGATGCAACACACCGACACCCCCACGCTGAAGGTGTGTCGCATGGCGCACAGCGCCTTGCAGGACGGGATGTCGGTCATGGACTTCGCCTGGCTGGTCGGGCGGCCCCACCAACCCATCGAACACTTCACCGAGCGCCACGTGATGTGGCCCTGCCCACGCCCGGTGTTCGCCGGCGCGCTCGACGCCGCGGGCTTCGACGCGCGCTTCGCCGCGGACGGGCTCATGCCGCAACGGGGGTTGTGGATCGGGCGGCGGCGGTAGCGGACGGACGTCCTCGCGCCGCGGCGCGACTCACCCGCCCCGCAGCTCCCCCGCCACCAACGCCCGCACCACGACCTCCAACGCCGCGAGCGTCCGCGGGGCGAACCCACCCCCCTCGGGCAACACGGCCCCGTGGCGCTCGGCGAGGGCCTCCACGCCCCCGAACCGGGCGTTCAGGACGCGCGCGACGATCTGCTTGATGTCCACGGGATCCTGCGGAACGCCCGCCTCGACGCCCGCGGCCCGCATCAGGTCGGCCGAGAACGGGCCCCACGTACACACCACGTCGTCGGCGGAACCAAATCGGCGCCACCGCTCCATCATCCCGGTGATCGACTCCCCGTCCTCCAACGCGGCGCTCCGCAACCCGAGCCGCCGGGGGACGTACGGCGCCACCGGGAGGCGCGGCCGGAGCACGCTCGCGAAACGTTCGCCCGTGGCGGGCCGGACCGCCACCCAATGCAGCAGCTCGGGCGGCGCCGACGGGCCCGACCCGTCGGTCCAGGCGTTGCCGTCGGTGAACACGAGCACGCGGCGATCGCCCGCCCGGCGCAGGGACGCGAGCGCGGCGTAGTCCTTCGGCGGGGCGTGCCGGGGGGCATGGTTGGCGTGGAGGGGGGCGGCCCCGATGTAGGCGAGCTGCAGATCGACCATGCGGTCGAACGAGCCGAGGATGGGGGTGTAGCGGCCGGGCGCCGCCTCCAGCGCCTCGAGGACGTAGGCGACCGCCTCGATGGTCGAGAGGCAGTGCTCGGCCGGCTCCTTGCGGATGCGGTAGTTGCCGGGCCGCGACGGCGTGAAGCCGATGCGCGGGAGCGCCGAGAGCAGCGGCGAGCGCTCCACCACCTTGCGCGCGTTGATCCAGGTACCGTCCACGACGACGAGGGTGCGCGGCGCCTCGGAGAGCTCGGTCACGTCGGTGGATCCGGGCCCCGGGAACAGCAGCATCGTGCCGGGCGCGCGGGCGAGCGCCTCCAGGCGCGGGTTGCCCTCGGGCCCGAGCGCGACGTGCATCTCCGAGTTGGGGAGCGACCGGTGGGCGAGGCGGCAGGTGCTCACGGGCATCCGCGCCTCGCGGGGGTGCTGGACGAACACCACGTGGGTCCGGCTCTCCGTCGGGCGCAGCTCCGCGCAGACGCACACCTGCTCGGGGCGGCGGCAGCGCAGGCACGTGATCCTCGTCCCGACATCCATGCCGCCCCCCTACCACCATCGGGCGCGTGTCGCCGGGCGTCACCGCGTCCACGACCGCGCTCGCCGCCCGCGCCGGGGACACGTCTCCCCCCTCGCGCAGGTCGGTCGGATGGAAAGCGTGGCCGTGGGTGTCCAACGCCCTCCTCCCTCCCGTCGAGGGCGGGATCGGTTTCCGCCGCTGACGGGTCCATACGCGCCCTCGGAAGTGAACATGACCAATCGCGCGGACCATGGGCTCCCCACCCGTGGCTTCATGCCCATCGCCTACGGCTCGCTGATCGCGGCGAGCCCCGACGCCTTCTTCGTGCTGGCCCACACCAATGCCGGGCTCCGCATCGAGGACGCCAACCCCGCGGCCGAGCGCCTCGTCGGGCGGTCACGGGCCGAGCTGCTGGGGAGGCCCCTGGAGGGCCTCGGGCTCGGCGCGCTCCTCGACGAGCGGCTCGTGCTGGTCGCGCGCGACCACGAGATCCTGGACGAGGAGCTGCCGTGGCCGTGCGGCGACGCCCGGCGCTGGCTCCACCTCCAGGCCGCGCCGATCGACGGAGGGGTCTCCGTGCTGGTGCGCGACATCACCGAGCGGGTCGAGGCCGCGTTGTCGCTGCGGCAACGCGAGGAGCAGCTCCGCGACCTCGCCGCCTCGCTGGAGGAGCGCGTGCGCGCGCGCACCGCCGAGCTCGAGACCGTCAACGCGGAGCTGGAGTCGTTCAGCTACAACGTCTCCCACGATCTCCGCGCCCCCCTGCGCACCATCCTCGGCTTCACCGAGAACGTGCTCCTCGACGCGACCCTCTCCGACGAGTCCCGCGCGCAGCTCGGCCGCGTGCGCAGCGCCGCCGGGCGCATGGCCAGCATCATCGACGGCCTGCTCGCCCTGTCCCGCCTCTCCCGCGCCGTCCTCACGCCCACCCACGTCGACGTCTCCGCGCTCGCCGAGGAGGTGGTGGCCGAGCTGCGACGTGTCGCGCCCACCCGGCAGGTGCGGGTGTTCATCGAGCCCGGCCTCGCGCTCTACGGCGATCCCTCGCTCCTCCGCATCGTGTTCGTCAACCTCCTCGGGAACGCCTGGAAGTACACGGGGCGCCGCGCCGAGGCCGAGATCCGGGTCGAGGCGGAGGGGGGCGAGCTCGTGGTGCGTGACGACGGCGAAGGGTTCGACATGCGCTTCGTGGACAAGCTCTTCGAGCCCTTCGAGCGCCTCCATGCCGGGCGCGAATTCGAGGGCTCGGGCATCGGCCTCGCGCTCGTGTGTCGCATCGTCCATCGCCACGGCGGAGTCATCCGGGCGGAGGGTCAGCCGGGCGCGGGCGCGTCGTTCCACGTCTCCCTGCCGCCGGCCCCCGAGCCCGCGGCGGCGCCGGATCCGGGCGACGAGGCGCCGCCCGCGTTCCACTGAGCCGGCGCCGACGGAATCCGGCGCGCCACCGGGCCACGCCGGCGCTACAGTTGCGCCATGGCCCTGCTCCTGCTCCTCCTCGGGTGCGCCGATGGAAAGGTCACCGTCGGGAGTGACACCGACTCGCCCCCCACCTACGACCTCGCTGTCACCGGTCCCACCGCGATCGACCCGATCTACGGCACCGAGGCGACGTTCGATCTCGCCCACGCTGGCGGCGAACGCGTGTCGGTCGACGTGCGGGACTCCACCGGCACCGTCGTGCGCGTGCTCGCCGACGGCACGGCGTTGGTCGACGCCGTGGCGTGGGACGCGCGGGACGACGCCGGCGCGGCCCTGCCCGTCGGCCGCTACACCGTGCACGCCGGCCTCGCGGCCGAGGGCGCGGTCGTCGCGACCGCCGAGGTGGACATCGACGTGGTACGGGTCGGCGCGATCGCCGGGACGCTCGGCGGCGACCGCCTCCCGCTGATGTGGCACGCCGCGGGCGGCGCCGGAATGTATTGGGACGACGGCGGCGACTCGCCCACCTTCTCGCTCGCCGCCCTCGACGTCGACGGCGTGGCCGCGCCCATCCCCACGCCGTGGGCGGATCTCGACGCGCCGCCGGCCGACCCCGTGGGCCAGAACCTCCCGGCCGCCTACGCGTGGGACGCGCGCCCGACCTTGTCGCTCGTCGTGGCGGGCGATGTCGGCGCGGCGGCCCTCACCCCGGCGCTCGACGGGTGGACGCTCACCTCCGGCGTGGTCGCCGCGGGCGAGACCGTCCTGTTCACCGCCGACGCGCCGCTCACGACGGGCCCGGGGGTCCACGAGGAGACCCTCGCGGTGCGGTGGATGGCCGGCGAGACGGTCGTGGGGACCCAGGACATCCCGCTGCGCGTCTACGCCCTGCTCGGCCCCCCGGCCTTCGAGGAGACCGGCGCGCCCTACGCCCCGTGGCTTGCGGTCATCGATCCCGCCCTCCGCGCCATCGACGGGGTGGAGCCTACCGAGACCGCCGTGATCTCCGCGCTCGTCGAGCACGTCTACTACGATCTCGGGCTCGCCTACGACACCCGGTGGGGCGCGAGCGCCTACACCCAGTACGGCGGCCGGGGGTTCGACGACGCCCGGTTCAACCTGTCGGGTTTCCTCGCCCGCGACCGCGGCTCCATCGTCAACTGCACCGATTGCGCCTCGATCCTCGAGGCCTTCGCCAACATGCTCGGCGCCACGCTCTCGTACACCATCCTCCTGCCGAGCTTCGAGCTCAACTACATCAAGGCGATCGGCGGCGACGCGTTCAGCCACTGCCCGTTCGGCGGCTCGGGCTGCGGCTTCAGCTACCACGCGGTCACGACGCCGGACGACGGCGGCATCATCTACGACGCGACCCTGGCCCTCGACGGGGACGCCGACCCCGGCAGCTACCCCGGCGAGGATCTGCTCGTGCAGGCGATCTCCGGGGAGGAGTACCTCGACCGGCTCGTGGCGAGCGGCGATGTCCGCTACCGGTACACCCAGAAGGAGTCGCTCCAATGATCACGCTCCTCGTCGGGGCCGCGCTCGCGGCCGGCGTCCACGCGGGCATCCCGGTGAGCGGGGTCCCGGGGGTCGGCGCGGCCTCGTTCCTCACCCCCGAGACAGGGTGGACCGCTTCGATTGAAGGCGGTTGGGTGCGGGTCTACGTCGGGGCTACCGAGGCGGCCGGGGCCGAGTGGTACGACCGCACGCTGGAGTCGGTCGGGGTCCCGCCGCCGGTGCTGGCGGACTTCGCCGCCGACATCGCCCATGGGGACGGCGAGACCCTCGTGGCGTTCCGCGACGGCAACGTGGGCGTGCTCGTCCGCGCGCAGGCCGGCGCGCGCGGGATCGCCGAGGCCCTCCGCGCCGCGATCGTGGACCGCGCCGCCCCCGTCGTCACGCCGACGCTCTCGAGCACGTCCGGGCAGTGGCGGGTGGACGCGCCGGGCGCGGTCCACATCAGCTTCACCGGCGGGCGCGCGGTGCCGTTCCAACGCGGCGTGTTCACCCAGCCGCCCCGCGAGATCGTGGTGTGGGACGCGTTGGGCCGCGCCTCGGTGATCGGCCGCTGATCTATGCTGGCGCATGTCGCTGATCCTCCTGTTCGCGTGCGCCGGTCCCAAAACTGATACATCTGATACATCTGATACATCGGGTGATACACCGGTCGACCTGCTGAGCGAGTTGGTGGCGCCGGGGCCGTGGTCGGTCGGCCACCAGGACACCTCGGTCGTGTACGCCGACACCGTGGCGTCGGAGCCGGGCGATCGCACGCTCCACGTGTCGACGTGGTACCCGACGACGGCCACGAGCGGGGAGGACGCCAGCTACTTCGGGGGCGCGATCGTCGCCGAGGGCGTGTGGCAGGACGCGCCGGTGGCGGCGGGGCCTTTCCCGGTGGTTGTGTTCTCGCACGGGCACCAGGCTTACGCCGAGGCGTCGAGCTTCCTGATGGAGCACCTCGCCTCCCACGGGTGGATCGTCGTGGCGCCGGATCATTTCGGCAACACGACGCTCGACGGCAGCGACCGTGTCACCGAGATCTACGCCCAACGCCCGCACGACATCTCGGCGGTGCTCGACTGGGTGGACGCCGGGACGTTCCCGACCACCGACACCCGCGTCGCGATGGGGCACTCGTTCGGCGGCTACACCGTGCTCGCCCTGCTCGGCGCCACCTACGCGCCCGAGGCGCTCGACTGCCCCGACCCGACGACCGCCTTCTGCTCCACGATGACCCCGGCGCTCCGGGCGATGTTCGAGCAGGGCTTCGCGGAGCCGCGCTTCGGGAGCGCGCTGATCATGGCTCCGGGTGACTTCGGGCTCTTCCGGGCCGCCGGCATCGGCGCCGTGACCCGCCCCACGTTCCTGATGACCGGCACCGAGGACCAGCCCCCCGGCTCCGAGGTGGACGACCTCTGGGCCGCGCTCCGGGGCGACGGCGCGCGCCGCCTCACCCTCGAAGGGGCCGGGCACCAGTCGTTCACCGACTTCGCCGACACGATGGAGGACGTGACGATGTCGGCCGAGGCCGGCTTCCGCATCCTCGACGTGTACGGCCTCGCGTGGGCGCGCGCTGCGGACGGCGATCCCGACGTGGCGCCGCTGCTCGACGGCGAGCTCGCGGTGGCGCGGGAGGCGACGATCGCGCGGTAGCTACGGGGGCGCCCGGAGCCCCACGTCGGCGATGCGCGCGCGCACGGCGGCCATGAAGTCGGCGCCGGGATCGGGCTTGGCCGTGCGGTAGGCGGGATCGCGCTCCTCGAAGAGCGGGGTCGCCTCCATCCGCCTGTATTCGAGGTGGCCGACGAGGTGGGTGATGGGCTGGCGCGACGCGATCCAGCGCACGAGCGCGGCGTTGGCCTCCACTTGCGCGGGCGTGAGCGGCCACGCCTCGCCGCCACCGACGTTCTCGATGCCGATCGCGACGTGGTTGAGCCCGATCGTGTGCCGGAGGACGCGGTCCTCCGGCGCCAGCCGCTCGATCGATCCGTCGCGATCGACGAGGTAGTGGGCGCCGACGTTGAGGGCGCCCGCGCCGGCGAGGTCCGCGCGGCCCGAGAGCGTGGCGGGCGCGAACGTGCTCCACGCGCTCGCGGCGGTGGGGCCCGCGGTCCAGTGGAGCACGATCACGCGCGGGACCATGCGGGTATCCTGCGCGGGATCGCCGGTGAGGGCGGCCGTGCGGTGCGCGCGGAGGTAGTCGGCGGTGAGGCGCTCGCGCTCGGGGCCGTAGGCGAGGAGGTGGTCGACGATGACGGGGGCTTCGACGGATGCGGGGGGCGCGGCGATCGGGGGCGGCGGGGTCGGTGGCGCGCTGGTCGGCGACGGCGTCGGGGGCGCGGTGGTCGGGG
>JAKFCH010000169.1:0-18917 GCA_036676765.1 Deltaproteobacteria bacterium
CCGTCGCGCTCGCCTTCGCGTGCGCGCTCGCCGCCACGTGGCCGGCCGCCTCGTCGCCCACCGACACGATCCTGTGCAACTTCGTGCACCCGGACTGCCTCTCCAACCATTGGCTGATGGTCTGGGTGGCCGAGCAGGTGCGCGACGGCGCCTCGATCCTCCACAACGACCGCTACTACTGGCCCGTGGGGGATGCGCCGTGGCTCGCGGGCAACGGCAGCGAGGGTTTCACCTACCTCCCGTTCCACCTCCTGCTGGGGTGGCCGACGGGCGCGACCGTCTACCTCGTCGCCATCCTCGCGCTCAACGGCCTCGCGGGGTTCACCCTCGCGCGCGCCGCCGGGGCCTCGCCCGCCGCGAGCCTCGCCGCCGCCCCGAGCGCGGCGCTGATGCTCTACGCGGTCCACGAGCTCGGCGCCGGGCGGTTCTCGCAGGTGAGCTTCTGTTGGATGGCGTTCTTCCTGGCGGCCTGGCTCCGGTTCCTCGGGCGGCCCACCGTCCTCGGCGCCGTGGGTTCGGCCGTGCTCCTCGCCCTGACATCGCTGTTCTATTGGTACTACGGGCTCTTCGCCGTGCTCGCGGGTGGGGTGCTCCTCGCCGCCCACCTCGTCGGCTCCGCGCCCGCGTCCCGACCGCCCCTCCGGGCCCTCGTCGTCTTCTCGGTGGCGTTCCTCGGCCTCGTCGCGCCGCTGCTGTGGGTGTTCGTGTCCTACTGGTCGGCCATCCCCGGCACCGGCGAGGACGTGTTCCCGCACCCGGAGGCCGTGGGCGACAGCACGTGGCCGGGCATCCCGTTCCTCGTCAGCGGGGGCCGGCACGCCGGGCGTGCCTTGCCGCTCACCACCGTCGTGCTCGCCTTCGTGGCGCTCCTCGACCGCGAGCGGCGCCGCACCGTGCTCGGCTTGTGGGCGGTGGCCCTGCTCTTCGCTGCGCTCATGGCCGGCGCGCTCATCCCGAACGGGCCGTACGAGTGGCTCTACGGGCTCGCGGGGCCGCTCCGACGGTTCTGGTGGCCCTACCGCCACGTCGTCGTGTTGAACCTCGCGCTCGTCACCCTCGCCGCGCTCGGCGCCCAGCGCCTCCTCCGGCGCCCGTGGGCCCTCGCGCTGCTCGCGCTCTCGATCCCCGTGCAGCTCCAGGTCCAGGGCGCGCCCTGGCACGCGCAGTTCTCCAAGACCGACCTCGCGGCCGACCCCTTCTACACAAACCTCCGCGCGACCCCCGGCACCATCCTCGTCGAGCCGCCGCTCTCGTCGGGCGTCGCGAGCGCGCAGACGCCGCTCGTCTACCAGCTCCTCCATCGGAAGACGCTGCTCGCCGGCCACGCCATGTGGGTCGACCGCGTGCGCCCCGACGCGTGGGACGCCTTCGTCGCCGCCAACAGCTTCCTCACCGAGCTGCAGCGACTCGAGCGCGGCGAGCTCGACGCCACCGTCACCTTCGAGGCCGCCGACCTCCGCGCCCTCGTCGACGCCGGCGCCCGCACCTACGTCGTGAACCAGGAGTACTTCCCCGTCGTGCTCCGGGCGCTCGTGACCTCCTACGACGCCCTGTTCACCTCGCTCTTCGGGCCGCCCGTCCAGACCGGCAAGCGCGTGAAGGCCTGGGACGCGAGCGGGTGGACCACGCCCGACGCGACGGTGAGCGTCGCGATCCCGCCGTTCGTGTGGCCGGAGAGGCTCCGGCCCGGCGGCCCGACGCTCGCGCTCCAGGCGCCCCGGCCGCCCTCGAACGTGTTCTCGATCCCGGCGCCGCCGAAACCACCGAAGGCCGCGGCGAAGACGCCGTAGCCCCTCGCGCGAGGGTGGTCAGTAGCCTCGACCCGCGCGCCAGTAGCGCTGGGCATCGTCCGCGAACGCGCGGAACGCGCTCTCGGTTGGAAAGGCGCGGCGGGGGACGAGGTAGGTCAGCGGGCCGATCACGAGGAACAGGCCGCGGCCGCGCGACGAGATCGCTCGCACCTGCTTCCACGGGACCACGTTCCCGGAGTGTTCCCCGACGGTGAAGGCGTCGGCGCTGACGAGGACCGTGACCGGGCGCCGTGTGTCCGGCACTCGCGCGCTGAGCTCGGCCTGAAACAGCACCGGGCCGAGGATCAGGCCCAGCCACAAGCACATCGAGACGACGAGCCGGGCGACCAGCGGCAGGAGCGGCATGGGCGGATCCCCGAACACACCGAGGACGACGAGCGCCACGGCGTGGGCCGACAGCAGGAAGAGGACCAGGAGCACGAGGAGGACCCCGGCGCCCCGCATCTTCTCGAGCGCGAGCGCACGGTAGTCGCCGCGGGTGAGGACGTACGACACGCTGCCCGGCGCCGGGGGCGGCGCGGCGGGGGCCGGCGCGGCCATCCGAGCACGCAGCGCGGCGACGAAGTGGTCGCGGGCGGACGGATCGGCGAAGGCACGCGCAGGGATGGGGACGGTCATGTCAGGCAGCTCGAGGATCACGTCGCCGTCACGCTCCTCGACGGAGATGCCCGACCACGGGGCCGTCGTGTCGGCGGCCGGGGCGCGCAACCGGAGGGCATCCCGCTCGACGTGCACCTCGAACATGCCGCCGAGCCCCCGGGCCCGGGACAGGGCGGCCACCGTGGCCGCGAGGCGTGCCGGGCGATCGTGCCGGACGTACCGGAGCACCCCGACGAGCGCCAGGAACGCGGCGCCCACCCACATCCGCGCCAGGAGCAGCACCACCACCCCGACGCCGGCAAAGGCCAGGGTCCAATTGCGGGCGAGCCACGCGCCCCGTCGACCGTGCGCGCGATCCGTCCACATGCGGTTCAGGCGCGCCAGCTCCGCCGGTGTGTAGTCGATCGCGACGCTCAGCGTCGGAAACGCGGGTTCGGCGGGGGAGTTCATGGGGGCGCCCTTAGCCCGTCCGAGGCCGCGTCCGCCCCCTCATCCGGCACGGTTCCAAATTCGGAGCATTCGCCGCGTAGAACAGTCATGATCTCGCACCCCCGGCACGTTCCGGTTAGAAGCGGCGGTCGCGCGGGAGACGTCATGCGGAGTTGGTCGATTCAGGACAGCATCGAGCTGTACAACATCCGCAATTGGGGGCGGGACTTCTTCCGGATCAACGAGTCCGGCAACATCGAGGTCACGCCGGCGGGCCCCCGCTCCGACGCGGTCGATCTCAAGAGCCTTATCGACGACCTGGAGAAGCGAGGCATCAACCTGCCGATCCTCGTCCGGTTTACCGACATCCTCAAGTCGCGCATCCGCATGCTCGCGACGGCGTTCCACAACGCCATCAAGTACTACGACTACACCGGGCGCTACCGCGGGGTCTACCCGATCAAGGTCAACCAGCAGCGGCACCTCGTCGAGGACCTCGTCCGGTTCTCCGAGCCCTACCACATGGGCCTCGAGGCGGGCAGCAAGCCCGAGCTGCTCATCGTGCTCGCGCTCCTCGACGATCCCGAGGCGTTGATCCTCTGCAACGGCTACAAGGACGCCGAGTTCATCGAGACCGCGCTCATGGCCAAGAAGCTCGGGCGCAACCCGATCATCGTGGTCGAGAAGTTCTCCGAGTTCCCGCTCATCGTGGAGATCTCCCAGCGCGTCGGCGTTCGCCCGGTCATCGGCATGCGCGCCAAGCTCGCGACCCGTGGATCCGGCAAGTGGGAGGGCAGCGCCGGCGATCGCGCCAAGTTCGGCCTCACCGTCAGCGAGATGGTCGACGGCATCAACTACCTGCGCGACCGCGACATGCTCGATTGCGTGCAGCTCCTCCACTTCCACATCGGCTCGCAGGTGAGCGCGATCCGCAGCTTCAAGAACGCATTGAAGGAGGCGAGCCGCATCTACACCGAGCTCCACAAGCTCGGCGCGCCGATGAAGTACTTCGACGTCGGCGGCGGGCTCGGCGTCGACTACGACGGCAGCCGCACCAACTTCGAGAGCTCGGTCAACTACACGGTCGACGAGTACGCGGCCGACGTCGTGAGCGCCATCGCCGAGGCGTGCGATCGCGCCGAGGTGCCGCACCCCGACATCATCACCGAGTCCGGCCGCGCGACCGCCGCGCACCACGCGGTGCTCGTGTTCAACGTGCTCGGCGTGAGCGAGATGAACTCCACGAAGGACGCCCTGATCACCGAGGGGGATCCGGACATCCTCCAGGAGCTCAAGGAGATCCTCGACGGGGTCACCCGCAAGAACTACCAGGAGGCCTATCACGACGCGATCACGGGCAAGGAGGACCTCCTCTCCCGGTTCAACCTCGGCCTCCTCGACCTGTCGCAGCGCGCCCGCGGCGAGCGCCTGTTCTGGCAGATCTGCCAGAAGATCCTCAACGTCGTGCGCGCCCAGAGCTACGTCCCCGACGAGCTCGAGGGCCTGGAGAAGGCGCTCGCCGACACCTACTTCGGCAACTTCTCGGTGTTCCAGTCGGCGCCCGACTCCTGGGCGGTCGACCAGCTGTTCCCGGTGATGCCGATCCACCGCCTCGGCGAGGAGCCCACGCGCAAGGCGATCATCGCCGACATCACGTGCGACTCCGACGGCAAGATCGACCGCTTCATCGATCTGCGCGACGTGAAGGACGTGCTGGAGCTCCATCCCCTCAACGGGAAGGACCCGTACTACCTCGGCATCTTCCTGGTTGGCGCCTACCAGGAGATCCTCGGGGATCTCCACAACCTCTTCGGGGACACCAACGCCGTCCACGTGTCGCTCGACACCGACGGGAATTACCGGATCGACCACGTGATCGAGGGCGACACCGTGACCGACGTGCTCAAGTACGTCCAGTTCACCAAGAACGACCTCGTCCGCCTCGTCCGCCGCGCGACCGAGCGCGCGCTGAAGGAGGGCCGGATGACCATGGAAGAAGCCGCGAAGATGATCAACGCCTACCAGATCGGCCTGGAAGGCTACACCTACCTCGAGGAGTGACCCCCATGTCCATCGCCCCGACCGAGACCTGGGACCTCGCGTCCGTCTTCCCCGGCGGCCCGGGAGGAGACGCCTTCAACCGCGAGGCCGAGGCCCTCTCCGCCGAGCTCCTCTCGCTCACGACGCGCGCCGACGCCCTCCCGTCGGGGGTCGAGGGCGAGGCCGACGGCGCCGCGCTCGCCGCGATGCTGCTCTCGCTCACGGCGATCAGCGAGCGCCTCGAGCAGCTCGGCACCTACGCCGTCTGCGCCGCCGCGGAGGATGCCTCGGGCAAGGCCGCCGTGCGCGCCGACACCCTCGCCAACGATCTGTCGAACCGCTACGGCCGCGCCTGGGTCGTGCCGAACGCGCGCCTCTCCACGTGTTCGGACACCGCGTTCGCCGCGCTGCTCGCGCGCCCCGAGCTCGCCCACATGGAGGGCATGCTCCGCGAGAAGCGCCGGCTCGCCCGCTTCCGCCTGCCCGAGCGGGAGGAGGCCCTCGCCACCGAGCTCGCGCGGGACAGCGTGTACGGCTGGGGCGAGCTCTACGACATGGACGCCGGCGCGCTCCGCATCCCGTTCGACCGCGGCAACGGCGTCGAGCAGCTCTCCGCGGGGCAGCTCTCGCCGCTCCTCGGCAACGACGACAAGGCCCTGCGCGACCGCGCCGAGGTGGCCCTGGAGGGCGGGTGGCGCCCGATCGCGCCCCGCGCCGCCAAGGTGCTCACCCACCTGACCGGCACGCGCATGGTGCTCAACGAGAAGCGTGGCCTGCACATGCTCGACGAGCCGTGCGCCAACGCGAAGGTCGAGCGCAGCACGCTCGACGCGATGATCGAGGCCGCGCGCCGCGCCCAGCCGCTCATGCGGCGCTACCTCGCCGCCAAGGCGAAGTACATGGGGCAGACCAGGCTGTCCTGGGCCGACACCATGGCGCACGTCGGCACGAGCGGCGGGAAGGTCCCCTACGGGGATGCCCAGCGCTTCATCGTCGAACAGTTCGAGGCGTTCTCGCCCAACCTCGCCGGGTTCGCGCGCAACGCCCTCGCCGGGCGCTGGATCGAGGTGGAGGACCGCCCCGGAAAGCGCGGCGGCGGCTTCTGCGCCGACCTCCCGCTGTCCTGCCAGAGCCGCATCTTCATGACGTGGGGCGCCTCGTCCAAGAGCGTGAGCACCCTCGCCCACGAGCTCGGCCACGCCTTCCACAACCACGTGCTGCACAAGGTGCCGTCCACCCAGCGCCGCGTGCCGATGACCCTCGCAGAAACGGCCTCCACCTTCGCCGAGCTCCTCGTCCGCGAGGCCGCGCTCGCCCAGGTGACCGACACGGGCGCGCGCCTCCGGCTGCTCGACGCCTCGCTGGGGGATGCCCTCGCGTTCCTGTCGAACATCCCCGCGCGGTTCGAGCTGGAGCAGGCCTTCTACCGGTTGCGCGCCGAGGGCCCCCTCGATCCCGAGGCCGTCGAGGCCGAGTGCGTCGCGATCTTCTCGCGCTGGTACGGGCCGAGCGTCGCCGCCGTCGATCCGACCTACTGGATCAGCAAGCTGCACTTCTACATCCCGTCCCTCTCGTTCTACAACTTCCCGTACACCTTCGGATACCTGTTCTCGAACCTGGTGTACGAGCGGTTCCGCCCCCTCGGCGCGGCGGGCGCGCCCGGGTACGAGCAGCTCCTCCGCCGCACGGGGGATGCGTGGGCCGAGCCCATCGCGAAGGACGAGCTCGGGGTCGACCTCGGCGATCCGGAGACCTGGATGAGCGCCCTCGGCCCGGTGAAGCGCGATCTGGACGCGTTCCTGGCGATTGTCGAGGGGTCGTAGGGCAGCTTCGTAGAGGGGTGGGCGTGTCCCGGCGCGGACGCCGGGCCGGCCTCCTTCCGGGGTCGCGCTCCGCGCTCCGCTCGCGCGTCCGTCGCCTCCGGCGCCGGGGCGCGGAGCCGCCCGCGCCCGCGCGGGCGCCCTCCAGTCCGCCTCACGCGGGGCGAGGGTGCGCTTCGGCGTGGTGGCCGCCACGGAGCCGGCTCGGACGTCCGCTTCAGCGCCTCGTCCGCATCCGCGCGCGCGGCGGCGTCCGCGAGGTGCTGATGGACACCACCGACGCGGCGGTCGGGTTCTTCCTCCGCCATGGCTTCGTCGTGACTGGCCGGATCGTCGTAGCACCGGCCGATCGGGCCATCCGGCATGCGACGCGCGGCCAGCCGATCATTGGGCCGCAACCACTTGCGGGTCACGACGCTCCGGGCGTAGGCTGTGGCGCCGGAGCTCTCCATGACTCGCCTTTTGTCCGCCACCTTCGTCCTCTTCGTCGGCTGCGCGCCGGCCGTCAGCCCCCAGTGTGGCGCCGCCCCGGCGGAGTACGACTGCACCTACGAGGAGTGCATGGCCTGCGTGAACCATTGCGGCGACGACTGCATGGCGCTCGAGTCGAACCCGCCCGTGTTCTCCTGTCCCGACGAGGAGGACTTTACGGAGTGCGCCGCGGGCGGCTGAATCGCTCGGGATTCGGCGCGACCCGCGCGGACGCGGGCCGGTCCCCGCCGGGCTCCGCGGCAAGGCCGCGCCCTGGCCCATCGGCCGCTCTCCTGCTTCATCCCTGAAGACCAGCGGACCCGTCGCACATGGAGGCCGCGCGGCACGGCCGCGTGGCCAGCGTAGGGTGCCCCCCCCTTTACGAGCAACGGTGCCGGTTCGCCCACTCGGATGCCCGTGCGCACCTTCACCCCATGGACCCCCCAGAGGTGGACCCGTCCGGGGTCGACGAGCGCCTCCGGGTCCTCCGCGAGGTCGACGCCGTCCTCGAGCGGCCGATGCTCGTCCTGTCGGCCGTGTGGCTCGCCCTCGTCCTCTGGGAGGCGATCGGACAACCTCCGCGGCTGGTCGCCTGGGCAGCGGGCGCCATCTGGGCCCTGTTCACCCTGGAGGTCGCGCTGAAGCTCGCGCTCGCGCCGGACAAGCGCGCGTGGCTCCGCCAGGAGTGGCCCACCGTCGGCTCCCTTGCGCTGCCCGCCTTCCGGATCGTGCACGCCGTGCGGCTCCTCGCGCTGCTCCCCCTCGGCCGGGCCCTGCACACGGCGGGCCTCGTCCGGATCGTCGCGGCCGCGAGCGTGAGCGCCCGGGCCCTCGGCGAGGGCATGCGCCGCCGCGGCGCCGGCTACGCCACGCTGCTCACGCTGCTGGTCGCCTGCGCGGGCGCCGGCGGGATGTACACCTTCGAGCACGACGAGCCGGGCAGCACGCTGGTCGACTACGGCGCCGCGCTCTGGTGGACGTGCATGCTCCTCACGACGGTCGGCTCCGACTACTGGCCGCGCACACCGGAGGGCCGCGCGTTGTGCCTCGCGCTGGCCGTCTACGGCATGGCGGTGTTCGGCTACATCGCGGGGGTGGTGGCCAGCTTCTTCGTGGGAGATTCAAGGTAGGGCGAGCCGTGCACGCGCGGCGCGATGGGCCCCGCCGAAGCCCTCCCCGATAGGAATCGCCGCGAGCGAAGCCCGCTCGAACAGGAATGTCGGGCGATTTTCCCGACCCTCGACCCCCTGCCGACGCTTCGCCCAACGGGCGAACCTACGCTTTCCGAGGCCCCCCGCATATCACGCATCTCGGGAATCCCATCCGCGCCGACTACGCCGCTCCAGAGTCCCATCTGGCCCCGCTTCGCGCCCGGCGCCTCCAAACACCCGCAAACACCCGCGCCCCCGACACACGCCCGGCGCCTCCGGACCCGCCCCGTCGGTAGCGGCGCCACCGACGATCCCGGGAGGGCCTCACACCGTCGCCGCCTCCCACCCACGCCACGGCCGTTCCGTGGCCTCCTCGGCCGTCTTGAACGCCTTCTTCCACGCGGCGAAGTTGCCGCCGCCGTGCACTGCGTCGATCGCGATGTTCCCGCCCGCCTGCCCCGCCGACGCGAGCTTGTGCTCCACCCACGCCCACCGCGCGGAGGTGGGGCGCACCTCGGCGCGCGTGCCGCGCAGGCCCGCCGCGATGCGCGCAAGGCGCGCCTCGACCACCGGGATGCCCGCGAACACCGCGCCGTCGAGCGGCGTGTTGCGCTTCGGCACGAACGGCGCGATGCCGAGCGAGGTGTGGTGGATCGCCGCGAGCTGGCGCGTGAAGGTGATGAGCTCCTCGATGTCCTCGTCCTGCTCGTCGGGCACGCCCACCATCATGTAGACCTTGAGCGTGCGGTACTTGTGCAGCCGCGCGGCCTCGGCGCACGCGAGCAGGTGGGCCTCGGTGGTGCCCTTCATGATCGTGCGGCGGAGGCGCTGGGAGGCCGCGTCACTCGCGACGGTGAGGGTTTTGTAGCCGCCGGCGCGCAACAGCCGCGGGATGTCCGGCTTCAGCGCCACGCGGTCGGCCCGCAGCGACGAGATGCCGATCCCCTTGCCGGCCGCCACCAGCGACTCCAGGAGGCCCACGAGCTGCGGGTGATCGGAGATCGCGGCGCCGACGAGGCCGACGCGCGGGGCGTCCTCGGGCACGAACGAGAGGAGCGACTCCGTGTTCACGAGGCGCATGCCGCCGTTCGTGCTGCGTCGCATCACGCAGAACGTGCACGCGCGGTGGCAGCCACGTTCGCCCTCGATCAGGAACATGTCGTGCAGTTCGGTGTCGGGCGACCGGATGCGCGAGCGCGCGGGCAGATGGGTGTCGTCCGCGCGGCCGACGGGGGGCAGGTGCTCGCCCATGGTGGCCGGGAGCCAGCCGCCGGGGAGGTCGGCCACGTGGTCGAACCGGCCCGTGCGGAAGAAGCCCTCGACCGCGGGGACCACGGCGTCGTCGGCCTCGCCGAGGAGCACGGCGTCCGCGAAGGGGCCGAGGGGGAGCGGGTTCGAGAAGGTGAGCGGCCCGCCGATGAGGATCTTCGGGTGCCCCGGGGTGCGGTCGGCGCGGAGCGGCGGGATGCCGGCGAGCTCGAGCACCTCGACGAGGCCGGCCAGCTCGAGCTCGTAGGCCAGGCTCACCGCGAGGATCGGGAACTGCCCGAGCGCGGTGTGGGTCTCCATCGAGACGGGGCGCAGCTTGGAGTTGCGCCAGGCCTCGACGTCCTCCGGCAGGAACACCCGCTCCACCGAGAAGCCCGCGTCGGCCAAAAGCCCCGAGATCCACTGGAATCCGAGCGAGGACATCCCGACGCGGTAGGGCGACGGGTACAGCATCGCCACCCGGTTGGGGCCGGGGGCGTAGAACGGGCGGCCGCTCTCCGCGGCGAGGCGGGCCCGGAGAGCTTCCTTGAGGGTCCACGCGGTCGACACGAGTGGCGCTTAGCACGGCGGACGCCCGGCCTCTCCGTGGGGGCTCGCGTCGTGACCAGAAAGGGCGTCCCGCGTCCTCCCGCATCTCCGCGCCCGATGCCCACCGTGCGCGCGATCCGACGCCCCGAACGGTTAGCCTCCATGGATGCCGACCCGGGCCGCCCTCGCCGCGCTCCTCACCGTCCTGCTCGCCCTCCTGGTCATGGGCGTGTGCGCGCCCACCGCCCGCGCGGGCGAGGCGCTGCCCCCGCACAAGATCACCTACGACCTGTCGCTCGACGGCAAGCCGATCGGCACCCGCCAGCTCACCATCCGCTACCTCCCGCGGGAGGACGGCGAGCGGCGCATCCTCGAGGCCTACACCGAGCTCCAGGTGCTCGGCGTCCCGCTGGTGTGCCGATCGAGCGGCCAGTCGAGCGCGCGGGGCGCGACGTTCACCAGCTCGGTGGATCAAGGGGGGGCCGTTTCGCAGGTGCAGGGGATCGAGCTACCGACCGGAGGGTGGCGCGTGATCGTGGCGGACGCCTCGGGCGTGAAGGAGTCCACGCTCTCCAAGGAGCAGGCCCGCCTCACCAGCCTCGACCTGCTCGACCCCGGTCGCACCGTCCTGCTCACCGGCGGCGGTCCGCTCACCCTCGTGTTGGTCGAGACCGGCGACATCCTCACCGGCACCCTCGACGCAGGCACCGTCGGCACCACCAAGGTGGCGGGGCAGAAGGTCGAGGTCACGCGCTACACCGCCACGGGTTCGGGCGGCACGGCGCGCTTCGACGTCGACGCGAGCGGGCTGCTGGTGAAGTCCGAGCTCTCCTGGCTCGGCGGCACCGTCACCGCCGTGGCCCGCGAGGTGCCGCCCCCGCGCAGCTACGGCACGATCGAGGCCCTCGACGTGACCATCCCCGCCGTGATCGAGGACGAGCTTTGATCCGTACGCTCCTGGCCCTGGCCCTCCCGCTCGCCCTCTCGACCGGCTGCGGCGGCGCCTCCGACGCCCCCGCGCCCACGACCACCGGCGCGTCCGCCCCCGCGGCGCTCACCCCCGTCCGCATCGGCTGGCAGACCACCTGGGCCACCCAGGGCCAGCTCGTGGCCGTGCTGCTCCACACCGACATCCTCGAACGCAACGGTTTTTCCGGTGACTTCGAGGGGTTCCCCTACGGTGGCCCGCTCAACGAGGGCGCGCTCGCCGGCGAGGTCGACGTCGTGCTGACCGCCGACCAGCCCGCGCTCTCGCTGGCCGCGAAGGCCCCGTCGTGGGGCATCGTCGGGCGGCTCATGTACAACCGCGTCGGCACGTTCGTGCCCCCCGATTCGCCGGTGCGCACCCCCGCGGACCTCCGCGGTAAGCGGCTCGCGGTGCCCTTCGGCGCCGCCGCCCAGCGCGAGGCGATGGGCGCGTTGAAGGCCGCCGGGCTCGACCCCGCGGTCGACGTGAAGGTGGTGAACCTCGGGCTCGAGGAGATCGTCGGGGTCGTTCGCGCCGGCGCACCCGGGGGCCGGTGGGGCGATCTCGACGCCGCCGCCGCCTGGGATCCGACCTTCGCCGAGCTGGAGGCGGGGGCCCACGCCCGCACCATCGCGGCGAGCGTGGTCACGTCGGTCGTCCTGATGAACGACACGTTCGCGGCGGCGCATCCGGGCGCGGAGAGCCGGTTCATGACCGCGCTCGCCATGGCGTACGACGTGTACCGGGCGGATCCGGCGCGCGCCGACGGGTGGTTCGAGGCCGAGGCGAAGCGCACGTTCGCGCCCGGTGTCCTCGCCACCGCCGCGTCGGTCGAGCCCAACCTCTCGGCCGCGAGCGCCGCGGACATCCGGGTCCACCTCACGGAGGCCGACGTCGCGGGCCTCGTCGAGGCCGGGCGCTTCATGGAGGGTGCCGGCCTGCTCAAGACGCCGCTCGCCGTGCCCGGGGTGATCCGCCCCTCCGCCACGGTGCCGCCGCCGCCGCCCTCGGGCGATCCGGGCGCCGTGGCCATCCGGCCGTAGGCGCCGGCCCCGTGCGGCGCCTGCTCACCGATCGAGGCCGGGTCGCCACGCTCGTCGCCGTCCTCGTGGGGCTCCTCGCCTGGGAGGGCCTCGCCCGCGCGCTGTCCTCCCCCACGCTCCCGCCGGCCTCGCAGGTGGCGGTGTTCGCCGTCGGAATGGTCGACGAGGGCGGCCTCGGCGAGGACCTCGCGACCAGCCTCGCCCGCGTGCTCGTCGGTTACGGCCTCGCCGCGGTGGCCGGGCTCGGGTTGGGCGGCCTCGTCGCGCTCGGCGGGGCGGTGGGCGCCGGCGTGCTCGGCGCGGTGCAGCTCCTGCGGCCGATCCCGCCCATCGCGTGGGTGCCGCTCGCGATCCTGTGGTGCGGCCTCGGCGACAAGAGCGCGTGGTTCATCGTGTTCGTCGGCGCGTTCTTCCCCATCTTCACGCAGGTGGCGTGGGCGCTCGCGGGCACCCCGGCGCCCTACCTCGAGCTCGGCGAGAGCCTGGGCGCGAGCCGGTGGCTCGTGCTGACACGCATCCGCTTCCCCGCCGCCGCGCCGGGCGTCCTCGCGGGCCTGCGCACGGGCCTCGGCCTCGCGTGGACGAGCGTGGTGGCGGCGGAGCTCGTCGGCGCGCAGAGCGGGCTCGGCTACCGCATCCAGATGCATCGCCTCGTCCTCGAGACGGAGGGCGTGCTCGTCGGCATGGCCTGCATCGGCGCGCTCGGCTTCGGCATGGACGTCGCCGCGCGGGGCCTGGAGCGGCGCATCCTCGGGCACCTGACCTCGGGGAGCACGACGTGATCCGGCTCGACGGCGTCCACTTCGGCTTCCGCGAGCCGCTCCTCGACGGGCTCTCCCTCGACGTGCCCGCCGGCACCGTCACGGCGCTCCTCGGGCCGTCGGGGTCGGGCAAGTCGACGATCCTGCGCCTCGTGGCCGGGCTCCTCGCGCCCGCCGTCGGCCGGGTCACCCGCGCCCCCGCGACCCCCGATCGCGCCGCGATGAGCCTCGTGTTCCAAGATCCGCGCCTGCTCCCGTGGATGACGGTGGAGGGCAACGTGCACTTCGCCCTCGAAGCCGCGGGCGTGCCCCGCGACGAGTGGGCGGGCCGCTGCCGACCGCTGCTGGAGCGGGTGGGCCTCGCCTCGGCGGCCCACGTGCGCCCCGGCGCCCTCTCCGGCGGCATGGCCCAGCGGGCGGCGCTCGTCCGGGCGCTCGCGCTCCGGCCCCGGGTCCTCCTGCTCGACGAGCCCTTTGCCGCCGTCGACCCGCTCCTGCGGGAGGATCTCCAGGCCGCCCTGCAGGACCTGCTCGCGGGGCTCGACACCACCGTCCTGCTCGTCACCCACGACATCGCCGAGGCGTTGCTGGTCGCCGATCGCGTCGTGGTCGTGGTCGGGCGCCCGGTGCGCGTGGCGGCGGCGATCGACGTGGCGCTCCCGCGGCCGCGCGGCGCGGAGGCGCGGACCTCCGGGGAGGTCGTCGCGTTGACGCGGGAGGTTCGGGCGGCGCTGGCGGGGTGACGTCCACGGGCTTCATCCACTGGATGTCCGACAATCCCCTCTAGAAGGGAGCCTGCGGAGAAACCGGAGTGCCCGTCGTCGGCGGCTCGCGGCGCGGTGCGGACAAGGGTGGGCCGGTGGGGCCCCCTCTGGGGGGGACCGGCCCGGGCCCTTGGACGCGGTTCTCCGCGCCGCGAGCCGGCGGCGACGGGGCGGGGATTCGCAGGCTCAGTCCATCCCGCATGTACCCGGCCCCGAAGTCACGTCCTCGGGTGCCAAGCCGATGTGGTCCCAGAAGAACTCCTCCAGCGCGGCGCCGTCGAAGCAGCCGAGGAGGAGGCGGTGCTCCCAGGACACGGCCGCCACCTGCGCGTCCATGGGGGAGGACGCCACGGTGAGCAGCGCGCGGCCCTCGGGGAGGGCGTCGACCCAGAGGGAGAGGGCGGCGAGGTCCGCCTCGGGGAACGTCGGGTCGTACAGGAACACGACGCCGCCGTGTTCGAGGTTGTGCACCCAGTTCTCCGTCGCCACGGCCTCCGCGTGCACGCCCCACTCCGCCCAGCACGGGTTGTGGTCGCCGCTCGTCGGCGGGTAGCTCGGGTACTCCAGCGTGCCCTCGACGTGCTGACGGCTGGTCGCGGGCGTGGCCTCGTAGAGGCAGTCGCTGTCGCAGGCGTCACAGGGCGCGCTGACGGGCTCCGTGACGGTGCCGTCCTTCGTGGCGCAGGCGAGCAGGATCCAGATCAAGTTGCCCTCCAGTGGCCGGAACGGCCGCCCGTCTTCTCGAGGAGCCGCACCCCGTCGATGCGGATGCCGCGGTCGACCGCCTTGAGCATGTCGTACACCGTGAGCGCGGCGACGGTGACCGCGGTGAGCGCCTCCATCTCTACCCCCGTTCGGCCGGTGCAGCGCGCCGTCGCGACGATCCGCACGCCTTCGGGCGCGGCGTCGAGCGTGAGATCGACCCCGTCCAGCGGGAGCGGGTGGCAGAGGGGGATGAGGTCCGCCGTGCGCTTGGCGCCGAGGATGCCGGCGATCTGGGCGACTCCGAGCACGTCGCCCTTCTTCGAGCCGCCGGGGAGCGCGGCCCCCGCCGCGTCGGTGCCGGTCCGGAGCTGGGCGAGCGCCTCGGCCGAGAGGCGCACCCAGCCCTCGGCGGTGGCGCTGCGGCGGGTGACGTCCTTGTCGCCGACCTCCACCATGCGGGCGTTTCCGGCGTCGTCGACGTGGGTGAGGCGGGTCATGCGGGTGTCGTGCCTCGGTCAGTAGGAGGGGTGGAGCTTCTCTTCGACGAGCCGGGACCCGAAGCGGAGGTTGACGGCGCGCTTGAGCACGGCGCGGCGGTCGTTCGTGCGGTAGACGGCGCGGGCGTCGGCCACGAAGGCGGGGCCGAAGTCGCCGCGCGCCTCCGCGGCGCGGAGGCGGTCCTCGACCTCCCACAACGCGAGGTTGACCTCGGCGAGGGCCGCGCGCTCGGGCACCTCGGAAGGGTCGGGCAGGCCCGCCCCGTGCCACGCGGCCGCGAGCGCCGCGTGCTCCTCGGCCGCGGAGGACCGCCGCGCGACGGGAAGGCGCGCGAGCTTGATCTCGAGGATGGTGAGGCGGTCGAGGGCGTCACCGACGGCGGCGGGAGCGAAGAGCAACATCGCTCCGCAGCCCTAACTCCGGGTGCCTCGGCGCGGCGCGGCCACGCCGGCGAACTACACCTCCCGCTCGCGCAACGGCGAGGGGCGACGGGCCGCCACGGGATTGTCGATGCTCACCGGGGTCGGGGAGACCGCGGCCAGGAGGAGGAGGCCCCCGATGATCGCGAGGTTCTTGAACAGGTCGGTCGGGTTCGGCCCCACGCCCTGCAGGGGCCCGACCGGATGGAGCAGGATCGTGACCGGGACCAGGTAGACCGCGAGGATCAGGGCCGCGGGCCGCGTGAGGTGGCCGATGGCGACGAGCGCACCCCCGAACATCTCGATGGTGGCGGCGACGACGAGCAGGAGCCCCGGCGCGGGGATGCCCTGCGCGGCGAGGTAGGCGGCCGTCGCGTCCCAGGTGAAGATCTTGTCGAGCCCGGCCGCGACGAAGACCAGGGCGAGCAGGACGCGGGCGACAGGGAAGAAGAACGGCGGCATGCGAGCCCTCCGGTTCTTGAACCCGGCCGACCCGCGCGTGGATCCACCCGGGGGCCACCGGGCGTGCGTCATCTCAGGTCGCGGATCCGCTGCGCCTGCGCGGCGCGCCAGGTGTCGGCCTCGGCGTCGGTCGCGACGCTCGCGGGCACGGTCCAGAGCGTCGCGTGGGGTGTCCGCACCGGGGCGCCGCAGAGGCGGGTGAGGAGGGTGTCGGCGCGCATGTCGACGCCACCGGCGCCGTGGGTGACGAGGACGCGGTCGAAGCCGCGGTCCCCGAGGAGCCACAGATCCGCGCGCCAATCGCCCGACGTGGGGTCGGTGGTGAGCGTGTTGACGGCCTGCACGAGTGGCAGCGCGCGGAGCCACCGGTCGCCGCTGGCCGACCACGCGGAGAGCCGCTCGATGGGGACGGCGGCGAACGGGCGGTCGAGCACGAGCTGGGCGGCGATGGTCCGCGTGCGGGTGGTGGGCTCGGCGTTCGTGACGATGGTGACGTCGGCCACCGCGCCGGTGCCGCCGCCGGGGGCGAGGCCGGCCATGTCGGGGAGGACCATGGTGTTGCGAGGCCATGGCGTCTCGTCGTTGACGACGGTGTCGATCACCGCGAGCGGGACGAGCAGGAGCGCCCAGCGCCAGCGGGTCGCGAGCGCGCCGAGGACGGCGAGCGCGATCATGCCGGGGGCGAGGAAGCGGGCGGGGAAGTTGACCGGCTCGCCGACCCGCGCGAGCAGATCGTTGAACGGGGCGAGCGGCAGGCCGAGGACCAGATCCCCGACACGCACGGGCGCCTGGTTCCACACCAGGACCGGCCCGAGCGAGAGCACCGCGGACACCCCGAACACCGCTACCCAGGGCCCGGCGCGCTTCGGCCTCGCCGCGACGCCGAGCCCGGCGAGCACGAGGGTGACGAGGCCGAGGTAACGCCCCCCGTCGTAACGGCGCCGCTTCGTCCCGTTCGGCGCGTCGGCCTCGAGGGGGGCGGGCGTGAACAGCTGCTCGACGCTGACCGAGGCGCCAGTGTAGCGGTCGACGCTGAACACCGCCTCCTCGCCCCCGTAGGAGCCCGCGAAGCCGCGCACGACCGGCACGACCACGAGCAGGGCGAGCCCGGCGGCGAGCGCGTAGCCGACGAGGAGGGATCGCCGGAGGCGCAGCGTGCAGAGCGCCCAGACGGCCACGGAGAGCGCGAGGAACAGCCCGTGGTAGAAGCACGACAGCACCGCGCCGACGAGCACGGCCGCGAGCGCGATGAACCAGCGGCGCCCCTCGGTGCGACGGGCCCGCACGAGCACCGCGAGCCCGAGCGGAATCCACCACAACTGGCGCAGCTCCCCCACGCCCACCTCGAGCGAGAAGGCCGTGAATGCGCAGACCTGCGCGAGCAGCGACGCGACGTGGGCGCCGACGCGCGTGCCGCTCACGTCGAAGCCGAGCCACCCGGCGAACACGCCGAGCAGGACCACGTGGACGAGCGCGAGCAGGTTGGAGAGCGGGACCGGCCCGAGGGGGAGCAGCGCGGCGAGCACCCCATTGAGCGGCTCGATCGGGAACAGGTGCATGCCGTCGGGCCAGTTGGCCCAGCGGGTGAGGAGGCCGGGGGCGCCGTCCCACGCCTCGCGCCGCATCCACCAGAGCGTCCACAGGTGCTTGGGCGTGTCGGTGTCGATGCGCCCGATGGCCTCGGTGGCGAACCGCGGCACCAGCGGCCACGAGAAGAGCACCGCGAGCGCGAGGGCCTGGAACAGGAGGAGGGCGCGCTTCACGCGCGCGATCGTACACCAGCGCCGCAATGAGAGCGTGACCGTCCTTCCCTCGCGACGGCACGACCGGCGCCGTCACGTCCGGATGCGGGCCTACTTGATGAAGTAGCCGCCGACGTGCCACTTGCCGTCGGTGTCCATCAGGGGCGTCACGGTCTCGATCGCGCGCCGCTTGTTGGCGAAGCGCGTGCGGAACGTGAGGACCACGTACTCCCCGTCGGGGGCGCCCGGGAGCGTGGTGGTGTACACGGCGGAGGCGAGCTTGCGCGCCTTCACGGCGCCGAGCGGCGCGCGGACGGCCTTCATCGAGCGCTCCCACTCCTCGAGGGTCACGGCGGCCCTCATCGGGGTGGCCGCGGCCTGCCAGCTCGGGGCATACGCGGCCTCGTCGACCATCGTGAGCCACGCCTTGGCGGCGGTCAGCGCCTGCTTCTCGGCGACGTCGGGCTCCACGCCCGCGGCGGAGGCGGCGGACGTGAAGAGAAACAGGAACGCGGCGAGTAGGGTGCGGAGCATGCGGACCTCGGGGGGAGGATCGGGCGTCGTGCGCGGGCCGGGCTCCGCTCGACCGGCCTACTTCTTGTAGGTGAAGAACTTGGAGAGCGCGGCGAGCGCGCCGCTCTCGTCCTTGCCCGCGAGCTGCTCCAGCTCACCCGGATCCAGCAGCACCGAGGTGCAGTCCGCGCACACGTCGATGGTGACGCCGCGGAACGCCTGGGGCGCCATCTGGCCGCCACACTTGCCGCACCGAAGGTGGTGGAGCTTCCGACGAGCCTCCTTCTCGGCGGCCGCCTGCTCGGCGCTCACCTGCTCGTGGAGCGCCTTCTTCTTCTCCAGATCGAGGCGGGCGAAGTATTCGGCTTCGGGATCGGTGGACTTGTCGGACATCGGGCTTTCCTGGGGCGAGGCCTTCCTAACGCCCGACGGGAGCGCCGGGCAAGGGGCCGAACGACCGCGATCCGGATCGTAGGCACACGACGCACGCCGTCGATCCGCGGCTCCCGCGCCCGCTCGTTCGGAGCGCGGCCCGGACTACGGGCAGGTCCGGCCGACGCGCCGGAGGCCGCCCTCGATCTCGCGCTGCATGTCGATGCCGACCGCTCTCCCGCCGAGGGCGCGGCAGTAGTCGTCGGTGGCGCTCACGGAGTCCCCCAGCTTCTCGTTCGCGTAGGCGCGCCCGTAGAGCGCGTCGGGCGTGACGCTGCCGCTCTGGAGGGCGCGGTCGAACAGGCCGTGGGCCTTCTGGAACTCGCCGGCCTCGATGGCCTTCCACCCCTGCTCCAGGAGCTTCTTGGACGAGGTGGGGGCGGGCTCGGTCTTCGCCACGGCGGCGCGGGTGGGCTCGGCGGCGCGGGTGGGCGCGGCGGCGCGGGTGGGCTCGGCGGCGCGGGTCGGAGGCGTGGCGGCCGCGGTGGTGCG
>JAKFCH010000170.1:0-18909 GCA_036676765.1 Deltaproteobacteria bacterium
GGGGCCCTGTACATGCCGGCCCTGACCGCGGTCCAGTGGGAGCCCTCGGTAAAGGCCTTCTACGAGAGCCTGGTCGCGCGGAAGAAGCTGAAGAAGGTGGCGCTCGTGGCCGTCATGCGCAGGATGTTGCAGGCGCTCTGGCGCATGCTTCTCACCAACCAATCGTTCGACGGCTAGCTTTTCGCGAGGAAAGCCGCCGCCGCGGCTTGACGGGGAACGGAGCATCTACAGGCCCCTCGCGCGGCGTGGCCTCCGGCCCGGGGTCTCGTGGGCGGGCGCGCTAGCCCCCGGGCGGGTGCCCACGGTCGTCGAGCGCGCGCCCGCGCGGGTGCCCACCCTGGACCCAAGCCCTGCCCAACGAGAATCCCCCCGAGGCAAGCGGCACCGAACGAGACTGCGACACCCGCTCGGGCGGCGCCCCCACGATGAAACGCCGGTTTTTGAGGCGTGTGCCGTCGTCCGAGCCCGATCGCAGGCCCCGACCGCGCCCTGGATTCCAGTTCGGTGCCGCTTGCCTCGGCGCCACTCTCACTCGGGGTGACTTGCTCCCGCCGCCGCCGGCCCGCCGCCACCGCCGCCCGGCGCGGCCGTCCGGATGGGCGCGTGTCCAGTCGGTCGCGGATCCGGGAAGACGACGAAAGGAAAGCCAAAGGGGAAGGCCTTGCTTCGACGAGCGGCCGCGCCGAGGGCGCGATCCGGTGTCTACCTCCTTGGGCGGCTCATTCCCCAGCGGCTGGACTGGGCGAGACGAATTTACGCGGACGGCCGGCGCCGCGGTCAGTCCGCGGGAACGGCGTACCGCCGGATCGCTCGCTCCATGCTCAGGATCCTCACCGTGATGGTGCTCACGGGCGAGGACTACGACGACGCGCGCTACGTCGCCGCGCTGAAGGGCAGCCTTGTCCGCCTCCCGCTACGTAGGAACGGCCGGTCTCACGTCCGGCCGCGCGCCTCCTTGACGAGACGGTAGTGACGTCCTCCAAGCCCCTCGCGCATCGTGAGTGACGACGCACCCGGCGCCATCCGAAAGCGCTATGCTCGGCGGATGCTCCTCCCCGCGCCGCTGTTCTTCTGGGTGGCGTGCGCCCTTTCCCCGGACGACGCCCCGGTCCCCGCGGACACGTCGGAGCAGGCCGACACCGCCGACTCCGTCGACACCGCCGACTCCGCCGACACGGCCGACACGGCCGACACCGCCGATACCGCCGACACCGCCTGCACGACGCCGTGGTGGCGCGACGCCGACGGCGACGGCCACGGCGACGCCGCCGTCGCGACGACGGCCTGCGAGCGCCCCGAGGGCTACTCCGCGCGGGACGACGACTGTGACGACGGTCGCGCCGAGGTGAACCCCACGGCCGTCGAGGTCTGCGGCAACGGCCTCGACGACGATTGCGACGGGGCGCGCAACGGGTGCGGCCTGACCGGCACCCATGGGGTCACGGAGGGCGGCGCGGCCCTCCTCGGCGTGACCACGCACGGGCAGGCGGGCGGAACGGTGGCGCCGGCGGGCGATGTCGACGGGGACGGCTACGACGACCTCCTCGTCGGCGCGACGGGCATCGCGCGCGCGTACGTCGTGCTCGGCCCGGTGGCGGGCGCGACCTCGCTCGCGGACGCCGCGCTCGTGGTCAGCGGCGGGGCCGGGGTCGGACACGCCCTCGCGGCGGTGGGGGACGCGACGGGGGACGGCGTGCCGGACTTCCTCGTCGGCGGGTACACGAGCGACACCGTGGCCACCGACGCGGGGGCCGCGTGGCTCGTCTCCGGGGACAGCCGGGGCGCGTTCGCGCTCGCTGGCGCCACCGCCGTCCTGCTCGGCGAGGCGATCGGGGATCGCGCGGGCATCGCGGTCGCGGGGCTCGGCGACGTCGACGGGGACGGCCTCGCCGACCTGCTCGTCGGGGCGGACCACGCGGGCGCCTTCGCGACGGACGACGGCGTCGCCTACGTCGTCTCGGGGGCGACCACCGGCACCTTTGACCTCGGCGGCGCGTCGGCCACGTTGCGGGGCGTGGGCGTGCAGACCGGCCTGGCCGTCTCCGCGGGCGATCTGAACGGGGACGGCATCGACGACGCCGTCGTGGCCTCGAACTACTCGGTCCTGGTCGTGTACCTGCCCGTGACCGGGACCTTCGACCTCGGCGCGGCCGACGTGACCGTGGACCACTCCTCCGGGAGCGTCGACGACTGCGCGGTGCTCGGCGACGTGGACGGCGACGGGCGCGTCGACCTCGGCGTCGGCGACGTCGCGGGCGGCCTCTACGCCTACACCGGCGCCCTCGCGGGGGCCCTCACGTCCTCCGACGCCGACGTGCGCGTCCGCGGCGCCCCCGGCGACGAGCTCGGCGGGGAGGTGGCGCCCGCGGGGGACATCGACGCGGACGGCCTCGCGGACGTGATCGTCACCGGGGCCGGGGGCGGGTTCTACGACCGCGGCGCGGCGCTCCTGCTCTACGGCCCGCTCACCGGCGATCCGACGACGTTCGAGAACCAGGATCTCGACCGCGGCGCGGTCATCGCGGGCGCGGGCGCCGGCGATCTCGACGGGGACGGTTTTGACGACGTGGTGGTGGGCTCACCGCTCGAGGACGGCGTCGCGGAGTGGGCCGGGGTGGCGCACGTGTTCTTCGGCGCGGGGGGTTGGTAGGCGCCCGGGTCCACGTTTGGCCGCGGCCTCCCGCGTACCCTACGAAGCCCCCCCCTTCCTCACCGCCTCCAAAAAGTCCTCCGCCCGCATCGAGCACCCCCGCGCCTCCGACCCCGCGAGCCGGCCCTGGAGGGTGACGCGGTCGCCGTCGACGACGCCGAGGTCCATGGTCTCGATTGCGAGCACGCTGTCGACGTTGCAGAGGTCGACGAAGCGGAGGAGCCCCACCCCGGCCACGGGCTCGCCCGACAGGGGGTCGACGGTGTAGACGCGGAGCCAGGGGGGCGCGACGAACGCGCCGGGCACGGCGCCGGCGGGCACCGGGTCGGTCCAGAGCTGGCTCGAGAGCTCGGTCATGCCGTACTCGCCGATGACGCGGGGCGCGCCGAGGCGCGCGGGGACCGCCGCGTAGAGCGAGGGCGCGTCGAGGCGCACGGCGCGGCCCTTGAAGCCGCCGGTGACCATCACCAGGCTCGCGGCGTCGAGGGTCACGGCGCCGGGACGCGCGAACAGGGCGTCGAGGGCGAACGCGGTGGCGGCGAGGAAGACGGGGCCGCCGCGGGCGACGGCGGCGAAGCGTTCCCAGGCATCGGCCACGACCTCGCCGCCGGTGAACAACGCGAGGGGACGCGCGCCCCCCCACCCGCCCCGCCGCGTGGTGATCGCCGCCGAGAAGTGCCCCACCATGTGCCCGAGCGACGACTCGGGATCGTCGGGGCAGAGGGACACCACCCGGGCGGGGAGCGCGCCGGCGCGCGCCTCGAAGTGGCGCCAGGCGCCGAGATCGTAGAGCTCGGTGTCGCGGAGGTGGTGGACGCCGCGCACCGCGCCCGTCGTGCCGCTGGTGCGGAACACGACCTTCGTCTCGCCGGCGGGGAAGCTCGTGAAGACGAGGGACTGGAACAACGCGACCGGCACGGCCGGGATCTCGTCCACGCGGGTCGGCGGCCGCCCCGCTTCGATCGCCGCGTCCTCCGCGATGGCCCGGTAGGCGGGGTTGCGCGCGACCTGCCACGCGTAGAGCTCGAGCGCGAGCGAGGTGAAGTCCCCCTCGCCGGCCTCGACGAAGCGGCGGATGCGGTCCTTCACAGGCACGCCCCCAGCGCGGCGACCGCGCCCTCGAGCTGCGCGCGCGTGGTGGTGAGCGGCGGGGTGAGCCCGAGCGCCTCGGCCCGCTCGCCGCACGGGAGCACGATGTAGCCGCGCTCGAGCATCCGCCGGGTCACGCCGAGGCTGTCCGGGAGGTGGACGCCGAGCATGAGCCCGCGCCCGGTGACGCCGCGCACGCCCGGCACCCCGGCGAGCGCCTGGGCGAACCATGCGCCCTCCGTCGCCGCCCGCGCGACGAGCCCCTCGTCCTCGATCACGTCGAGGACCGCGAGCGCCATCGCGCAGCCGACGGGGTTGCCGAGGAAGGTCTGGGTGTGGATGGCCTCGCCGGTGGAGGCGCCCCACGCGTCCATGGCGGCGGAGGTCCCGAGGCACGCGGAGATGGGGAACCCGCCGCCGAGCGCCTTCCCGATGCACAGGAGGTCGGGCTGGAGCCCCCTTCCGGGCTCGCCGCCGGGCCCGCCGCCGGGATCGCCGCCCGCGAACAGGCGGCCCGAGCGCCCGAGGCCCGAGTAGATCTCGTCGTGGATGACGAGCGTGCCGACGGCGCGGGCGCTCGCGTGGAGGCGGGCCAGCCAGCCGGGGGGCGGCTCGCGCATGCCGCCGCGCCCCTGGACGGGCTCGACGAGCACCGCCGCGTAGGGGGCGAGGTCGGGCCACGCGCCGCCCCAGGGCGCGTGATCGACGTGGCGCCCGAGCATCTCCGCGAAGGGGTCCCGGAACGCGGCCACGTGGTAGCCGAGCGCGGCGAGCGGCGCGGCGGAGAGGCCGTGGTAGCCCCCGGTGAAGGCGAGCACGCGCGAGCGGCCGGTGGCCATCCGGGCGGTCTTGAGCGCGGCCTCCACGGCGTCGGAGCCGGAGGAGCCGAGCAGGACGCGGTCCATCCCGGTCAGCGCGCAGAGCCGCTCGAGCAGCTCGATGCGGCGCCGATCGGGGAAGGCGTCCCCCATGGCGTGGGGGAGCCGCGCGAGCTGGGCCTGGCCCGCGGCGACGACGGCCGGGTGGCGATGGCCGACCGACGCGACGCCAAAACCCGCGCAGAGGTCGACGAACACGTTTCCGTCCATGTCGCGGACGTTGGCGCCGACCGCCTCATCCCACACGATGGGGTCGGTGTCGGCGGCGCCCAGGGCCGCGGCGCGGCGGGCCCGGCGCGCGGTGACGGCGGGGCACTCGTGCCGCGCGAGGCGATCGACCCAGGCGCGCGACGCGGGGCCGGGGACCTCGGTCCGAAGGTCGGGAAGATCATCACCGGTCACGGGTCACCTCGCGTCGGGGAGCTATCCCGCCCGGGGCGGCCCGACCCCGCGCCGTGCCGACGCACCGGCGGGCTCGCGAAGGGGCCGCGGGGGTTTGCCCATGCCCGTCCGAGGCGGTATCGTGCCGCCGTGTCCTGGCTCCTTCTCCTTCTCGCCTGCCGCGAGCCCACGATCGAGGTGATCCCCGGGGTCTCGGCCTCGCTCGAAGTGGTCGTCACCAACCCCACCTCCTGCGCGACTTGCGACGGCTTCGCGGACATCGACACGCTCCGCCTCGACGTGAGCGTGGCGGGCGTCGTCGTGGCCTCCGACACCTTCGCGTACCCCGACGAGGCGGTCACCCTGCCCGACCTCACGAGCTTCGGCGTCGTGCGCGTGTCGCTGTTCGGCCTCGCCGACGGGCGCGTGCTCTCCGTGGGCCGCACGGCCGAGATTGTGCTGATGCCCGACGCCGAGCAGTCCGTGCCGCTGGTGTTCCTCCCCGTGAACCGCGCGCTCGCGCTCGACGCGCCGATGGCCACCGACCGGTCGCGCCACCTCGTGCTCAGCCGGCGCGACGGCACCGTCCTCCTCGTCGGCGGGCTCGATCCGGCCGGCCAGCGCGCCACGTCGACGACGGAGCTCTTCGACCCCGCGCTCGGCACCTTCGACGAGTTCGAGCCCTACCCCTCCGGCGGCATGGCCTCCCCCGTCGTCGCGCCGCTCCCGGGGGGCGCCTCGCTCCTCGTCGGCGGCTACGCGGTCCTCGGCGGCGCGCCGGTGGCGATCGACCACGCCGTGGTGTTCGACGACGACACCGGCACGTTCACCCAGGCGGCGCCGCTCACCCAGGGGCGCAGCGGCCACTGCGTCGCGATGTTCCGGGAGCGCCAGGGCCTCGTGCTCGGCGGGGCCCCGGGCGCGGCCGACGCCCTGAAGCACAACGACGAGACCGGGGAATGGAGCTTCACCGAGCTCACCATGCACGATCTCGACACCGAGGAGACCACCGGCTGCGCCGCCACCTCGAACGGAGCGGTGTACGTCCAGGGCCGCGGCCCCCTCTCGACCGGCGTGTGGGACGGCGGCTGGGCGGGCGCGGACCCGTCCGAGGCGTTCACCGCGGCGGGCCCCGGCGGCGCCGGGGATGCCCGCTACGTGGAGGGCGCGTCGTTCTTCCCCACGGAGGACGGCGGCATGCGCGTGCTCGGCGGCGCGGACGTGGAGAGCGGCGAGGTCGCTTCCGACGGGCGCCTCTACGCGCCCGACGTCCAGCGCTTCACCAAGGTGGAGGGCTTCGCGGCGCCGCGCTTCGACACCCAGGTCGCGCCGTGGATCGCGCCCGGCTGGTACGCCGCGGGCTGCGGGTGGACCGACGCCACGCGCACCGAGGGAGAGGCCACCCTCGAGCTCTTCGCGCCGGGGGACGAGGCCCACGGGCCGCCGATCCAGCTCGATCGCGCGCGGCCGGGCTGCGGTCTGTCCGTGCTCCGCGACGGGTCCATCCTCGTGACCGGCGGGTACGAGGTGGGCGGCGCCTCCGCGGTCGACGCCGCGCTGGTGGTCCCGTACATCGATCCGGCGATGACCGCCGAGTGATCCGCGCCGCCGCAGCAGGGGGGCGCGCCCGCGCTTCCCGGGCGTCGCGGACGGCCCGCGACAGAAAGTGACCGACCCCGTGAAGGCCGGGTTCAGCCGCGGGGCCCCACGCCCGGGACGGTTGCGGCCGAGCCCCGACGAGCTCGTTTTTAAGTAGGGTGAAAGGGCGGCGGGGCTCGCCTGGCCGCGCTTGCATTGGGGTGTGCGCGTCGCGTTCGGTTGGGTGTCCGGGAGGGGTCCGGCAGGCCACGATCCCCATGCTGGCCTCTCGCTTGGGCCTCCGGGCGTCGTAGGATGTGACACCCCAACCCGAGGTGTTCCCATGACGCTCCTGGCCCTGTCCATCCTGTCGGCGTGCGTCGACTACGAGCTCGAGCGCCACCTCGGCGAGCCGCCCGCGGCCTACCCCGGGCCGCGTTTCCCCGCGCCCCACCTCGAGCCCCAGCCCACCGTCCGGGTCGACCCCTCCTTCCACGACTTCGGGACGAGCGACCCGTGGCAGTCCACCACCCAACCCATCACCGTCACCAACGTAGGCGGCGAGGTCCTCGAGGTGTCCGAGCTGCGCTACGACACCGGCACCGCCGAGCTGGTGTTCTCCCCGGACGAGGCCACCAACGGCCCCCTCCCGTGGCTCCTCCAGCCGGGCGAGAGCCGGGTGGTGCAGGTGACCTACACGCCCGTCGACGAGGGCGACGACGAGGGCAAGCTCGTGGTCTCCTCCAACGACTTCGCGCACCCCAACGTCGACGCCACCCAGGTCGGCGTGGCGCGGTTCTCGGGCTTCAGCACCGGCTGGTACATCGTCAACGACGACACGCCCTACGACCTCACCAGCGATCGCGCGCACGAGGTCGACTACGACGGCGATCCCGACGCCTACTGGTACGAGCCGTCCGGCAACCACGGCATGACCGGCAGCACCGACGTCCCCGGCGACTTCGCGGATCTGCGCGCCTACGTGATCGAGCGCGCCGGCGGGCCCACCCCGGTGACCGGGCCGTTGTCGTTCTACGCCCCGAGCGATCTCCCCGACATGGAGGAGGGCTCGTTCAGCTACATCCTGTGCGACTTCTGGATGGACCCGAGCGACGATCCCACCCGGTACAGCATCTCGTCGGGGCCGGTGGACGACGGCATCCGCGTCCTCGTCAACGGCGAGGTCCTCGGCGAGCTGACCTACAACCAGAGCGGGAGCTGGCCGCTCACCAACGCCGTCCCCGGCCAGGTCAACACCCTCGTCGTGATCCTCATGGACAACGCCATGTGGGAAAAGTACGTGAACGACCTCGCGTTCTACAAGGACGGGGTGATGGTCGGCGGGTAGCCGACCCGCCCGCGGGCGGCGGGCAGGGCTCCGGTCGTGGGTTAGTGCACCGGATGGTGTACCTGCTCGCCGCCCTCGCCCTCGCCGCCGAGCCCGGCGCCACGAAGAACAAGCTGGCGCTCGTACAGGTAGGCGGCATGGGGGACGACTGCTGCGCCCAGAAGGTCGCCACTGCGCTCGCGGCGCTCCCCTTCGTGGGGGAGGCCGCGGCGGCGCCCGCGCTCGGCGCGGCGTGCGTGTCCCTCACGGGCCCGGCCGATCTCGGGGCCATCCAGGCCGCGCTCGCGCCGCAGGGGTACACCGCCTCGAAGATCGAGCCGGTACCGGCCTGTCCGGAGGGGCTCACCCCGCGGCGGGCGGACCCGTGGGCGAACGCCGACGGCCTCGACGTGAAGCACATCTCCCGCGGCGAGGCCGTGGATCTCGACGCTGCCCTCGCCCCCGGCAAGTTCACCGTGGTCGACTTCGGCGCCACGTGGTGCGGGCCCTGCTACACCGCCGCGGATCGGCTCGCCGCCTACCTCCGCGCGCACCCCGACACCGCCGTGCGCGCGGTGATGCTCGACGGCGCCGACGCCCGCGCGTCGTTCGCCCAGCCGATCGTGAAGCAGCACCTCCAGTGGGCCGAGGGCCTCCCGTACTTCCTCGCCTTCGGGCCGACGGGGAAGTCGATCTACAAGGGCAGCGACCTCGACGCGCTCCTCGCCACCCTCGATCGGAAGCGCAGATGAAACTCACGGACCTCCCCCGCCGCGTCTTCGGCGCCGCGCTCTGGATCGCGGGCCTCCAGCTGCTCCTCGGCATCCCGCCCGCCGTCGCCGCCTGACCCGGTTGAAGCAACCCGAACCTCCAGGCTGGAGGGTCCCGCATCAACCCCTGGCTCGAGCCCGGGGAGCTTCGCCTCGACGCGATGATCACCGGCACCTCCGTGCGCATCCGGCATGTCGCCGTCTGCCCGGAGGTCGACCCGATCCGCTGCGATGAGGAGGCCATCCCCGAGCACTGGCACGACCAGCGGATCCTCTGGTTCCGCCTCGATCCCACGCTGACCGTGGGCCTCGGGGGCGGCTGGCAGGCCTCCGTGTCGGTGCCGGTCGACGCCCGCGGCGTGACCGTCGCCTACGAGACCCCCGCGGGCGAACCCTACGATCCGCCCTACGCCGACATCCACCACCGCACCGAGACCCTCTGGGGCCCAACCGACGGCACGCTCCTCGCGCGCAAATACGTCCACGCCGGGGAGCGCGGGATCGCGGGCTTCGGGCTCGGCACCACGCTCCCCTTCGGTCGAACCGAGGCCGACCCCTACGCGCTCACCGAGCAGGGCCTGACACACCAACACATGCAGCTCGGGTCGGGCACGTTCGTGCCGACGGCCAGCCTGGAGGGCGTGCTCGGGGGCGCGCGATGGGGCGGGACGGCCTGGGTGAGCGGGAGGCTACCGCTCTACGCCAACCCGCGGGGCTACCGACCGGGCGCCTCGCTCACCGGCGGCCTCGGCCCGACGTGGCGGCCGCTCCCGCCCTTGCAGCTCGTCGCGACGATCGAGGGGAGCTTCGAGGGGCCCGAGGCGTGGAGCGGCACGCCCTACGGGAGCCGCGCCACCGCCGTGGGCGGGGTGACGGCGGTGTACAGCCTCTCCGACGCGCTCGTGCTCCAGGGGCAGGCGCGCGTCACGGCGTTCACCTGGTCGGGCCACCACGACGCCGACGAGGGCAGCGCCGTGCAGCGCTTCCTCGGCACGGTGGGGATCTCGTGGACGTTCGATCTCGTACGCGACCGCAACACGGAAGGCAAAACAGGCGGTACGCTGGCGGAATGATCCTCGCCGCCCTGTTTGCCTGCGCCGTGCCCCAGGAAGCCGCCCCCGAATTCTCGGACGCCGCGCGCTACGGCCTCGAGCACTTCGACGATCCCGAATTGGACGCCCTCGCCGCGCCGCTGCTCGCGCTCGAGATCGAGATCGACGGCTCGCTGGAGATGGACTCCGAGGTGTCCGCCGACCGCGCGCTCACCCTGGAGCTGCTCACGGGGAGCGAGATCGCCGGCCTCGAGCATCCCGACCGGGATCCCGCGGCCGCGGCGCCCCCGGTGGCGCTCGCGCGCTACTCGACGTTCCCGATCGCGAGCCACGTGGCCGTCGCCGTGCGGGACGATCTGTCGCCGATGGAGCCCAACTCCCCGGACCTCTACGCGCGCACGCTCGTCGAGGGCGGCGATTGCTGGGTGGACCAGGCCTGCGTGTTCCTCCGCACCGTCAACGACGTGAACAAGACGAACTTCCTGATGGACGTCACCTACGTCCTCAACAAGGACTACCGCTGGGTGGACCTCGGGGATGGCCGCCTCGCCCTCGCGGCGCGCTCGTGGATGCCCGAGCCCGGCTTCGGGGAGGACGGCGGCACCACCATCTGGCAGTCCTACACCTTCGAGGTCTGGATCCCCCGCGAGGACGACATCACGCTGCGCATGATGGCGGTGTGGTCGGAGTCCGAGTTCGCCGTGCAGCCGAGCGACGACACCGTCGAGAGCGTGCAGCTCGTCGGGATCGACGACATCTTCAAGGCCCACGATGAGTGGATGACCGAGAACGGCGGGTAGTCGCCCGGTTCCATCGCCACGTGCCTTCGGGGCGTTGCGGGGGGAGGCCGAAGGCCTCGCGGAGCCTGCGGCCCGAGCACTGCGAGGGACCCGCGCGACAAGCGCGGGAGCAGGCGCAGCCCGCCCCCGGAGCCGAGCGCAAAGCGAGGCGTGAGGGGGGAGCCCCCGCCCCAGGAAGCCGAGCCCCTACGATCCCGCCGGGGCCAGCGCCTTCAAGAGCTTCGCGTGCAGCCCCCCGAACCCGCCGTTCGAGAGCACCGCGACGACGTCCCAGGGGAGGGTGTTGGCGGCCACGACGGCCACGATCTCCTCGACCTGCTCGTAGTGGAAGGCCTCGAGGCCGCGGGCCCTGAGCTTCTCCACGAGCCGGGCGCTGTCGAAGCGCTCGTCCTCGGGGATGCGGGACTGGTCGTGCGGGTGCGCGATGACGACGACCTCGGCGGCGTCGAACGCGCCGGCGTAGGCCTCCTGGAACACCGCGCGGCGGGAGGTGGCGCTGCGGGGCTCGAAGATGGCCCACATGCGGCGCTTGCCGAAGCGCAGGCGGAGGGCCTCGAGGGTGACCTTCACCGCGGTGGGGTGGTGGGCGAAATCGTCGAGGACGGTGATGTGGCGCGGCTCGCCGATGATCTCCTGGCGGCGCTTGATGCCCCCGAAGGTCGCGAACCCGGTCGCCAGCTGCGCGGCGGTCAGGCCCTCGCGCTCCAGCACGGCCACGGCGGCGACCTGGTTGTAGAGGTTGTGCTCGCCCACCAGCCCGCTCTCGAAGCGGCCCCAGGGGTTGCCGTCGCGCAGCACGGTGAACGTCATGACGCCGCGCTCGGTGTCGACGCCGTCGATGCGGCCGTCCCACTGCTGGCCTTCGCCGTACTTGCGGACCTCGCAGGCGGCGTCGCCACACACGTCGCGCACGTCGTCGTGGTCCCACCGCGCGACGATGCAGCCGCCGTCGGGCGTTCCGTCCTCGCTGGCGTCGTCACCGGAGGGCGGCACGATGGCGACGAGCTTGCGGAAGCTCTCCTTCACGTGGTCGAGGTCGCGGTAGATGTCGGCGTGGTCGAACTCCACGCTGGTGATCAGCGCGGTGCGGGGCCGGTAGTGGAGGAACTTCGGGCCCTTGTCGAAGAAGGCGGTGTCGTACTCGTCGCCCTCGATGACGAAGGCCGCGCCGGTGCCGGTGCGCGCGGTGCGCTCGAAGTTCTTCATGCGGCCGCCGACGAGGAACCCGGGGCTCCTGCCCGCCGACTCCAGCAGCCAGGCGATCAGCGCGGTGGTGGTGGTCTTGCCGTGCGTCCCGGCGACGACGATGCTCCGGCGATCCTTCAGGAACAGCGCGCCGAGGAGCTGCGGGAACGAGCAGTAGAGGAGATCGGAGGCCAGGAGCGCCTGGGCCTCCTCGTAGTCGGCGCGGATGACGTTGCCGACGACGACCAGATCCGGCTTGTGCGCGAGGTTCTCGGCCTTGTACCCGATCATCACGTCGATCCCGAGCGAGGCGAGGTAGTCGCTCATCGGCGGGTACACGCCGGTGTCCGAGCCCGTGACGACGTAGCCGGCGTCGACCAGCATCCCGGCGAGCGCGGCCATTGCCGTGCCGCCGATGCCCATGACGTGGATGCGGGCCCCCCCCTCCGGATGGCCGGCGACGAGCAGGGACGCGGGGAGGTCACCGGTGAGGAGCGGCATGCGGGTGTTCCTGGAGGAAGGCGCGGGTCTTGGGCGCCACGGTGGGGGGCAACGCGCGGAGGTGGGTGGCGAGGAAGGTGAGGTCCCGCGGCGCGTCGACGTCGTACCAGAAGGGGAGGAGGGCGTGGCGGAGGCCGAGCGTGCGCGCCCGCGCCACCGACGCGGCGAGGGTGTCGGGCGTGGACCACGGCACGTCTTCGAAGATGCCTCCGGAGAGGCCGCCGACGAGGTCACCGGGCCCCGCGCCCTCCGCGCGCGCGCCGACGAGCACGTAGCCGCCGTCGAAGGCGGGCGCCCATACGACGTCGTGATCGGCGAGGCGCTCGACGGCCTCGGTCAGCAGCGCGACGGGCAACGTCGGGGCGTCCGTGCCGATCGCGATGCCGCCGGCGCGGAGGGCGTGCCGGAGCTTCACGCCGAGATCGCCCTCGGCCTGGGGCTCGGACGGGACGCCGAGCCCGGCGACCCAGGGATCGCCGAGGTCGCCGCCCCAGGCCACCCGGTAGGGGAGGCCGCTGGCGCGCACGGTGGCGAGCACGTCCTCGGTCATGGCGCGGGAGAGGGCGGCGGCGCCGTCGGGCCCGAGCGCGGGGATCAGCCGGGTCTTGGCGAGGCCGGGCGCAGGGACGCGGGCGATCACCACCACGATCGGCGGGTCGTGCGCAGGGGCGCCTCCACGAACCGCGCTCACCGGTAGGTCCAGCACGCCCAGAGGATCTTCGTGCCGGCGCGCACCACACCCGAGAGCGTGCCGCTGATCTTGCTCGTGCCGATGCGCGCGCGGTACCGGACGGGCACCTCGAGCACCCGCAGCCCCGCGCGGAGCGCCTTGAGCTGCATCTCCACGTTCCAGCCCCAGGTGGCGTCGACGAGGTTCAGATCCATCAGCGCGCCCCAGCGGATCGCGCGGAACGGCCCCATGTCGCGGTAGCGGTGGCCGGTCTGGGCCGCCATGATCGTGGTGGCGAGCTGGTTTCCGAAGCGCTGGGGCGGGGTGAGCGAGTCGGGATCGCCGAGGGTGAGGCGCTCGCCGAGCACGAGATCGGCGCGGCCGTCGCGGATCGGGGCGAGGATCACCGCGAGGTCCTCGACCCAGATCGACCGATCCCCGTCGAGGACGACGACCACGTCGGGCGGATCGGCCTTCAGGTGCACGATCCCCGCCCGCACCGCCCCGCCGTAGCCCCGCTTCGGCTCGGAGACGACCTCCGCCCCCGCCGCGCGCGCGAGCGCCACGCTCCGGTCGGTCGACCCGTTGTCGCAGACGATCACCCGGTAGCCGGCCGGCAATTCGCCGAGCACGACCGGCAGGGCCAGCTCTTCGTCGAGCACGGGGATGAGGAGGGCGGTACGCAAGCCGGGACCGTTCGGGGAGGCGAGCGGCAAGTAATCCGGCTCGCCGATGCGCGGGGTAGGGATGGTGAACGGCGTCCCGGCCGGATGCCGCCGGGTACGATAGGGGTTCCGGTCCCGCCTGGAGCTGTCGTGCTCGCGTCCTTCGTCCAGCTGATCTGCTTCGTGGTGGGGTTCGCCTTCGCCGCCCCGCCGGAGGACCCCTTCCGGGTCGAGGTCACCGACGTGACCGTGGCGCCCAACGGAACGACCTCCGCGCGCGTCACCGTCGTGGTGCCGAAGGGCTTCCACGTCTACCGCGACATGATGGACGTGGTCGTGACCGACGCCGGCGGCCTCACCGTGGGCCCCGCCTCGTTCCCGCCCGGCATGATGAAGGACGATCCGGCCTCCCCCGGCAACCTGCGCGAGCAGTACGACCAGGACGTGCTGGTCGACCTCCCCGTCACCGCCCCGGGCACAGCCGGCACCTACACCGCCCAGCTCAACGTCCGGTACCAGGGGTGCAAGAAGAACCTCTGCTACTTCCCCGCGGAGCAGAACCCCTCGTTCACCGCCACGGTGACCGGCGCGGCCCTCCCGGCGCCCGGTCCCGCGAGCACCGGTCCCGCGAGCACCGGCGCAGCCTCCCCCGCCGCTCCCGGGGGCGATCCCGCCGCCGAGCTCGACGTGGTCCTCACCGGCAAGGTCGGCGCGCCCAACGAGGTGCGGGTCGCGGTGGATCTGAAGGGGGACTGGCACATCAACAAGGCCTTCGTCTCCCTCGCGCTCGTGGACGCGGGGCCCTACACCCTCGGCGAGCCCGTGCTCCCCGCGGGGGAGAAGAGCGGGGACGCCGCCGCCGGCACCGAGCGCGAGGACTACGTCCACGATCTCGACCTCGTCGCGCCGATCACCGGCCCCCCCGGCGCCGCGACCGTCAAGGTCGAGGTGGGGTTCCAGGCGTGCAAGGGCGCGTCGTTGTGCAAGATGCCGGAGACCGTGCTCGTCGACGTGCCGGTCACTCTCGACCCGAACGCGGCCCCGGGCGGCACCGGCGGCGCCAGCGCCGAGGCCACGGCTACGACCGCTTCGACGGGCGGCGCCTCGGTGGGCGGCGCGGCGGGCCGCTTCGACGCGGCCAAGGCGCAGGGCGGCGGCGCCCTGTTGCTCCTCTGCTTCCTCGCCGGCATCGGCGTGAGCTTCACCCCGTGCGTGCTCCCGATGGTCCCCATCACCATGGGCCTCATCGGCGCGAAGGGCGCGGGCACCCGCATCCAGGCCCTCTCCCTCTCCGCCACCTACGTGCTCGGCCTCGCGGCGGTCTACACCGCCCTCGGCGTGTTCGCCGGCGTGACCGGGATGCTCTTCGGGAGCTGGCTCCAGTCGCCGCTCATCGTGTTCTCCATCGCCGGGTTCTTCGTGGTGATGGGCTTCTCGATGTTCGGGTTCTTCGACGTGGGCGTGCCGAGCTTCCTGGCGAGCCGCCTCCAGGGCAAGGCCGGCGGCGGCTACGCGGGCGCGCTCGGGCTCGGCGTCATCGGCGCGATCCTCGCGGGGCCGTGCTCCGGGCCGGTGGTGGCGAGCATCCTCGCGCTCATCGGCACCGAGGGCGAGGTCAGCTTCGGCGCCTCGCTCATGTTCGCGTTCTCGCTCGGCATGGGGATGATCTTCCTCGTGACCGGCGCGGCGAGCGGCTGGCTCCCGAGCCGCGGCATGTGGATGGTCACGGTCAAGAAGGGCTTCGGCATCGTGCTCTGGCTCGGCGCCATCTACTACGCCTCCTCGCACCTCTCCCCGACGGTGACCGCGCTCGCGACCGCGGCCGTGCTCCTCGTCACCGCGGTGTTCGGGTGGCCGCACCCCGATGACGGCGAGTCGCCGTTCACCGTGTCCCTGCGCCGCCTCTACGGCATCGTGGGCGGCCTCGTGGGCGCCTACCTGCTCCTCGGCACGCTCGTGAAGGACGGCTTCATCCTCCCCGCGGTCTCCCTCGCCACGTCCGGTGGCGGCGCGTCGCAGGCCGCGCCCGGCATCGCCTGGGTGCGGACGGAGGCGGAGGCGCTCGAGCTCGCGCGGTCCAGCGGAAAGCCCGTCATGATCGACTTCACCGCGGAGTGGTGCGCGGCGTGCCACGAGATGGAGCGCTATACCTACACCGACCCCCGCGTCATCGCGGCCGCGGAGGGGTTCGTGCCCGCGATGCTGGATTGCACCCAGAGCGGGGATCCGGTCGTCGACGCCGTGCAGAAAAAGTACGGTGTCACCGGGCTCCCGACGGTGGTATTCGTGATGCCCGACGGTCGCCGCCTCGGCGGAACCATCGGCTTCGTCGAGGCCGACGATTTCCTGAAGGAGATGCAGGCGGCCCTGGAGGTGAAGGGATGACGGCCAAGTTCAAGAACAAGCTCAAGAACCTCATGGAGCTCTACGGGCGGCTCGGCATCGGCGTCTACGTCGTGCTCTGCCTCGTCAGCTTCGGCGCCGCCTTCCTGCTGCTGCGGGCGGGCCTCGAGCAGATGCTCCCCACCTGGCTCCTCACGTACCTGCCGGCCGACGGCACCACGTTCATCGGCGCCTACGCGCTCTACAAGGCCATGCAGGTGCCGCGCATCGCGTTCGCGATCGCGGTCACCCCGATCATCGCGCGTTGGCTGGGGCGCGTGCCCACGGCGGCGACCGAGTCCGTGTGAGGCCGGCGCCCCCCGCATCGAGCGCTTCGATGCGACGGGGGCTCGCCCTGCCCGGCCTGTTGGTGGCGCTGGGGAGCGGCTGCTGGAACGAGTCCGTCGACGAGTGGCAGTGCATCGGGCCCATCGTCGAGGTCGTGAAGTGGCGGGACCAGCGGGAGTCCGCCCGCACCCTCGGGGGCGAGGTCATCTCCCCGGCGGAGCTCGCGCGCCAGGAGCGGGAGCACGTCGAGGCGGCGGTCGCGGCGCTCCTCCCCCGGCGGGGCCTGTGCGAGCTCACGTGGAGCGTGATGATGCACCAGCCCGCCGACAACCCGGGGCTCCGGTTGCGCGAGGAGACCCTCCTCCGTGTCCTCGACCTCCCGCCGCGCGACTACCCGCCCGAGGCCGTCGGCTGGGCGGGCGTGACAATTGCCGGCCGCCCGCCGATGGCCGCGGGAAGATAAGAGAGGGGCATGGAAACACAACCGGGGGGCCGCTTCGTGGCGGCGCTAGCGTGCGAAGGTCGGGTGCGGGTGATGGCGGTGGTGGCCGTCGGACCGGCGGAGGAGCTGCGCCAGCGCCACGAGCTGAAGTCCATGGCCGCCATCCTCGGAGCCGAGGGCCTCATCGCGTCCCTGCTGCTCTCCGCCCACGTGAAGGGCGAGGAGCGCCTCACCGTGAACGTGCGGTGCGAGCGCCCGCCGTTCGCCTTCCTGGCCGACGTGAACGGGGACGGCACGCTCCGCGCCCGCTTCACCCCCGAGGTCCTGCACTCGAACCGCGCCTTCTCCGGGATGATGTCGGTGCTCAAGTCGCTCGGCCCGAAGGAGCTCTACAAGGGCGTGGCCGAGGTGCAGAACGAGCGGTTCGACGGCGCGCTGCAGCGCTACCTCACGACCTCGCAGCAGGTCGACGGGCGCGTGCGCATCCTCGCCGAGCTCGACGCCGAGGGCCGCGTGTCGTTCGCGGCGGGGCTCCTCGTCGAGCGGCTCCCGGACATGCCGCGGGAGGAGTTCGAGGCGCTCTTCGACGGCTCGCTCCAGGGGGACTTCAAGGAGCTCATGACCCACTTCGCGTTCGGTCAGCTCGCCGGCGGGCCCATCGAGGTCCTCGGCGCGACCGACGTGCGCTACCAGTGCAACTGCACGCGGGACCGCGTCGTGGACGTGCTGCGCGCCATCGGCCAGGAGGAGGTCGCCTCGCTCCTCGCCGAGCAGGGCCAGGCCGAGGTCATCTGCCACTACTGCAACGCGAAGTACGTCATCGACGCCGAGGGGCTCGGCGAGCTCCTGCTGGAGATGGGCGGTCCGCCCGTGTAGTGGGGCGGGGGCGGGTACCGGGGGGGCGGCCGCGGGCGCCGAGGCGGCGCTGCCGGTGGCCGGCGCTACCCGTCGAGGTGGCTCGCATCGTCGAAGACGAGCACCCCGGACGGCGCGTCGAGGTCGAGCGTCGTGATGCCCGTGTTGCGGTGCATGTAGGTGCGGAACGCCCCCAACGGCGCGCCCTGGTGGTGGCACACGACCGTGGCGAGCACGAGCTGGTGGGTGACCACCGCCACGGTCTCGCCGGGCGCGACGGTGGCGGCGATCCGTCGGAGGGCGTCGAGGCCGCGGGCCTGCACGTCCGCGAGCACCTCCCCCCCGGGGAGCCGCACGGCGTGGGGCTCGTCGCGCCAGGCCACCACGAGGTCGGGGTACCGCTGCTGGAACACGGACCCCGAGAGGCCCTCGAGCTCGCCCATGTCCATCTCGACCAGGCCCTCCTCGAGGCGGGCATCCCCCCCCAGCGGCGCCGCGGTCTGGCGGGCGCGCGAGAGCGGGCTCGTCCACACCGCCGCGAGGGGCGTGCCGGCGAGTCGGCGCCCGAGGCGCGCGGCCTGATCCAGGCCGATGGCGTCGAGCGGGATGTCGGTGCGGCCCAGGAAGCGCCGTTCGATGTTCCAGGAAGTCTGCCCGTGCCGAATGAGGAGCATGCGTCGGGCGTGCAAAGTTGCTGTCAGGGTGCCGTCCATCCGGGCGAAGCGTCCACGCCCGAGTATCATCCGCGCGCCGAGGCGTGCCCGGTGGGAGTTCGGATGAGCGCGACGAAGAAGGACCAGGACCCTCTCTCCGGCCTGTTCGGTGGGGGCACCCACGGGGAGCCGCTCCCCGACGTGGCGGACGACCTCGGCAGCGTGCCGGCGTCGTCGCAGGACGCCCCCGAGCCGCGCGCCATCAAGCCCGTCGTCCGCGACGGCGCGCCCCGGCGCAACGAGGGCATGGATCCGCGCCAGCTCGCCAAGATCCTCGCCCGTGCTGCGGCGGCCAAGGCGGGCGCGCCCACGCCGGCGAGGCGGGTGGACGACGCACCCACGCTGATTGCGAGCGGGGGGGAGGGGCAGCGTGCCGAGGGTGCTGGCGCGGCTCCGTTGGCGGCGGGCGCCTCTCCGGTGGCGGCTGGCGCTGCGGCTTCGACCACGTTCGGGGGGCGGGTCATCCCCGGTCCGGCGGCGTCGGCTCCGGCGGCGTCGGCTCCGGCTGCGTCGGCTCCAGCAGTGGCGACCTCGGCGGCGTCGACCTCGGCGGCGTCGAGCGCGCCGGCCGGGACCCGCATCGCCGGGCGGGCGATCCCCGGTCCGACGAGCTTCCGACGGATGTCCGCGGCCGAGGCGCTCGAGCGCGGCGCGGCGGGCGCGGACCCCGCGCCGGCCGCGGC
>JAKFCH010000171.1:0-4372 GCA_036676765.1 Deltaproteobacteria bacterium
CGGGGCCGAGGTGGCGGCGGCCGGGGCCGTGGGGGCGGCCGGGGCCGTAGCGGCCACCGTGGGCTCGACCGGCGGGCCGGGCGGGAGCGGGGCGGGGTTGGTGGGGCCGCCGGCCGAGAGCCAGGTGTCGAAGCCGTGCTCGATGGCGTCGGCGAGGAGCTCGCCGATGATCTTCTGCCCGTTCGTGGAGAGGTGCGCGAGGTCGGTCCACGCGAGCGGTGGCTTCGTGGCGCTCCACCGGACGATCGCGCCCGAGCCGCCCATCGCGGCGTAGGCGTTCCAGAAGGCACACCCCTCTGTCGCCGCCGCCTTGCGTTGGGCCTCCACGAGCTTCGGCAGGTTGGGCTTGGTGCCCGGCGTGCCACCCTCCCGGGTGCCCTGGTCGAGCGGCGTGATGACGAGGCAGGCGCTCTCGGGGGCGCCCGCGCGGAGCCGGCGCAGGGTCTCCTGGTAGTAGGGGATGTAGGCGGAGCCGGTGCCCTTCGCGAGCACGGGGAGGCCGGTCTCGTTGCCTCCGAGCATCACCACCACGAGGTCCGGGTCGCGCTGGGCCACCTGGCTCGCGAGGTGCTTCCGGCCATGTTGGGTGAAGGAGCGCGAGCCCACGCCGACGACCCCGAGGGCATCCCACACGACGCCTGGGCCCTTGGTCTCCATCACGGCGCCGTAGAACGTGACCGGGCCGTCCACCGCGCCGAACGCGGCCTTGGTGTAGCCCTCGGGCACGTCGACGGGGAGGTGGCGATCGGAGGTGCTCTCCGCGAGGGCGCTCCCCTTGCCGACCCCGCGGCCGTCGACGCTGGCCCACCACGCGCCGCGCTCGGCGCCCGCCTGGTACCAGAGCTCGAAGCGGTGCATGGGCGTGGGCTCGCCGTCCGGCCCCTTGGGGGAGGTGATCGTCAGGTAGGCGTCGGTCGCGGCGGTGCTGACGATGCCGCCGTAGGCGTAGCGCCCGCCGCCGCCGCCGAGGAGCAGGGAGATGGTCTCCCAGTCGCCGGTGCGGCCGATCGTCACGTCCCGGCGCATGCTCCAGCGGGGGTCCATCCCCGCGGAGAGGTAGCCCGGCCCGCCATCCCCGAAGCGGGACTGGAGCCGCGCACGCACGGTCGAGGTGATGCCGTCGGCGGCGATCGTGGAGTCCCCATAGTGGGAAGCGCGCGCGATGCCGGCGCCCCTGCTCGCCCGGTGGAGGGCCTGGTAGAAGGGGTGCATCCCGCGGTGCCCGGCATCGACGAGCGGGGTGGGGACGCCGGGAGGGTGCGCCGGGAGGGCCGCGCGCGCGGTGCCGGACGCAGGGGGGCCGTTCTCGGCGAGGCCGTCGTTCGTCGCGCCGTCGTCCGCCACGGCGCCGGCTCCGTCGGTAGCGCCGGCGCCTGCCCCCAGGGTCGCGGCCTCCATCGGATTCGCCTCCTCCGGAACGGGATCCAGGGCGGTGACGGTGAGGCCGTTGACGGCGTCCTCCACGACGCGCACGTCCCGGCCGGGCAGTAGCGCCGCCAGGACCGGGATCGGATCCCCCGGCTCCCACGGGCGATACTCCGAAAGCGCGGGGTGGAGGTAGGTGAGCGCGACACAGGCCCCCGCGGTGGCGAACGCCGTCACGAGCGCGCGCACCCCCTCGCCGTGGATGCCGGGCGCCGGTTCCGAGGGAGCTGTCCCCGTGGCGTTCGGTCCGGCGGGCGCGTCAGAAGTCATAGTAGATGAACGCAAGTGTATCTCCGGGGCCCCAGCGCACGCATGCCCAGCCCGCCATCGCGATCGCGACGCCCCAGACAGGGGCCGGGAGCGTCGCGAACCGTTCGCGCGCCACGGTGGTCCACCGGGCCGGGGTGAAGTGGGCGAGGTAGCCGAGCGCGAGCACGAGCCAGGCGTGAGGCGCGAAGCGCGGCATCACCAGCGCCATCTCGCTCAACGACCCCACCAATGCCCAGGCCTGGGTGAGATCGTCGGCGCGGAAGAGGATGCGGGCGAGCACGACGAAATGGAACGTCAACGCCCACCGCCAGACGAGCCCCCACCCGGCGGGCTCGGGGAGCGTGGCGCCGGGACCCGACTTTTTCCACCACCGGTTGAGGCTCACCGCCGCGCCGTGGAGGAGCCCGTACACGAGAAAAGTCCAATTCGCCCCGTGCCAGAACCCGAGGATGAGCAGGGTGACGAACGTGTTGCGGTAGGGCGCCCACCCGCCGCCCCGCGAGCCGCCGAGCGGGTAGTAGACGTAGTCGCGGACCCAATCCGACAGCGTCATGTGCCAACGCCGCCAGTAATTGGCGACGGACGTGGCCTGGTAGGGGCGGTCGAAATTCTCGGGGATGCGGAACCCGAAGAGGCGCGCCGAGCCCACGGCGAAGTCGGTGTAGCCGGAGAAGTCGCAGTAGATCTGGAGGCTGTAGGCGTACAGCGCGACGAGCACCTCGAGCCCGGTGAACGAGCCCGGATCGGTGAACACGGAGTCGACCATGCCGAGCCGGAGCACGTCGGCGACCAGCACCTTCTTCACGAGGCCCACGCCGATCCGCGCGAGCCCCTCGGCCACGTCGCCCCGGGCGAGGGTGCGTTCGGAGGCGAGCTGCGACAGCAGCGTGGAGGCGCGGAGGATGGGCCCCGCCACGAGGTGGGGGAAGAACAACAGGAACGTGGAGAAGCGGAGCGGGTCCTTCTCCGGCGGTTGTCCCCGCCGTACGTCGATCACATAGGCGAGCGCCTGAAAGCTGTAGAACGAAATTCCGATGGGCAGGTGGGTGTGGATCGGAGCCGGCGCGGCCGGCCAGAAGATACGCAGGTTGTCGAGGAGGAAGCCGGCGTACTTGTAGTAGAGGAGCGGAGCGAGGAGGAGCCCCGCCGCCGCGAGCACCCCGTGGCGCCGCCGATCTTCGGGCAACGCACCGACCACCCGCCCCATGACGTAGGCCACCCCGATGACCACCGCCAGCAGCAGCGTGTCAACCGGGTTCCACGACGCATAGAACGCCAGGCTGGCCAGGAGCAACCATGCCGTACGGACCCCGTTTGCGCGCAAGACCCAGTGGGCGAGCGCGACCAGCGGCAGGAACAGGAAGTAGTCGAAGGTGGGGAAGAGCATGGGTGCGGGTGGACGCCGGCAGCAATATCCGGGCCACCGCTGGAGTGCGGCGCCCGCCGGCTTCTCCGAAGGCGCGCGCAGCACATTCTACGCATCGTAGACATCGCGACATGCATCCGGATGCGTCCATGGCACAGCCTCCGCTCCGACGTTCGCGAGGGGTGCGGACGGCCGCTCGGTGGCGCGTGCGGGGCTCGCGCCGGTCGGATCCACGTGGCGATGGGTGGAGCTTCCCAGCCAAGACAGAGCCGGGAAACGTTGCGGTTCCCAAATCGGCCTGATACATAGTGACAAGACGCATCGTCCAGTTGGAACCCCCCTACGCGGAGACTATTTTGTCCACTCCCCTCGAGAATCGCCCCTGGTGGAACGACGTGGTCGCAAAGCTGAAGAGCCGTAAGCTCCGCGACATTGCGCGAGATCACAAGGTTGCCGTCGCGGATCTGCAGAAGGCCCTCGAGCGCACAGGCCTCATCAAGGCCTCGGGTGAGGCCCAGGCGGCCACCCCGGTCGCCCCCGCGGCGCCCACCTCCAAGGCCAAGGCAGTGAGCGCCCCCGAGGCGGCACCCAAGGCAAAGCCCGGCCGCAAGGCGGCTTCTTCCGCGAGCGAGTCCGCGCCGGCCCCGACCCCCGCGCCCGCCGCCTCGGTTGGTGAGGCCGCCAAGACCGAGGGGGGCCGCGCAAACGAGCGCCTCGAAGCAATCCGCCCGCTGCTCGGCACCATTCCCGATGGCGAGGCCGCGGAGCGCGCCAATGTGGCCCGCAAGACGGTGGTGGAATTCCGCAAGCGTCACGGGATCGACCGTTACCGTTCCGCCGAAGGGAAGGCCGAGGAGGCGCCCGCGGCCACACCGGCCAAGAAGCGCGCCGCCGCCAAGCCCGCGGCTGCCAAGCCCGCGGCGGCCGCCGAGCCGGCGGCGAAGGCCGCGAAGTCCGTTGCGAAGCCCGTTGCGAAGCCCGCCGCGGAGCCCGCCGCCCCCAAGGCCGCCGCCGCCGCTCCCGTCGCGAGTGACGAAGGCGAGGACGCCTCCAAGGCCACGGGCCGCGCGTCCAAGCTCGACGCCTTCCTGGACGTGGTGGGGCTCAAGCCCGACCGCGAGGTGGGCGAGCTCTCGGGGATGACCACCGAGAACGTCCGCATGTACCGGCTCCGTCGTGGCATTCCCGCGATGTGGCGTGGCGAGGGGGCCACCAAGGCCACCCGCGCCGCTGCTCGCGCGGCGGGCCCGGTCGCCAAGCCGGCGGCGGCCCCCGCGGCGGCCCCGAAGGCGGCTCCGGCCCCGGCCGAGG
>JAKFCH010000172.1:0-6742 GCA_036676765.1 Deltaproteobacteria bacterium
TCGGTCCCCGCCGAAGCGCCGAGCCCCCGGCCGCCCGCGCCGCCCTCCAGCCTCCCTCGCGCGGCGTGGCCTTCGCACCTGCGCGTGCACGCCGCCACGCGGCCACCGAGCCGCCCCCTGACGAACACGTCCCCCCTCCGCGGCCGCCACGCGGCCACCGAGCCGCCCCCTGACGAGCAGGTTCCCGCTCCGCGGCCGCCACGCGGCCACCGAGCCGCGCCGACGCCCCATATTTCGCGATATGCCCGCGCCCATGCTCCTCCTCCTCCTCGCGGCCTGCGGCCACCACATCCCCGAACCCACGGGCGCCGTGGCACCGCTCCCCGTGGACGGCGCCCCCCTCGTCGTGTGTCGCGTGGAGTTCGCCACGGGCACCCTCCCCGCCGGGATGGTGGTGGCGCACCACGCGCTGAAGGCGGACGTGCCCAGCACGCAGAGCGGGCTCCTCCTCGTGCACCCGCGCGGCACCTGGCTCGTCGACGGCGGGATGGCGCTCGGGTACGCGGCGTCGATCCGCGAGGTGAAGGGCCTCCCCGGCTTGTTCCTGCGCGAAGCCGCGCGGGGCTGGACGCGGATCGGCACCCCCGAAGAGGCGGTCCGCCGCGTCGGCGGCGATCCCGCCACGCTCACCGGCGCGATCCTCTCCCACGGACACTTCGACCACGTGGGCGGGCTGCTCGATCTCCCGGCGGTCCCCATCTGGGCGCCCGCCGAGGAGCTCGCGCTCGCCACCGCGACCGTCGCCGGCGAGGGCGGCGGGATGCTCCCCGCCGAGGCGCGCGCGCTCGTCCCCCGCGGCCACGCCATCGTGTTCGACGGGCCCGCCGTCGGCCCCTACCCGGCGTCGTGGGACGTGTACGGGGACGGCTCCGCCCTCGTCGTCCCGATGCCCGGCCACACGCCCGGCAGCGTCGGCACCTTCCTCCGGCTTCCCGACGGACGGCGCCTCTTCCACGTCGGCGACACCGTGTGGGTGCGGGAGGGCTTCGAGGCGCGCGAGCCCAAGGGCTGGCTCGCGTCCTCCTTCGACGGCGACCGCGACGCGACCGACCTCCAGATCCAGCGCCTCTGGCAGCTCCACCGGGCCGACCCGGAACTCGTGATCCTCCCCGCGCACGATCGTCGGCAGTGGGACGCGCTCTTCGGCGCCGGGCCCTGCGTCCGTTGATGCTCGCCCTCCTCCTCGCCGGCTGCACCTTCGACCCGGGCGCCGATCCGCTCGACCTCGACGCGGCCCCCTGCGAGGTCGCCGAGAACCACGTCTCCTGCCCGCACGCCACCGTGGTGTTCGACGCGGCCCTCGCCGCCCGCGAGGTGCACGTCCAGCACCCCGTCGGGGAGCCGCCCGGCGACGGGTGGCCGGCGGTGATGATGTTCCAGGGGTCGTTCGACACGCGCGGCGTGTGGGAGGGCGCCGAAGGGGACACGTTCGGGGGTCTCCACCAGGCGCGCGTCACCGCCGCGCTCCTCGACGCGGGCTTCGCCGTGATCGCGCCCGAGGCCCGGTACGACGGCGCCTCGTATTGGGACACGAACGTCCTCCCGTGGAACCACCTCTGGGAGGCCTCGGGCGACCACCGCCTGATGCTCGCCCTCCTCGCCGCGGTCGACGCCGGTGACCTCGGGCCGCTCGACGCCGACCGGCTCTACGCCACGGGCATCTCGAGCGGCGGGTACATGACGAGCCGGATGGCGGTCGCCTACCCCGGTCGGTTCCGCGCGCTCGCCATCCAGTCGGCGAGCTACGCCACGTGCGCGGGTTCGCTCTGCACGATGCCCGCGTCGCTGCCTCCGGACCACCCTCCCACGCTCTTCCTCCACGGCGGCGCCGACTCCATCGTGCCGATCGGGACGATGGAGGACTACGCCGACGCCCTCGACGCGGACGGCGTCGCGACCGAGCGCGTGATCGACGAGGCGGAGGGGCACGCGTGGCTGGCCGTCGCGCCCGACACGGTCGTCGGGTGGTTCGCGGCCCGCTGAGTCGATCACCCCTCCGGGCGGCGCGGGATCACCTCGCCCAGGATGCTCGCGAGCTCGCGCAGGTGGTAGGGCTTGCTGAGGTGGGCGTCGGGCTGCACCGTGTGGCTGTCGGACGCACGCTGGTCGTAGCCGCTCAGGAGGACGACCGGGATGCTGGGATCGAGCTCGCGGATCCGCGCGAGCGTCATCCGCCCGTCGAGCCCGGGCATCATCATGTCGAGCAGGATCGCGTCGGGACGGAATCCCGCCTCCAGCACGGCGAGCGCGGCCAACCCGTCGGCGGCCTCCTCCACGCCGTAGCCGAAGTGCTCCAGGGCGCTGCGGGTCACGGTGCGGATCATCTGCTCGTCGTCGACGACGAGGATGTGGCGGCCGGCGGACGCGGGCGCCGTGGCGACGGCGGGGCTCCCGGCCCCGTCCGGCGAGGTGGCGGGGAACATGCACCGGAAGGTCGTCCCCTCGCCCGGGGCGCTCACGACGGAGACCCACCCGCCGTGTTGCTGCACGATGCCGTAGAGCACCGTGAGCCCGAGGCCGGTCCCGGTCCCGACCTCCTTGGTGGTGAAGAACGGCTCGAAGGCCCGGGACAGCACCTCCGAGGGGATCCCGGGGCCGTTGTCGGCCACCGAGAGCTCGATCCAGGCACCCCGACGGGCGGCGGGCTCCCGCTCGACCACCTCCGCGTCGACGAAGCGGGGGCCGACGGAGACGTCGATGCGCGCGGGCCCTCGGGGGTCGGCGAGCAGCGCGTCGCGCGCGTTGACGCAGAGGATCGCGAGGACCTGGCGGAACTGGGCGTGATCGACCCGCGCCCAGGCGCCGGGGGTCGGCGAGTATGTGAGGGCCACCTGCGGACCGAACCGCTGCCGCAGCGAGGCGATTGCCTCCGTCGCGCTGTCGACGAGGTCGATGGGCGGCAGATGGAGATGTTCGAGCTCCTCGTGGCGCCCCAGCGCGAGCAGTTGGCGGACGAGCTCGGCGGCGCGGTCCCCCGCACGCTCGAGGTTCGCGAGCGAGCGCTGGAGCGCGTGATCGGGCCCGAGCGCCTCCCGGGTGAGCTCGACCCCGCCGAGGATGGGTGTGAGGAGGTTGTTGAACTCGTGTGCCACCCCCCCGACGAAGAGGCCGATGGCCTCCATCTTCTGGTTGTGGCGGACCTGGGACTCGAGCTCGCGCCGCCGGCCCACGTCCCGGAACGAGATCACCCGCACGCGGGCGTTCACGGTGCCCCCGTTGGGACGCACCGCGCACTCGACCCACCGGACGCTCCCGTCGGGGCGACGGAGGCGCGCGGGGAGGTCCTGCAACGGGACGAGGGACGCGCACAGGGGGCACGAGCCTGCGGGCGCGCCGTGGGCGGCCGCCGCGCCGCCGGCGTCCGGCGTCGCGGCTGCATCGGGGGCGTGGAACGTGTCGTGGAAGGGCGCGCCGACGAGCTCGGCGACGCCTACGTCGAGCAGGGCCGCGGCGGCGGGGTTCGCGAAGGTGACGCGCCCGTCGGGCCCGACGCCGCAGACCCCCTCGGAGAGCGTGTCGAGGATGGACGCCTGGAGGCGGGTCAGCGCGTCGAGCTCCGCGGTGCGCGCCTGCACCCGCTCTTCGAGCAGGCCGCTGTGCGCGAGGAGCGCCGCGTTGGCGTTCCGGAGCTCGACCGCGCGCTCCTCCACGAGGGTGAGGAGCGCGGCGTTCTCGAGCAGGGCGGCCGCGACGGAGGCGAGCGCGCGCAGCGGGGCGACGTCCGTGGGCGCGAAGGGGGTGTGCGTGTGCTCGAGGAGGAGCACGCCGGTCAACGCGCCGCGCAGGAACACGGGGACGGCGAGGACGGCCCGAACCCGGGCGGAGCGGACCCACGGGTCGTCCTCGAAGGCACGCGCGGCGTCGGGCTCCAGGACGACCTCGCCGCCGCGCGCCGCGCGGTGCACCGCGGACGCGCAGGCGCGGCCGTAGGAGCCGAGGGGAACCCCCGGCAGGAAGCTCACCACGCCCGCCTCGTAGACCGCGCGGACGCGGAGCCGATCGCCACCGGCGCTGAACAGCACGACCCGTTCGGCGCCGGCCTGCAGCGCCGCGAGGCGAACGAGGGAGCCGAGGAGGGCCTCCCGGCCGACCTCGCCGGCGAGCGCCTCGGTCGCGCTGAGCACGACCTCCACGTCGGGCACCCGGACCGGCCCGTCGGACACGGGCGGCGTCGTCGGGAGGCCGAGCCGCACGGCGGCGGCGGACGCGAGCTCGACCGCGCCCCAGATCCGCCACGCCTCGAGCGCGGCGGCCGCGAGGAGCCCGGCGGTCTCCAGGCCCCCGAGGTGCGCGTGGAGGCGCGCCGCGGTCTCCAACGCCAGGGCGGCCTCGTGCGGCGCCCCTCGCGCACGCGCCGAACGCACCGACGCGTCGAGCGGCCCGATCGCCTCGACCGGGCGCCCGCGGACCACCAGGTCGAGCGCCTCCAGCAGCGCAACGCGGCTCGTATAGTCGACCGGGTTGGCCTGCGCGCGGCGGCACATCGACGTGAGCCCGACCCGCAGGCGCTTCCGCGCCCCACCGTCCCGCGTCGCGCCGAACGCCAGCTCGCGCCCCGCCGCCACCGCTGCGTAGAACAGGAACAGCGGCTCGTTCGCGGTGCCGCGCGCCGCGGCGAGGAACGCGTCCGCGCGACGGGCGCCGGCGAGGGCGTCGGCGTCGCGGCCCGCCAGGACCGCCAGGACGACCCGGCAGAAGTAGACGGAGAATGCCTGGAATGGCCGCTCCGCTTCCGGCGCGGGATCCTCCGCGAGCCGATCCGGCGGCCCGACGAGGCGACGCGCGAGCGCGCGGAACGGCGCGCTCGTCTCGAGGGCGAGCTCCTGCCGGCGACTCCGGAGGTCGGCCTCGATGCCCTCGATGCCCGCGCGCACCCGGTGGAGCGGCTCGCCGCACAACACGGCGTAGTTGACGTAGAACGCGGCGTTGACGCCGCCGTGGAGCGCGTCTCCCTCCGCGTACCCCTGCCGGATGCCCGCTTCGAGCGCGGGCAGCGACGTGCTCAACGGATGGTGGATGTGGTGCATGGTGGCGAACCAGACGGACGCCGCCCGCGCCTCCAGGCCGTGCGGCGCGAACCGATCCAGCATGCGCCGGGCCTGCTCCCCGAGCTTGTAGCCCCCCTCGAGATCGCCCAGGGCGGCGGATCGGAGGATGGCGAACACGAGGAGCCCCCAGGCCGTGCCGGGCGAGGCCCCCGCGTCGAGCCCCAGCCGCACCATCTCGCACGCGAAGTAGGCGAACAGCTCCGGATCGGTCACGTACGCCGCCGTGGACGCGCGCAGGAGCAGGCGCAGCACCGCGGCGGCCCGCGCGTCCGTCACCTCGGGCAGGGCCTGGAGCGCCTCGGAGGTGCGCCCCTGGAGGGCGACACCGGCGCGCACGAGCGCGAGGGCCACTTGCGACTTCCCGACCCGGGCGGGCAGGCGGTACCCGAGCCGCTTCAGCGCGGCGCGGGTCGCATCGAGCGCGGCCTCGGCGTTGGAGCGCGCCAGCTCGTGATCCACCCGGACCTCGAGCGCCTCCGCCGCGCGCACCGGGTCGGTGGTGTGCGCGAGGAGCGCGTCGACCAGCCCGTCGACCCGCTCGGGGTCGGCCAGCACGGCCGCGCGGGCGCCCTCCAGAAGGAGCGACGCGGCCACCTCGGGGCGGCGCCACGGGTCGTCGCCCAGGAGGCGGAGCCCGCCGTCGGCGAGCGCGAGCGCGGCGCCGAAGGCCCCGCCCAGGCGGGCCACACACGCGGCGCGGAGGTTCAACGCGGCGAGCTCGTCCCGCTCGGCGACGGTCTCGAGCGCCGCCGCACCGAGCCCCCGCTGGTGGACCGCGCGGAGGAGGCGCGTCGCGTCGGGGTCCGGCGCGAGCGCTTCGCAGAGGAGCAGGCCGAGGCGGGCGTGCAGCGCCGCCGCGGCCGCCCCCTCCCGAAGCGCGAACGCGGCCTGGTGGAGGCGCTCGTGCAGGAACCGCCAGCCGGCCTCCGGGTCGGCGGGCACGGGCGCGACGATGCCCGCCTCCGCGGCCTCCGCGAGGCGCGCCTCGACCGTGGGGAGCGGCTGGTCGAGCCCGGCGGCCACCAGCGCGGCGGAGAAGGTGTCCCCGACCCGCGCGGCCACCGCGAGCGCGTCCTGGACGGGCTCGGGGAGGCCACGGAGCCGCTGGACGAGGAGCACGGCGACGCCGGCCTCCACGTCCAGCGCCCCCGCCAGCTCGAGATCGACGGCGCCCCCGCCCCGGCCGCCGATGCGGCGGATGGCCCCCGCGGCGAGGAGGTGGTGGAGGTACGCGCGCACGAACAGCGGGTTGCCCCGGGTGCGCCGGTGCACGAGCTGCACGAGCGGGGCGGTGTCGGCGCCGAGGTCACCGAGCGTCGCGTCGACGATCTCGGCCACCGCGGGCGCGTCGAGGCCGCAGAGGTCGATGCGGGTGGCGGGGAGCCCCGCGTCGGCCACCGCGCGGTCCCCCTCCGCACGCCACGCCCCCACGACGAGGAGGTGCCGGGCGTGCCGCGCGCCGGCCAGGGCGCGGTACACGGTGATCGTCTCGGCGTCGGCGCGGTGGAGGTCGTCGAGAGCCAGCACGAGCGGCGGCGCGGCCTCCGCCACCGCCACGACGAAGCGCTCCACGGCGTCGAGGAGCCGCGCCGACGCCGCCGGGACGCCTTCGTGCCGCGTGGGCGCGGCCGAGCTCGCCGCGGGGGGCATCAGCGCCGCCAGCCGGTGGCCCAGGGCGGCGAGGAGCGGGCCGT
>JAKFCH010000173.1:0-4361 GCA_036676765.1 Deltaproteobacteria bacterium
CGTCAGGGGTGCCCTCGGCGGCCGCCCGGAGGACGTCGAGCGGGGACCTGTCCGTCAGGGGTGCCCTCGGCGGCCGCCGCCTTCAGCAGGCCCTCGACTCGGCGCCGCTGTTCGGCTGATCAACGCCCGCTCAATTCCGGTGCGTGCGCTCCGCCTGGTAGGCGGAGCGCTCTGCCCGGTAGCCCGCCGCCGCTACCCGATGCCCCCTACCGAAGGACGCGACGCGCCGCCGCCACCACGTTCGCCGCGTTGACGCCGAGCTTCTCGACCACGGTCTTGCCCGGCGCGCTCGCGCCGAACCGATCGATGCCGACGCTCGCGCCCTCGAGCCCGACGTAGCGCTCCCAGCCCTTCGTGGTGCCGGCCTCGACGCTCACGCGCGGCACGCCGCGGGGCAGCACGCTGATCTTGTAGGCGGCGTCCTGCTCGTCGAAGAGCTCGCAGCACGCCATGTTCACGACGCGCGCGGCGATCCCCTCTGCCGCGAGCTTGTCGGCGGCCTCGAGCGCCACGTGCACCTCGGAGCCCGTCCCGATGAGCACCACCGCGGGGTCCGCCACGTCGCGGAGCACGTAGGCGCCCTTCGCGATGGAGGCGGCCGGGGGGTAGACCGAGCGGTCGAGCGTCGTGAGGTTCTGGCGCGTGAACGCGAGCGCGGTCGGGCCGGAGTCGTGCCCGAGGGCGAGGCGCCACGCCTCGTTGGCCTCGTTGCCGTCCGCGGGGCGGATGACGCGGAGGTTCGGGATGAGGCGCATCGCCTGGAGGGTCTCGACCGGCTGGTGCGTCGGGCCGTCCTCGCCGACCCACACCGAGTCGTGCGTGTAGACGTAGACGACCGGCTGCTTCATCAGCGCGGAGAGCCGCACGCTCGGCCGCATGTAGTCGTGGAAGATGAGGAACGTGGCGCAGTACGGCCGCACGCCGCCGTGGAGCACGAGGCCGTTGGAGATCGCCGCCATCGCGTGCTCGCGGATGCCGTAGGCGAGGTTGCGGCCGTCACGGTGGCCCGGCTCGAAGGCGGGCGATCCCTTGATGTGGGTGAGGTTCGACTCGGTCAGGTCGGCGCTGCCGCCGACGAGGTTCGGGATCGCGGCGGCGGCGGCCTGGAGCGCGGCCTCGCTCGACTTGCGCGTGGCGAGCGACGAGCCGGCGGCGTGCACGGGGAACGCGATGCCGTCCACGTCGAGGGTGCCCGACAGGAACTTGCGGAGCTCGGCGGCCTTCGGCGAGTCGGCCATGCGGGCCTCCCACGCCTCGCGGAGCACCTTGCGGTCGGCGTCCTTCGCGCGGATGCCGGCGACGACATCGTCGGGAACGGCGAAGTGCTCGTCGGGGTTCAGACCGAGCCGGAGCTTGGTCGCGCGCACCTCGTCGACGCCGAGCGGGGCGCCGTGGGCCGCGGACTTCCCCTCCTTGTTCGGGGAGCCGAAGCCGATCCTGGTGCGGCACGCGATGATCGAGGGGCGGTCGGTCACGTCGCGCGCGGCGGACAGCGCGGCGGCGACGGCCTCGCGATCGTGCCCGTCGACCTTCTGGACGTGCCAGCCGTACGCCTCGAAGCGGGCGCCCACGTCCTCGGTGAACGTCAGGTCGGTCGACCCGTCGATGGTGATCTTGTTGTCGTCCCACAAGCAGATGAGGCGGCCCAGCTTCTGGTGACCAGCCATCGACGCCGCCTCGGCGGTGATGCCCTCCATGAGGTCACCGTCGCCACACGTCATGTAGGTCCAGTGGTTGACGAGCCCCTCGCCGAAGCGGGCGCGCAGCCACTCCTCGGCGATGGCCATGCCGACGGCGTTCGCGAAGCCCTGGCCGAGCGGGCCGGTCGTCGTCTCGATGCCGGGGGCCTCGCCGTGCTCCGGGTGGCCGGCGCACTTGCTGCCCCACTGGCGGAAGGACTTGAGATCTTCGATCGTAAGTGCCTGTCCCGTCAGGTGGAGCATCGAGTACAGGAGCATCGACCCGTGGCCGCCGGAGAGCACGAAGCGGTCGCGGTCCGGCCACTCGGGCTGGGAGGGGTCGTAGCGGAGGAAGCGCGTCCACAACACGGTGGCCACGTCCGCCATGCCGAGCGGCATGCCCGGATGACCGGAGTTGGCGGCCTGCACCGCGTCCATCGAGAGGCCGCGGATGGTGTTGGCGATGCGGAGGTCGAGGTCGTTCATGGGGCGCTCCCGTGCGCGCGCCGGGGCTAACCGATTGACGGTCCCTCGTCCGTCACCGCGTGTACTTCAACGGTGGCGGACCGCGCGCTCCTCGAGGTCGTCCTGGTTCGTGCCGGGCGCCTCCACCGTCAGGTACGCGCCCGCCGCCGCCTCGAGCGGGATCGGACCGTGGTGCCACGTGCCGGCCTCGACGAGCAGCGCCTCGTCCGGCGCCACCTCCACCCACGTCGGATCGACCGGGTCGGTGCCCGCGGGCGCGAGCCACATCCCCCATCGCCGCCCGTCCATGGCGGCGAGCAGCTGCGGCGTGCGCACGTGACGCGCCATCGTGGTCACCTCGCGTCCGCGCTCGGACACCCGGAACAGCTCGACGGCGCCGCGGTCGATGCCGAGGAGGTGCTCTTCGTCCATGCGGAGGATTCGGTGCATCGGGGTCTCCGGGTTCATGGGGCGGGGGGTGCCCCCCCGCAACGCCCCCCACCTGTGTATCGGGCTCCCGCCCGGAACGTCCGGCACCGGCGGCCGAACGTGACATCCGCGCCGTCGCCGGTTCCCCGGACAGGACCCACACATCCAGAGGCCATGTGGACGGCCGGGAGGATCCGTGAAGCGGAGCGTCGTGTTCGGAGGCCTCGTCCTCCTGGCCCTCACCGAGCCGGTCGCGGGCGGCGCGGGGGCGGGCGGAGCGGGGGGCGGCCTGGCCCCCCAGGAGTTCACCGAGGACGAGCCGCTCGTCATCCCCGCGGAGGAGCTCGCCGCCATCGCGGAGGACGCGTGGGTGTGGGGGTTTCCGCTGGTCCTGACGGAGGAGACGCGGCGCCAGTCCACGTCCGTCCGCGAGCCCGGCGAGCACCGGGCGCCGATGGGGCAGTTCGCGCGCGCCACGTCGTTCGCCGACCCGTCGACGAGGCTCGTGGTCCGCCCCAACGTGGACACCCTCTACGCCACCGCCTGGGTCGACCTCGGCGACGAGCCCGTCGTGCTCCACCTCCCCGACACCGGCGGGCGCTACTACGTCATGCCCGTCCTCGACGCGTGGACCAACGCCGTGGCCTCGTTCGGGAGCCGCACCACGGGCACCGGCGAGGGCGACTACGCGCTCGTCGGCCCGCGCTGGCGGGGCGATCTCCCCGACGACGTGGTGGAGGTCCGCTCCCCCACCGACCTCGTCTGGATCATCGGACGCACCGCGGTCCTCGGACCGGCGGACCTCCCCGCCGCGCGCGCGGTCCAGGAGGGCTACCGGCTCACGCCGCTCTCGACCGTGGAGGGCCGCGCGAAGTCCGAGGGCGCCCCCGAGCCCACCCCGCCCGCCACGCGCCCGCCCGAACAGGTCGTCGCCCAGATGGACGGCGCCACGTACTTCTCCACACTCGCCGCCGCGCTCCACGCCAACCCGCCCGCGCCCGACGACGCGCCCGCGCTCCGTCGCTTCACCGCCATCGGGCTCGTCCCCGGCGAGCCCTTCGACAGCACGCGGCTCTCCGAGGCGGCGGTCACGGCCGTCGCCGACGCGCCCGTACGCGGCCTGGCGCGCATCGCCGCCCATGCCCGGCAGCTCGGCACCGTCGCCAACCGGTGGACCCGCGCGCCGCCCCACACCGCCGCCTTCGGCACCGACTACGACACCCGCGCGGCCATCGCGTTGGTCGGCCTCGGCGCCAACCGCCCCGAGGACGCGACCTACTACTCCGTGTCCACCGACGCGACCGGCGCGCCGCTCGACGGCCGGGCGCCCTACCGGGTCCACTTCCTCCCGCGCCAGGCGCCCCCCAACAAGGCCTTCTGGTCGCTCACCCTCTACGACACCGACGGCTTCCTCGTCCCCAACGACCTCGGCCGGCACGCGCTCGGCAGCCGCGACGCGCTCGTCCCCAACCCCGACGGATCGCTCGACCTCCTCCTCCAACCCACGCCCCCCCGCGGTGAGCGCGCCGCCAACTGGCTCCCCACGCCCGAGGGCCCCTTCAACCTCACGCTCCGCGTCTACTGGCCGGGCGAGGCGGTGCTCGACGGCACGTGGAGCCCGCCCACGATCGAGCGGATCACGGGGCGCGGCACCCGGTAGGGGCGCGGGGGTCTGGCACCACGGGCGCGCCCCCCGCATCGGACGGCGGGGGGCGGTCCCCTCCGGACTCGCTGCGCTCGGTCGGCGCGGGCCCGCCACCGGCGGGCGGAGCCGGACCGCCGCCGCCC